>NZ_JBNBBE010000604.1:0-251 GCF_050031795.1 Stenotrophomonas sp. SrG
TCCCAGTCCTCGTCGCCCATGCCGACCGCGCGGAGCATTCCGCGCGAAGTCGTCGCTTCGATGCCGTCTGTCACCACGCGGCTGCGCGGCTTGATGTCGATGGAGTTGTCAGGCTGGGGCATGGTGGGAAGTCTATTCCCGCTCGGCGGCCCGCTCGCCCGCGATGACGGACAGCACCGCGGCCAGAGCGGCGATGTCGGGGACGCACAGCGAGGCCGCGGTCGGGCGGTTCCCGACGTGCACGCCGAGGT
>NZ_JBNBBE010000605.1:0-251 GCF_050031795.1 Stenotrophomonas sp. SrG
GGGTACGGCCACCGACCTCGGCGAACAGGTGCTCGTAACGAAACACACGAAACGGACCATGAACCTGCTCATCGACGAACCGACGCGGCGCATCCAGTTCGGAGATCCGAGACGTCATCGTGAACCAAATGCCGAAGTGGCGCGCTCTCCACGTAACCATCTCGCCGAGACCGATGACACCACTCGTGACGCCGGCCACCGCCCGCTCACCAGAGTCCGCCATCGACGCCACATGCGCATCAATATTGAGC
>NZ_JBNBBE010000606.1:0-251 GCF_050031795.1 Stenotrophomonas sp. SrG
CCTGCATTTCGTTCCATGCGATGCCTGATCCCAGAAGGGGTAGAATTTGACCCAGTCCAAGGGGGCTTCGGTGACCTGGCGTTCCAGCCAGCGGGCGAAATGTTCGGCCTGCGCGGTCAGCGCGGCATCGCGCGTGCCGCGCGGCAGGGTGATGCGGTCGCGGAAGTTCTCGAAGCGCACCGCGTAGCCCGTGCCTTCGTGCAGGCAGGCCCTGGTGTTCACCCGGCCGGCCAGCCCCCAGGCGAGTACAT
>NZ_JBNBBE010000607.1:0-251 GCF_050031795.1 Stenotrophomonas sp. SrG
ACCGACCGGGGCCGTTACCTGGACGCGTTCTGGAAAATCGTCAAGTGGGTTTTCGTGGCCACGCTGTTGCGCTTTTGACGCGCGTACCGACAAACGGTCGTTACCTACCGGATCTGCTTCGCCCGGTAGGTCACGACCGTTGGTCGTGACCGCGCATCATCAAACGCGCAGGGCGGCGACGGCCGGGGCCACCAGAACCGGACGACCCAGCAGCTGCCCCACCGCCTCAAGCGCAGCCGCCAACGCACCGG
>NZ_JBNBBE010000608.1:0-251 GCF_050031795.1 Stenotrophomonas sp. SrG
TCATGGCTCCATGCGGCGCGGTAGGCGACGACCCTTGGTCGTCGCGGCCACCATGCGCATGGTGGGCTGACCAATGGGGCATAGCGGAGGGGGGTGGCGGCGGTTAGGATCGGGTGGGCGGCGTATCGCCGCCAGCCCCGTTCCGCTGGAAGTTTCCGATGCCGCTTCTTGCCCGTTCCGCCGCAGCCCGACTGATACTGGCGGGGCTTGTCCTGGTTCCCCTGCTGGCCGCCGCCCGGGAGGTACCCGCG
>NZ_JBNBBE010000609.1:0-251 GCF_050031795.1 Stenotrophomonas sp. SrG
TTTTCGCACAGCGCAAGGCGGTGGCCGTCGGTGGCAACGGTGCGCAGATCATCGCCGCGCAGGTCGAACAGGAGGCCGGTGAGGGAGTAGCGAACGTCCTGCTGGGCCAGCGCGAACGCGGTGCGGTCGATCAGCTCCTGCAGGGTGGCTTCGCCGATCGCCACGCGCGCGGTGGCTTCCACTTCGGCCACAGCCGGGAAGTCGTGGGCCGGCAGCGTTGCCAGGGTGAACCGGCTGCGGCCGGCCTGCAC
>NZ_JBNBBE010000610.1:0-251 GCF_050031795.1 Stenotrophomonas sp. SrG
TCTTTAATACGATTTTTGTAACTGTAGCAGGAACTGCAGGACACGTCTTAATTGCAAGTATGTGTGCTTACCCACTTGCTAAGTATAAATTCCCAGGTAGTAAAATCATTTTCATGCTTGTTGTGTACTCCTTAATGTGTGCACCTCAAGTAACTGCAACACCAAACTATATTATCGTTTCATGGATTGGATTAATTGATACACCGTTTGCAATTATTTTACCAGCAATCGCATCTTCACTTGGTCTATAT
>NZ_JBNBBE010000611.1:0-251 GCF_050031795.1 Stenotrophomonas sp. SrG
TTTCAGGCCCAGCAGGCCGATCTTGGCACCCGGGAAGAACGACAGCGAGCTGTCCTTGATGATCTGCCGCTTGGGCGGGACCACCTTGCTGACTTTGTTCCTGGTGTAGTTGTCTTGCGAGGACCTGAGCTCTCCGAAGGCGCAACCCTGCGCCCGTTCCGTCGGGTACAAGCACAGATGAAATGGGATGGCGCCAATTTTAGCCCGAAGCGGTGACCCCCGCCGTCCGGCCCGTGGGGCGGGCCTTGCCG
>NZ_JBNBBE010000612.1:0-251 GCF_050031795.1 Stenotrophomonas sp. SrG
CGGGACCGGCCTCGCCCCCGCCCAGCCGGCCGTGCCAGGGCCAGTGGTGACGGGCCTCCCCGCTGGAGTCCCACGTGTCCTGCTGGCCGCCGCGACGCGGCGCGCCGGCCGCGCCCGGCACCGCGGCCAGCGGCGCCGGCGTGGTGGCGCCCGCGGCGCTGCCGCGCCGCGTCCCCGCCCGCCGCCAGCCGAGAACGGTGGACAGGCCGGGGCGCAGGGTCACGGTCAGCGACGGCTGCCCGTCCCTCACG
>NZ_JBNBBE010000613.1:0-251 GCF_050031795.1 Stenotrophomonas sp. SrG
GCGCCCGGCCTCTGGCCCCCGGTGCGGGTTCTTGCCCACCCGCCGGGTGGGGCCCCCCGGTGACCCGCTCTGGGTTTGGCCCGGCCGGCGCCCGGGCGCCCCCCCCAACCCCACCCCCCCCCCCCCGGCCGCCCGCGCCGCCCGCCCGCCCGCCGCCCGGCCGGTCCCGCGCCCCGCCCGCGCCCCGGCACCCGCGGAGACCGGGCCCGGCGCCGCCAGCGCCCGCGCCACCCCCGCCGCGGCGCTATGCA
>NZ_JBNBBE010000614.1:0-250 GCF_050031795.1 Stenotrophomonas sp. SrG
TCGCTACTGCCTGCGGTGCAGCCAGCGGTCCAGCACTGGCAGCACCAGCAGGGTGTGCAGCGTGGAGGAGACGATGCCGCCGATCACCACCGTGGCCAGCGGGCGCTGGACTTCGGCCCCGGCGCCGACGTTGAAGGCCATCGGCACGAAGCCGAGCGAGGCCACCAGTGCGGTCATCAGCACCCGACGCAGCCGACCCAGCGCGCCTTCGCGTACCGCATCGGCCAGCGGCATGCCGCCCTCGCGCAGG
>NZ_JBNBBE010000615.1:0-250 GCF_050031795.1 Stenotrophomonas sp. SrG
GCATTGGCCTGCTGCACCGTGACCAACCGCGGGCCGGCCCCGTCATCGATGGCCAGCCAGACCACCGGCTTGGGCCGCGGCTGCGGCCACAGCGGCAGGCCCAGCGCGGACATCAGCCCGTCCACGTCGTCCTGGCGGAACCGGGCCACCAGCATGGTGCGGGAGCTGGGGGCGCCGCGGGCCGAGGTGCTCTGGTCCTGGCGGGAGTCATAGCTGGCCACGTAGTTCTTCGCATCGCGCAGGGCCTGCA
>NZ_JBNBBE010000616.1:0-250 GCF_050031795.1 Stenotrophomonas sp. SrG
TTCCGAGGAAGATCAGTACTACCTGGCCGAAAACTTCATGGCCATCTTCTACAAGGATTACCGGCGCATGGCCGAGCTCCATGTCGAAGCCGGCTGGATGCCCAACAACGTGCGCATCGCTGAACTCGAAGCCGCCGCGCGTTCGGTATGCGAACCGTACTTCACCCGCCCGCTGTCGCAGATCTCGCTGGCCGACGTGCTGATCAAGCTGTTCCGCGTGGCCCAGCGTTACGAACTTACCCTGCAGCCG
>NZ_JBNBBE010000617.1:0-250 GCF_050031795.1 Stenotrophomonas sp. SrG
CACGCTGGTGGTGGGAGCGGCCCGCACTGCATCGGCGGGTTGGGTATCTCTACTTCGGTGGAGGCCTCACGGCCAGCGCAGCAGCGGCCGGATTGATCGCCACCACCCCGGCTCCGCATTCCATCAAGATTGGTTGTGCCGGTACCGCCCTGGCGTGGTTGACCACGGCGCTGTTGGCCAGGAGTGCAATCCGCCGCAGACGTGTGGAGCGGCACAGGCCGTGGATGATCCGCAACTACGCGGGGACCTT
>NZ_JBNBBE010000618.1:0-250 GCF_050031795.1 Stenotrophomonas sp. SrG
TGCCGTGGTTCGACGGCCATGGCCGGCCTGACCTGCCCTGGCAGCCTCCGCGCACGCCGTACCGGGTGTGGTTGTCGGAAATCATGCTGCAGCAGACCCAGGTCGCCACGGTCATTCCGTCCTTCCTGAAGTTTCTTGCCGTGTTCCCCACCCTGCCCGACCTCGCCGCCGCCAGCAACGACGCGGTGAGGGCGCCGTGGGCCGGCTTGGGCTACTACGCCCGCGCGCGCAACCTGCTTGCCGCCGCGCA
>NZ_JBNBBE010000619.1:0-250 GCF_050031795.1 Stenotrophomonas sp. SrG
GCGACCCGGAACGCGTCCTTGCGGCGCACGAAATCGTCGCCGCACTCGCGCATCGGCGTGATCCGCTCCCGGTCGTCCTGCACCGCATTGGTGCCGTCCAGGCCGAACTGGCGCAGCTCCTCGCGGCTGAGCAGGCGCAGGCTGCGGTTGGGCACGGTCATCATCAGGTCGGCCACGCCGACGGCCACGCCGTTGCGCTGCTGGTAATCCTTGACGTTGTCGTAGACCTCGTGGAGTTCCAGGTTGAGCT
>NZ_JBNBBE010000620.1:0-250 GCF_050031795.1 Stenotrophomonas sp. SrG
TGCGCCTGGCCGAACGCGGCCTGTACCCCGCCCGGCCCAACCCGATGGTCGGCTGCGTCATCGCGCACGGCGCCCGGGTGGTCGGCGAGGGCTGGCACCAGCGCACCGGTGGCCCGCACGCCGAAGTGTTCGCGCTGCGCCCGGCCGGCGAGGAGGCGCGCGGTGCCACCGCCTACGTGCCCCTGGACCCCTGCGCCCATCACGGGCGCACCCCGCCGTGCGCGCTGGCAGTGATCGAGGCCGGGGTCGC
>NZ_JBNBBE010000621.1:0-250 GCF_050031795.1 Stenotrophomonas sp. SrG
CTCCAGAGTCGTCGCGCCAGTCCTAGGCGTAGCGCACCGCGATGCGGTTGCCGGTGAATGCCCACAACTCCTTGATCAGCCGGGACTCAAGCTCTTTCTTCCACTTTCGGGCAAGAAACTGCCGGGCTTCCTCGCGGCCGTTGGTGAACTCGGCGCGGTGTCGCCACTGGGTGTCGAGCGAATATGCAAGCGCCACTTTGTCGGCATCGCGGGAATTCCAGCCATCTTCTGCCAAGCGAACCTTCTGGAA
>NZ_JBNBBE010000622.1:0-250 GCF_050031795.1 Stenotrophomonas sp. SrG
CTGGCGGGCGCTTGTCCCTGCGCGCGGCGGCCGCCTCGGATGGGCATGGCCAGGACTGGCTGCACATCTCGGTGACCGTCGAGGGCGTGGGCATGAGCGCCGAGGTGCTGGCGCACCTGTTCAACCCGTTCTTCACCACCAAGGTCATCGGCACGGGGCTGGGCCTGATCTCCTGCAAGCGCATCATCGAAGGCGCCCAGGGCAGCATCCGGGTGGTAAGCACGCCGGGCGTGGGGAGCCCGTTAGAACA
>NZ_JBNBBE010000623.1:0-250 GCF_050031795.1 Stenotrophomonas sp. SrG
ATCTTGCGTGCGTAATCGCGTTCGGACAGGATGCCGACCAGGCTGCGGCCGTCCATCACCAAAACCGCGCCGCTGCCCTTGTCGGCCATCAACCGGATCGCGTCGATCACCGCCGATTCCGGGCCTACCGCGAACACCTCAGGGGCCTTGCCTTCCAACAGCTGTCGTACCGTGGTCATCTCGCTGCTCTCCACCGATGGGCTGCACGCCCGAGTCTGCCACGAACGGTGCATGCCAGGTGTCACCCACG
>NZ_JBNBBE010000624.1:0-250 GCF_050031795.1 Stenotrophomonas sp. SrG
CCCTGGCGTTGTTCAGCAAGACAGCAGTGATCGATGACCCGTCCACCGGATGCACCTTCAACCAGCACGCCGGGGTGCGTGACTATCTGAAAAAGTACTTCGTGGGTTACCACACGGTTACCCGTCTGCTTGCGCTGGAAGGTCTTGGCGATGCGCGTGCACGGGCCCGGGTCGACTTTACCTGCGACTTCGGTCACGAGATCGGATTTCTTCTAGTAGCCGTTGATTCTGCAGGCCGCATCTCCCGCAT
>NZ_JBNBBE010000625.1:0-250 GCF_050031795.1 Stenotrophomonas sp. SrG
TTCACAGCACCGCCTCCGCGTTGCCGCCGCGGGTGACGGTGCCTTCCTCGGCCATGCGCTTGCCGATGGCCAGGATCTCGCGCTGCGCGGTGTCCACGTCCGACAGGCGCACCGGACCGCGTGCTTCCATGTCTTCACGCAGGATTTCGGCGGCACGCTGGGACATGTTGCGGGTGATCTTGTCGCGCACCTAGATGTCGGCGCCGCGCAGGGCCAGGCCCAGGCGCTCGCCACTGACTTCGCGCAGCAC
>NZ_JBNBBE010000626.1:0-250 GCF_050031795.1 Stenotrophomonas sp. SrG
CGTGGAATGGCTGGACAAGGCGCGCTGGCACACTACCTGCCCACCCGTGGACGTGGTCATTGCGCGTTTGTCGCAAGACGCCTCCGCTTGGGCGGAAACGTTGCAGCATGCCCACGATGTGCTGGTGCGCAGCGGGCGCTTTGTGGTGGAGGTACCGTTGACATCGGGACGCAATCCGGAGCTGCGCGGGTTGCTGGCAACGCTGGAGCAGCGGGGCATGGTGCTCGATCGGGCTTGGTGGCAGAGCTTT
>NZ_JBNBBE010000627.1:0-250 GCF_050031795.1 Stenotrophomonas sp. SrG
GGCCTGGCCCTTGTCATTGGCCACCGCGATCGCCCGCGCATGTAGCATCGCCAGGCTGCCGGCACGCACCGGCGCGTTGGCGGGCGCGCGGATCGGCGCGGTATCGGTTGCCCCCGGCAGCGCCGCCAGCAGCTTGCCGTCGTAGCTCCGCGGGTTCAGCGCGGCCATCTGCAGGACCATCAGGCACAGCAGCTCACCGGTGACCGCGACCAGCAGGTGGAAGGGCAGGCTGAGCACGCCGATCACGTTG
>NZ_JBNBBE010000628.1:0-250 GCF_050031795.1 Stenotrophomonas sp. SrG
CCAGCAGCAGTTCCAGCCAGGCAAAGTGCGCGGTTTCCGGGTGGCTCCAGGCACTCATCACGCCGTGGCTTAACCAGAACAGCGCCAGCACCCCGGCCCAGAACATCGCCTTGCCCCGCCCCGTGACCACGCCGAGCGCCAGCTGCAGCGGCGGGGCGGTGAAGACCAGCTGGCTGGCCAGCCAGGGCCGGTCAGGCGCGAACCACACCGCATAGGGCGCCGCCAACGCCCGCAGCTCGGTGGCCAGCGT
>NZ_JBNBBE010000629.1:0-250 GCF_050031795.1 Stenotrophomonas sp. SrG
TCTTGCGCAGGGCGGCATAGCCACCGGTCTTGAGGTAGTTCTCGCACGACCACGGGGTGTCGTAGTGCAAGGTGGTGAAGACCACCTGGTGCGGCAGCGGTGCGGGACCGACCGGGCCCTGGGGTGCGTGATGATGTGCCATGTCTGACTCCAACCCGTCCAGCAGCTCGTCGACTTGCTCGACGGTCTGGCGCTCGTGGTAATGGCCGTTGATGACCAGCATCGGCGCACCGGCGCAGCCGGCCAGGCA
>NZ_JBNBBE010000630.1:0-250 GCF_050031795.1 Stenotrophomonas sp. SrG
ATGCCGAACAGCACCGGGATGGACTTGCCGCCCTGCGCGGTGTACATCGAGGCTTCGTAGAATGCATCGGCCAGCGCCAGACATTCGGCGGGCTTGGCGTCATAGCGGCCGCCCGGATCGGAGTTGCCGCCGGCAAGGATGGAGCCCAATCGAAACCTGCGCACGTCATCCGGCGTGATGCAGGCGATGTCGCCCTGCACCAGCTGGCCGACTTTTTCCTCGACCGTCATGCCGGCCATCAGCTCGGTGA
>NZ_JBNBBE010000631.1:0-250 GCF_050031795.1 Stenotrophomonas sp. SrG
ATCGAAGCCTTCATCGCCCGCGAATATTGGAGCATCGATGCCCCCTGCGCGCCCCCCTCGCAGCCGTTCAATGCCCGCCTTATCAAGCTGGACGGCCAGAAGTTCGAGCAGTTCACCGAGACCGACGGCGACACCGCCGAGGCCGCGCGCCTGCGCATCCAGCAGGCCGCCCAGGGCAACCGGCACGTCCCCGACGTGGCCAGCAAGGAGCGCACGCGCCGCCCGGCCGCCCCGTTCACCACCTCCACGC
>NZ_JBNBBE010000632.1:0-250 GCF_050031795.1 Stenotrophomonas sp. SrG
TCGGGTATTCGAACCCCGGTCGCCACGGTTTATGTGTTATGTCCTAGGCCTCTTGACTATGGGGACGCACGAAACTTTTAATTTTGCTTCTGTCGTACGGCCTATGTCCGGAGAAGTGGTGGAGCCAGGCGGGATCGAACCGCCGACCTCATGCATGCCATGCAGGCGCTCTACAAGCTGAGCTATGGCCCCACGATGCAGGATGCGGAATACTACGCGTGTGAAGTCGATTCGCAAAGTGTTTTAGCAA
>NZ_JBNBBE010000633.1:0-250 GCF_050031795.1 Stenotrophomonas sp. SrG
TCGCGCAGGGCGACATGCAGCCCGCCCGTGGGTGTCCGAGCGCGGGCCAGGACGCCCACGAGGCGGCCCATTTGTCCGCCGTCGACGGCGGCACGGCGCTGGAACTGGCTTTCATCATTGCGCTTCAGGCAGCCGTTGAACTGTTGGAGCGGCACCCGGAAGCTGGCTCAACCCGAGACGTGGGTGTCCTGGATTTTCCTGAAGGATCGCTGCGCTTCGTGCCCATTCGTCGTTTTGATGACTAGCTCAT
>NZ_JBNBBE010000634.1:0-250 GCF_050031795.1 Stenotrophomonas sp. SrG
GATATTTCCACCCGGCGCCCTATGGGGTGGCTTTAGTTCTTGTGCCGTCAGACCAGGCGCCCCCGGCGCTGCGTGGCTTCTCGCTACCGGCGCCGGTCTACCAGCACTTGTACGCCACTCTCGAAACGCGCGCCGCGCCGTAGCCTACGGCCCCCCTCCCCTACATCGAGCACCGCACCCACCCCGGCAATCCCGTAGACCTGATGGTGACCTACCTGCCGGTGGACCAGGGCAAGCCGCAGGACAGCAA
>NZ_JBNBBE010000635.1:0-250 GCF_050031795.1 Stenotrophomonas sp. SrG
GCCCGGCCACCCCCGGCGATGACCGAGTGGGGGGTGACTCCCAGGGCTCACCGCACTGGTTGCGGCCCGCCCATGGTGACCGGGCCGCGCGCGCCCAGAGTGGCGGCGCTGCCCTGCTGGCGCAGCCGG
Source organism: Stenotrophomonas sp. SrG (assembly GCF_050031795.1). Classification (NCBI taxonomy): domain Bacteria; kingdom Pseudomonadati; phylum Pseudomonadota; class Gammaproteobacteria; order Lysobacterales; family Lysobacteraceae; genus Stenotrophomonas; species Stenotrophomonas sp. SrG. The sequence goes on from NZ_JBNBBE010000635.1 coordinate 130, forward strand.
TGGTCGCCGATGGGATTCTGGTGGTGCAGAACGTTGATGGAAAGCTGACCGCATTCCGGTTGGCACAATAAGTAGTTACCGCGATGCTGACCTTGGTCGCCCTGGTTGTACGGCCGAACGT
>NZ_JBNBBE010000636.1:0-250 GCF_050031795.1 Stenotrophomonas sp. SrG
GTCGTACACCGGCGCTGCCGCGGGGGGGGGCGCGGCCCCCGGGGGCGGGGGCGGATTCACATAACCGAGAACCCCCGGGCGGGGGAAACCACCCGGGGGGCGGGGTGGGGGTGGGGGGGGGGGGGGGGGGGGGGGGGGGGGGGGGGGGGGGGGGCGGGGTGGGGGGGGTGGAGGGGGGGGGGGGGAGGGACCCCCCCACCCCCCCCCCCCCCCCCCCCCCCCCCCCCCCCCCCCCCCCCGGGGCGGGGCG
>NZ_JBNBBE010000637.1:0-250 GCF_050031795.1 Stenotrophomonas sp. SrG
CGGAGACCCACCGCCGCAGCGCACGTGCAGGGGACGACCCACGGCGGGCGCCCGAACGCGCTGTCGCGTCCGTCACGACGGCGCGGTCGCGCGCGCCGCCGGCGCAGGGCAGCGAGGCCGAGGGCCGCGGGCGCCCGACGCACATCTCCCGCCCCTGGCGGCAGCTGCAGACACAGCGGCTCGCGTCTGCGCCGCTCTCCGACATCCGGGCGGCGCGGGTGACGGTCAAGGACGTGGCGGCCTGCTCCGA
>NZ_JBNBBE010000638.1:0-250 GCF_050031795.1 Stenotrophomonas sp. SrG
CGCCACCGAACGCCGAGCCGCCGCACCAAGACTTCCCGCCGAACGTGACCACCGAACTCTCCTACTTTCACGGGCCATTCGCAGAGCATCCCACGCCACAATAACGCCCGACGGAAGAGGCCATCGTGCCGTTGTACCGGCACGAAACCGGCATCTACTCGGTCGTGCCGCCCCTGCTTCGCGAGACCAGCCTGGCCAGCCTGGGAACCTACAACGAGCGACAGGGTGAGAAGCGCATCCTCGCCGGACA
>NZ_JBNBBE010000639.1:0-250 GCF_050031795.1 Stenotrophomonas sp. SrG
CTCTGAGATCTGCCTCTCCGGTGTGCTGGTACTTAGGCGCGGAGTTGTGGAAGAGCGATCGCGTGTGCTGCGAGAGGTGCGACTTGACAGTTCAGACCAGCTCCATTGGCAAGTCGGTAGTCCCGGAGACAATACGCTCCCTTGCCTTGTTATAGCGTTCCTGGTCGTAGTTGAAATTTTCCCAGTCCACGCGTTTCTTGCCCATGCGCAGGGTGACCTGCGAGGCCACGTGGTGATCGCTTTCACTCAT
>NZ_JBNBBE010000640.1:0-250 GCF_050031795.1 Stenotrophomonas sp. SrG
TCGGGGGCCGGCTGCCCGCCCCCCCGGCCGGGGCAGCGGGGCCGCCCGGCGCGCGGCCCCCGCAGCGCTCCGCCGCCATCTGTGTCCAGGTGCTGGCGCTGGCGGACCCGCTCCCCCTCTTGCCCGGCCGCGCGCAGTCCCTGTTCCAGTCCGTGCTCGGTCCGGGCAACGCCGGTGTCTTGGGGGGGGGTGGGTGCTGTGCCGATGGGGTTGCGGTGGGCGGGCCGCGGGGGGGTCGGCGTGGGGGGGG
>NZ_JBNBBE010000641.1:0-250 GCF_050031795.1 Stenotrophomonas sp. SrG
CGGGCCGCCCTGGGTGGTGGGCAGGTTGCGCCGGGGCCTGCGCCCGTCCTGGCGGTAGTGGCGCCGGGGCCGGTCCTGGCGGGGGGTGCGAGCGGGGTGCGGGAGGTGGGTGCGGGGGCGGCGGTACGCGGCGGACAGCACGGGGCATTGGTGGAGAAGCGGCTGCGGCGGTGGCTGCGTGGCTAGCGGGAGGGGGGGGGAGGCGAGCGCGTGGCGCGTGCGCCCGCTGCATTCGACGGGATCGGGGCGG
>NZ_JBNBBE010000642.1:0-249 GCF_050031795.1 Stenotrophomonas sp. SrG
GTGGAGATCGCCTTGGCGTTCATTTCGTAGGCGCGCTGGGTTTCGATCATCGACACCAGCTCGTCGACCACGTTGACGTTGCTGCCTTCCAGCGCACCCTGCACCACGCTGCCCAGGCCGTTCAGGCCGGGGTTGCCGGTCTGTGCGGGGCCCGAGGCGGTGGTTTCCAGGAACAGGTTCTCACCGCGTGCCTGCAGGCCGGCCGGCTTGACGAAGTCGGTAAGGGTCAGCGCGCCGATTTCGACCGAG
>NZ_JBNBBE010000643.1:0-249 GCF_050031795.1 Stenotrophomonas sp. SrG
CTGCTGCACGACTCCGGCGTGGGCGGGGTGATCGACCTGGGCAAGGTGCCCACCGATGACCCGTCGCTGGCGCCGATGCAGCTGTGGTGCAACGAATCGCAGGAGCGCTATGTGCTCGGCGTGCCGCAGGCGCGCCTGGCCGAGTGCGCCGCGCTGTGCGCGCGCGAGCGCTGCCCGTTCGCCGCGGTCGGCGTGGCAACGGCCGAAGAACGCCTGGTGGTCGCCGATGGCGCGACGGTCGGCAACATT
>NZ_JBNBBE010000644.1:0-249 GCF_050031795.1 Stenotrophomonas sp. SrG
CCGGCCTATTTCATCGACAACGACCTCACCCTCAAGGACGTGGTGCAGGGCTATGGTGTGTACCCCATGCCGATTGGCAGCAAGGGGCTGGCGATGATCGACCCCCGCGACATCGCCGAGATTGCCGCCATCGAACTGCTCAACCGCGAACAGGCGCCGGACAACCGAGCGCGGACCCGAATCAACCTGGTGGGCCCGGAAGCACTCACCGGAGAACAGGTGGCCGCCATCTGGAGCGATGTGCTGAAC
>NZ_JBNBBE010000645.1:0-249 GCF_050031795.1 Stenotrophomonas sp. SrG
TCCGCCCGCTCGCCGTCAAGACCGGCCTCCAGCCGCGCGTGCACGGCTCCTCGCTGTTCACCCGTGGTGAGACCCAGGCCATCGTGACCAACACGCTGGGTACCGCCCGCGACGGCCAGGTGATCGACGCCGTGTCCGGTGAGTACAAGGACAACTTCCTGTTCCCTTACAACTTCCCCCCGTACTCGGTGGGTGAGACCGGCCGCATGATGGGCCCGCAGCGTCGCGAACTCGGCCACGGCCGCCTCG
>NZ_JBNBBE010000646.1:0-249 GCF_050031795.1 Stenotrophomonas sp. SrG
CTGCTGCGCACCGGCCGCTTCGACGAGATCTTCTTCGTCGACCTGCCCGCTGCCAACACCCGGGTAGAGCTGCTGCGGCTGCACCTGGGCCGGCGCACGCTCCATGCCGACGATTTCGCGCTGCCGGCGCTGGCGGCGGCCAGCGATGGTTTCTCTGGCGCGGACATCGAACAGGCCGTGGTGGCCGGGCTGTCCGCGGCACATGCCGAACAACGGGCGCTGGACACCGAACTGCTGATGACCGAGATC
>NZ_JBNBBE010000647.1:0-249 GCF_050031795.1 Stenotrophomonas sp. SrG
TAGTGGTGGTGCCGGGCATTGCCGGGCGCTGGTTCCTGCCGGTGGACGAAGACCTGCCCAAGGCCCGGGTGTTCCGCATCCGCTGATTCCGCCAGCGCCCGCCCACACAGTGCGGCGCAGGGTGCGAAAATGGTCGGGAATCCCACGGAGACCCCCGATGACCCGAACCGCTCTGATTACCGGCGCCACTTCCGGCTTTGGCGCCGCCGCCGTCCCGCGTTTCGCCCAGGCCGGCTGGCGGGTCAGCGC
>NZ_JBNBBE010000648.1:0-249 GCF_050031795.1 Stenotrophomonas sp. SrG
CGAGCGCATCGTGCGCGAGGAAATTGAGCGCGCCGGTGCCAGTGAACGCCAGGGGCCGACCATACAGCCCAAGGACCTGTGGGAGGCCACCGGGCGCTGGGAAAAGTACGGCCCGCAGCTGCTCAAGATCAAGGATCGCAAGGAGCAGGTGTTCTGCTACAGCCCCACCGCTGAAGTGGCCGCCGCCGATTTCGCGCGCCAGGAACTGAACAGCTACAAGCAGCTGCCGGTGAACTTCTTCCAGATCCA
>NZ_JBNBBE010000649.1:0-249 GCF_050031795.1 Stenotrophomonas sp. SrG
CAACGCCCCGCCTTGAGCGGGGCGATTGCGTTTGGGTGTGGACAATAATTCGCCACGCCCCGAAAGCGCTGCGCGACAGGCTACAACCGACTTGTCCACAACAAACTCCCACGGCTTTCCACGATGCGTGTGGAAAACCCGTCGTTCGCCTGGACAAATCATCACCCCGCACTCAAGACCGTTGCAGCGCGGGGCTCTTGCAGGGTTGTCCACAGCTAACTCCCACCGCTCTCCACGACCCCTGTGGAG
>NZ_JBNBBE010000650.1:0-249 GCF_050031795.1 Stenotrophomonas sp. SrG
GGGCTACCAGGTGGAGCGGATCTGCACCGGCTGTGCCAAACCCAAGCGCTGAGTTCCAGGGGGCGCAAATGAAAAAGGCGCGGCCGTGAGGCTGCGCCTTTTTGCATGCGGCCCGGCGCTGCCGGGCGAAGCAGTCAACGGCGGGTCTTGCCGGCCGTGGGGGCTTCGGGCTGGCCGGTGCCCGTACCGGTGCCGGTCGGGGTACCCGGCGGACGCGGGCCGAAGCCGCCGCCCATGTTGCGCTGGAAG
>NZ_JBNBBE010000651.1:0-249 GCF_050031795.1 Stenotrophomonas sp. SrG
CCATGCAGTGCTCCAGGTGAAAGGGTCCACGGCGCGCCAGCACGCGGTCGAGCCAGGCATCGGTCATGCCGAGCCAGCTGTCCGGTGCGAACAAGGCCTGCAGTTGCGCGGCGGAACGCTCCGCGGTGACCTCGGGCAGTTCCTGCAGCACCTCGCGCAGATGCCGCGATCCGGCCAGCGCGCCGCGCGATGCGACTTCCACCAGCGCATGCGCGGCGGACGTGCCCAGTGTCTCGGCCAGGGTCACGG
>NZ_JBNBBE010000652.1:0-249 GCF_050031795.1 Stenotrophomonas sp. SrG
GGCTCCAGCGCAATGATCCGACGCGCAATGGCTTCCGCGGCGGCGGCATCGCCGGCCATGTCGTGCAGGCGCCGGCGCGCTTCCAGCGCCGGGAGGTGATCCGGCACGGCCGCGATCCCGCGATCGGCCACGGCGGCGGCCTCGGCACTGCCAACCACTTCGATGGCCAGGCGGGCCATCCACAGGGGGTGTTCCTGCGGGTGCGTTTCCAGCGTGGCATCCGGGGTGTCGCGGGCCTGCTGCTCGCGG
>NZ_JBNBBE010000653.1:0-249 GCF_050031795.1 Stenotrophomonas sp. SrG
TTGGGGTAGGGCCCGGGCGGCAGGATCGCCAGCACGCGCATGTGCCGGTGCTGCTCCAGCAGCGCCAGCAGGTGCTCCACGTTGCCGGGGGCCGCCCCGCGCAGGTCCAGCAGCCCGACCACCAGGTCGCTGCCGCGCCTGCCGATGGCCACGCATGCATCGCTGGCCACCCCGCGCACCGGCCCCCCTTCCGCTGCCCATGCGGCGCGCGCGGCGGCGTGTGGTTGCCCAAACCAGATCCCACACCGG
>NZ_JBNBBE010000654.1:0-249 GCF_050031795.1 Stenotrophomonas sp. SrG
CGGCGAGCTGCGGCTCGGCCAGGTCAGGCCGGCCGGCGCCGGCCAGACGCCCGGCCAGGCTGTCGCGGCCCGCCAGGGCAAACAGGTTGTGGCAACCGCCCTTGAGCCAGTCGGGGTGCACCGCCACGCCGCCTTCCGGGCGGGGGCCTTCCATCCAGGCACGCGTGAGCAGGCGCGACAGGCTGAGATAGCCTTCGCGGTCGCGGCAGCGCAGGGTCATGCGCCAGGGGGTCATGCCCTCTTCGGCGA
>NZ_JBNBBE010000655.1:0-249 GCF_050031795.1 Stenotrophomonas sp. SrG
CGCTGACTGGGTGTCGCGGGCTGGGTCTCGCCGGCTGGGAAGAGCCGACTGTTTGTGGGCTGCCCTTGGCGGCATGGCGGGAAAGCAGCCGACTAACAGGCGGCTCTACCCCGTCGTACCCCGTCGTACACCGGCGTACCCCGTCATACCCCGTCATACCTCCGTCGCCACCCCGACGCCTGCCCAGGAGCCGATGAACCGGGGGTGCCGCGCGGCCACGTTCGACGTGGCGCGCGTCGCGCCAGAGCG
>NZ_JBNBBE010000656.1:0-249 GCF_050031795.1 Stenotrophomonas sp. SrG
TTCCGGCTCGATGCTGCCCTTCATACTCAAGCGCCTGGGCTTCGACCCGGCCAGCGCCTCGGCACCGTTCGTGGCCACCCTGTTCGACGTCACCGGCCTGGTGATCTACTTCAGCATCGCTGCGATGATCCTGCGCGGCACGCTGCTGTAACCGCACAATGTCGCCACGCCGCGTGCGGCGTGGCGATGCGGCGGCAGCCGATCCGTGCGCCAGCTCCTCCCCCCGCGACCGCCAGCCGAGTACCGGGT
>NZ_JBNBBE010000657.1:0-249 GCF_050031795.1 Stenotrophomonas sp. SrG
TACGAGGGCAGGTACGTGGGCCGCCACTAGTACCTGCTGCGCGAGCAGGAACGCATTGCGGCCGAGCTCGACCGGGCCACCCAGCGAAATCGGCTGCGGGAGATCGAGTCCGCACTCAGCGCCGCCGAAGAAGAGCTGGGCGTGCTGGATGCCGATTTCCGCCGTCAGACCCGGGACGAACTGCGCGAAGCCGAGCAGCAGGATGCTCAGGGCACGCCGGAGCTTGCCAAGGCCGACCAGCGAGATCGG
>NZ_JBNBBE010000658.1:0-249 GCF_050031795.1 Stenotrophomonas sp. SrG
GGCCGGCTTCGACCACCCGCCCCGCACCTGGGACGAGTGGAACACCATGATCGCGGCGATCAAGAAGATGCAGGGTCCGGACCGCTACGCGGAGCTGATGCCGATCAACGAGTTCGAGCAGCAGCTGTCCTTCGCCCTCCCGCAGCCCGACCCGCTGCTGCGCGACCACGATACCCGCGGCAACGTCCGCAGCCCCGGCTTCCGCCGCACGTGGGCGTTCTACGAGAACATGTTCGCCCAGGGCTGGGC
>NZ_JBNBBE010000659.1:0-249 GCF_050031795.1 Stenotrophomonas sp. SrG
ACGGGCGACTTCGGGTCTTCCCACACGCCCCTGAGCAGCGACGAGTTGGCCCAGCCCGGCCTGGGCCAGTTCCCGTCCGCCATCGGCGGCGTTGTCCCGGTGGTGAACATCGTCGGCCTGGAAGCCGGCAAGTTGCGGCTGTGCGGCCCGCTGCTGGCCGATATCTTCGTGGGCAAGGTCAAGACCTGGAACGTCCCGGCCATCGTGGCCGCCTACCCGGGCGTGAAGCTGCCGGTCGGCCAGGTCACC
>NZ_JBNBBE010000660.1:0-249 GCF_050031795.1 Stenotrophomonas sp. SrG
CACCCTGCTGGCGGCGCGCGTTGGCGACATGCAGCAGAAATTCCGCTTCTACCGGATTGGGCTGGTGCTGGCGGTTGCCGCCACAACGCTGATGGGGTCCACTACGCAGCCCTGGCTGTGGAGCCTGCTGCGCTTCGTGGCGGGTCTGTCCAGCTCCGCCGGCCTGCTGCTGGCCTCCGGGCGGGTGCTGAGCTGGCTGCTGGGCCGCCGGCAGCGCCCGCGCCGGGGCCTGCTCTGCGCCGGCCGGGG
>NZ_JBNBBE010000661.1:0-249 GCF_050031795.1 Stenotrophomonas sp. SrG
AGGTTCGCGAGGATCTCGGCGGTGCAGCAGATGATGGGCGCATCGGGGTTGACCGACGAGTCGCCGGTGACCATGCCGACGTTCGCCGCCCCGAAGATGTCGACGAGGGCGAAGAACTTCTCGCTCACGAGCGCCTTGATCGGCGCCGTGTAGTACGAGCGCCCTCCTCGCGAGAGCGCCGCGGCGTGCGCCGCGACCGCGACGAGCGACTTGCCCGTCCCGGTCGGGGTCGACAGGACGACGTTCGAA
>NZ_JBNBBE010000662.1:0-249 GCF_050031795.1 Stenotrophomonas sp. SrG
TGCGTGTTCTTCACCATCGGCCGCTTCTTCCGCCGCAATTACGCCAGCTGGATGCTGCTGATCGCCTTTGTCAGCTCCACCCTGCGCAGGACCGTCACCGCACTGTTCCCGGACCACCTGGGGGTGATGCTGGTGGCGCTGACCGCGCATGCGCTGGGATTTGCGGCCTTCGTCGCGGCGGCCATGCAGATGCTGGCGACCTACGTCCCGGGCCGGCTCAAAGGGCACGGCCAGGGGCTGCTGTATGGC
>NZ_JBNBBE010000663.1:0-249 GCF_050031795.1 Stenotrophomonas sp. SrG
CGGGGCCGACCAGCGGGGCTGCCCCGTCACCGGAACACCCCCCGGCCGGTCAGGGCGCTGCGGCACCTGCGCTTCAGCCGCAGGCGACCGCCCTCGCGATGGAGGACCCGCTGACCGGCGAGTCAATACAGTGCAGCAGCGGGCTGAACGGGTAGGGCCGCTGGGCCTGCCTGTTGGCTTCGATTAAGGCGGTAAATACTGGAGTAGGGTGGCGGGATTCGTGTTGGATTCCCCAATCCGGTGTCCTGG
>NZ_JBNBBE010000664.1:0-249 GCF_050031795.1 Stenotrophomonas sp. SrG
TTCCGTGGTCGAGTGAAAAGGTTCTGGACACCGCACGCGCCACCGCGACCGGCGGCCGTGAAGGCCACGGCACGTCGGCGGACAACGGGCTGGTCGTGCGGCTGGCCAGCCCGCGCGTGCTGGGCGGCGCCGGCGGCCCGGGGACCTGCCCGGGGCAGCTGTTTGCTGCGGGGTATTCGGCCTGCTGCCGGGGTGCGCTGTCGTGCGTCGCCGGGCAGGCGAAGGTCGCGCTGCGGGCCGAGTCCGGCG
>NZ_JBNBBE010000665.1:0-249 GCF_050031795.1 Stenotrophomonas sp. SrG
CGACGGCGATCAGCGCCAGCGCGACGGCGATGGCGATGGCGGAGAGCATCGGGCCCGATGCGGACACGCCCCCGGTGGTGGGTTCGGTCAGCACCCTAACGTACGGCAGCCCTCCCGCGCGCATCCGCACCCTCGCCGCCGAGCGAATGCAGGGCAACGCCTTCCACGTCTACCACCTCGCGGGCCTGGCCCTGTGCCACAACCACAGCTGCCGCAGCCGCCTCGACCGCGCGACCGTACCGCTCCGGG
>NZ_JBNBBE010000666.1:0-248 GCF_050031795.1 Stenotrophomonas sp. SrG
TCACCAGTAGATGTCACCCAGTAGATGCCACCCAGTAGATGTCACCCGGTAGATGTCACCAGTAGTTGGCACCCAGTAGATGTCAACCAGTAGATGTCACCCAGTAGATGTCACCCAGTAGATGTCACCCATGGTGCGCCATCAGTGGAACACTGCGCACTGGTTTTGGCGTTTATCATCATCGGTGAAAGCAATAAGCTGGGTCGGCATCGTTCTCGGTGCATTCGACTGATGGAGCCCCCATGACC
>NZ_JBNBBE010000667.1:0-248 GCF_050031795.1 Stenotrophomonas sp. SrG
TGGCGGGGCGGCCGGAACTGCGCACCGGCCGCCCGCGAGGGAGGCCGTTGAAAGGGAATGACGTGGCCGGGATCAGCTTGTTCCACTCGGCCACGCGGTCGGCCTGGGCGGCCAGCACGGCGTCGGTGTCGCCGTCCAGGGTGATCGAATGGATCACGTCGCCCTGCTTGACCGAGTCCACGATGGCCTGGCCATCCAGCACCTCGCCGAACACGGTGTGCTTGCCGTCCAGCCAGTCGGTCTTGATG
>NZ_JBNBBE010000668.1:0-248 GCF_050031795.1 Stenotrophomonas sp. SrG
GGCCCGGGCCTCCCCGCTGTCCAGCGGCTCGATCGAGACAAGGAAGCCCTGGTTGAGCACGTAGCGGCGGTGGATGCGCACGAACCGGGCCGGATCCAGCTGCGCCTCCAGCGCCGCCATCGTGCTGCGCAGCGGGTCCTCATGGCCGCGCACGTGCAGGTTCATGTAGTTGCCGGCGGCCTGGGCGTACTCGATGTCGGCGGTGGCCACCAGTAAATCCCGGCCCAGCTTGCGCACCAGGAAACGCG
>NZ_JBNBBE010000669.1:0-248 GCF_050031795.1 Stenotrophomonas sp. SrG
GGCTAGCCCTGTACTCATTCGATGACGATGGGGTCGCCCGATGGCAGATTGCACGCGGCGTGCCTACGGAGGCCGCCGCGCCGCCCTGAGCTGCGCAGTGCTTGGACGCCTGCGCGCTGCCGCCTTGGAGGAGGCACTATTCACTCCATCAGTCGCGACGCAGGATTGTCCTTCGCGCTGCCTCCCTGATAGTAGCCGACGACTCTGGCGACCGAGAGGTGTGCGTGCTAGGCCAACCGCGCAGGCAG
>NZ_JBNBBE010000670.1:0-248 GCF_050031795.1 Stenotrophomonas sp. SrG
GGTCGTGTCCCCGTCGGCGGGCGTAGGGGGTGCGGTGGTGATTTTCCTGTCGCCCATGACCGCCGAAACCATGCAGTGGCCCGTCACCCAGTTGACCGGGGTCCTGGTCACGCGCGCGGGGTGCGCGGCAGTGCTGCGGGTGCAGTCCGATGCACAGCGCTGCCTGGTCATGGCCGTCGCGGTGATTGCAGGTTTTCTGTTCTAGCCGTCGTTCGGGCCATTGTTCCTTCTGATGTACGGCGTGCGCT
>NZ_JBNBBE010000671.1:0-248 GCF_050031795.1 Stenotrophomonas sp. SrG
GTTCTGGGCCCCCTGCACGACCACGGTGCCGTTGGGCACGCGCTGCATCACGGGCACGGTCACGCTGCCCAGCAGGCGGTTGCTCTGCGCGCTGGTGCCCTTGCCGGTGAAGTCGCGCGAGCCGGTCGCGCGGGCGCCCAGGATGTCCTTGCCGCCCAGCGTCACCGGCGCACCGAACAGCGTGGGCGTGCCCAGCGCGAGGTTGGTTTCCTTGTCGGTACTGGTGTTGGCGGTGGTCTGCGCGGTGG
>NZ_JBNBBE010000672.1:0-248 GCF_050031795.1 Stenotrophomonas sp. SrG
GGCGGTTCCCGGCCTGCTGATCCTGGCGCTGGCCGCCTGCAGCAGTGCCCCTAAAAAGCCGCCCAGCGCGAGCGGCACTACCGGCAAACCGTCGGGCGCGCTGGTGCAGGGGCAGGGCACGGGCAAGGGCAGCCGCCCTGCGCATTGCCCTGAAGGCTCGCCGTACAAGGCCGCCTCCGCAGACCCCAGCACGCGCGGCGATTACCGCGCGGGCGGGCTGTATACGCCGGGCGTCAACGACAGCACCC
>NZ_JBNBBE010000673.1:0-248 GCF_050031795.1 Stenotrophomonas sp. SrG
GGGCGAGGCGGTGCGCCGCAGCCCCGTCGACCGCGACGACCTGATCGTGACCTCGAAGATCCCGGGCCGGCACCACGGCTTCCAGCAGGCGATCGACAGCATCCAGGGCTCGCTCGGGATGCTGGGGCTCGACCGCATCGATCTGCAGCTGATCCACTGGCCCAACCCGAGCGTGGGCAAGTACGTCGACACGTGGCGGGGCATGATCGAGGCGCGCGAGCGCGGCCTGGTCCGCTCGATCGGAGTGT
>NZ_JBNBBE010000674.1:0-248 GCF_050031795.1 Stenotrophomonas sp. SrG
CGTGGTGGTCTCCGACGACATCGGCATGGCCGCCTCGTTCTCCGGCGGGGGCGTGCAGGCGCGCGTGCATGCGCACCTGGAGGCCGGCTGCGACGTGGTGCTGGTCTGCCACCCGGAACTGGTCGACGAGGCGCTGCGCGCGGTCGACGGCCGCCCCCGCAATACTGCTGCGCTGCTCGGCCTCATCGGCCGGGGCGCGCGTGGCTGGGACGGCCTGCTGGCCGATGCCCGCCATGGCACCTCCCAAT
>NZ_JBNBBE010000675.1:0-248 GCF_050031795.1 Stenotrophomonas sp. SrG
GCACCAGGGTGGGCGCACCGGCGTTCTTCAGTTCCAGCAGCCCACGCGCGCCGTCGTCGCCCATGCCCGTGAGGATCGCGCCGATGGCGTTGGCACCGGCGCTTTCTGCCACCGAACGGAACAGCACGTCCACCGCCGGCTGGTGCCGGTTTACCGCCGGGCCGTCATCCACCCGGCAGCGCCAGCGCGCACCGTCACGGATCCCCCGCAGGTGCTTGCCGCCGGGTGGCAGGTAAGCATGGCCCGGC
>NZ_JBNBBE010000676.1:0-248 GCF_050031795.1 Stenotrophomonas sp. SrG
CTGGTACAGCGCCTCGACCTCGGTGTTCTTCCAGGCGGTTTCCTGCTGCTTGCGGCCGTACGTGCTGGCCGTGCCCACCGCGCGCGCCTCGCGGCTGCCCCGCACCTTGCGGCCTTCCTGGGACTGCACGCGCTGCTGGAAGCTGCGCTGGGCCATGTCCTTGTATACCTTGGCGCAGCGCACGTCGGCGCCGCTGCGTACGACGTACACGGCCGCTTCGTTGCCGCACGTGAGCGGGCGCTGTACTT
>NZ_JBNBBE010000677.1:0-248 GCF_050031795.1 Stenotrophomonas sp. SrG
CCGGCAAGCGGGCGGTCAATTCGCTGTGGTTCTGGGGGGGCGGTGAGCTGCCCGGGGCGGTGCGTACCGCCCACGCGCAGGTCCGCAGCCGCGAGGCGCTGCTGCAGGCCTTGGCCAAGGCGGCCGGCGTGCAGGCCGAGGGCGACCAGCAGGTGGATGCGCTGGTGGACCTGCGCCAGCTGCGTTCGCTGGAACTGCTGGGCAACGATGCGATCCGGCCGCTGTTGTCGGCATTGCAGCGCGGCGAA
>NZ_JBNBBE010000678.1:0-248 GCF_050031795.1 Stenotrophomonas sp. SrG
CCCACAACCACAGTGATGTGGCTGGTGCGCTTGAGGCTGCGGGTGCCGCGGCCTTTCGCCCGCGCCATGAAACGCTGCAGGGTCGGACCTTCATCAACCATGATGGTCTGAACCTTCAGCTCGTCGACGTCGGCGCCCTGGTTGTTCTCGGCCTTGGCAATAGCCGACTCCACCCCCGTCTTGATCCGGTGGGCAGCCGTCTTGTCCGAGAACTTCAGCGGGTTGACCGCACGCTCGGCCGGCAGGCG
>NZ_JBNBBE010000679.1:0-248 GCF_050031795.1 Stenotrophomonas sp. SrG
AGCGATAGCTGTTGGACGATGAGTCGGCGAAGGACAACAGCCGCGCCACGAGGCGTAGGTCGCGGTCGGCGTCGGCGATTTCCAGCGGCGCCAGGTGGGTCAGGGCCAGCACCCGCTCGCCACGGCGCACCTCGCCACGTTCAATCACCCGCGGTGCGCGCCGGGTCGCCGGGCGCACCTGGTCCGGATCGAACAGCACCACCCCGGCCGGCGTGCCGCCGTCGATGTGGTTGCTGGCCGTGCGCACA
>NZ_JBNBBE010000680.1:0-248 GCF_050031795.1 Stenotrophomonas sp. SrG
ACCTTGACCTGCATGCCAAGCGAGATCTTGGACCCCATGCCCCAGAAGCCGTCCCAGTTGGAGGAGTGCGGGGCGACGATGAAGACCAGCTTGGGCACGTCAGGGAAGGTGCCGGTGACTTTCCAGCCGCCCAGGCGCAGGGTGCAGCGTGCCAGCCAGCGCAGGAAGCGGTTCGGGTGGACCTGCGGCATGCTGGGCGGCACGGCCGGCAGCAGCGGCCTTCGGTTGTTCAAGCCATCACTCCCAAG
>NZ_JBNBBE010000681.1:0-248 GCF_050031795.1 Stenotrophomonas sp. SrG
CGATGCGCTCGCCTTCGATCTCGATCTCGCCGCCGCTGGGCGTATCCAGCCCGCCGTTGAGGTTGAGCAGGGTGGTCTTGCCCGAGCCGGACGGCCCCATCAGGGCGACGAAGTCGCCGCGCTGGATGTCCCGGTCGATACCGTGCAGCACCTGCACCTGTTCGGGGCCGCGCTGGTAGGGCGTGGTGATGTTGCGGAGCGAAACCAGGGTGGACAGGGGTGGTTCTCCGTGATGCGGTGGCAGACGA
>NZ_JBNBBE010000682.1:0-248 GCF_050031795.1 Stenotrophomonas sp. SrG
AACGTGGAGCTGTCGCTGGCCGGCTACAACGGTGGCGAAGGCCGTGCCGGGCGGGTGTATCGCCAGAACGGGGGGCAGAGCTTCTGGGTGGACAGCGTCTACAACCAGTTCCCGGCCGAATCCAAGGACTACGTGCCGATGGTGATCGCCGCCGCGTGGATCTACCTGCACCCGCAGCAGAACGGCGTGGACTTCCCCAAGGACAGTGCGCAGCCGGCCACCATCCGCCTGGCCAAGTCCACCACCAT
>NZ_JBNBBE010000683.1:0-248 GCF_050031795.1 Stenotrophomonas sp. SrG
ACCAACCCGGGGCGGGCAGGTGGACTGCTTGGTCTTTTTCGACCGCCCGTATTTCGACCGCCACCCCCGGTTCCGTGACGCGCTGGCCAGCGCGCAGACCGCCGTTCTGGAACCGGGCGATGCAATCTTCATTCCCCGCATGTGGTGGCACCACGTGCGCAGCCTGGAACCGTTCATCGTGCTGGTGAGGTACTGGTGGCGCAGCGTGCCCGGCGTCCGGTCGTCGCCGCTGCCGGCGCTGCAGCAGG
>NZ_JBNBBE010000684.1:0-248 GCF_050031795.1 Stenotrophomonas sp. SrG
ATCGCAAACGCAGTGAAGCGGTGGGCCTTGATGTCGCCCAGCAGCCACTTCACTACGACGAAGCCGGTGAGGACGGCGGCAACGAAGGCCACGCCCACGTCGGCCCAGTTCTCGCTGGCCAGCTTGCCGTCCTTGGCCAGCTCCCGGAATGCGTAGCCACTGGCGGCGAACATGGTGGGTATACCCACCAGGACCACGAATTCAGTGGCGGCCGCGCGCCTGCTCAGGCCGACCAGCATGGCGATGAA
>NZ_JBNBBE010000685.1:0-248 GCF_050031795.1 Stenotrophomonas sp. SrG
AGCATGCAGAGTTTCGTCTCGATCGGCGTGAACCTGGGCATCCTGCCGACCAAGGGCCTGACCATGCCACTGATTTCGTCTGGCGGTTCGAGCATCCTGATGACCTGCGTGGCGATGGGCCTGCTGCTGCGAGTGTCCTACGAACTGGACCGTGCCGAGCGCCGCCAGGCCGTGCGCATGGGCGCGGCAGAACATGATGATGCCGCGCCGGTCGATGCGCCGGCCCGTGCCAGCGCCGTGGCCGCAGA
>NZ_JBNBBE010000686.1:0-248 GCF_050031795.1 Stenotrophomonas sp. SrG
CCGCGCAGGCTGCTCAGCCATCGCAGCGGGTTCTCCAACTTCGCCTTCCGTGAACCGGAGGGAAACCTGCGGCTGCATTTCGACCCGGGCACGCGATATGCGTATTCCGGGGAAGGGCTGATCCTGCTTCAGTGCGTGCTCGAACAGGGCGTAGGCCTGGACGTGGGCAAGGAAAAGCAGCGGCGGGTGTTTGATCGCCTCGGCATGACCCGTACCAGCATGACCTGGCGCGCGGACTTCGCCGGCAA
>NZ_JBNBBE010000687.1:0-248 GCF_050031795.1 Stenotrophomonas sp. SrG
CGCGGCCAACGGGCGTTCGGCCGCACCGACCCCCTGCGCGGCATCCAGCGCCTGCCCGGCAAGGTCGAAGCGGAAACCGGCGGCCTGCCGTGCCGCCGATGCCAGCAGCGCCTCGACCACCTGCTGCCGCCCCTGCTGCGCGGCCGCATCGACCGGACGCACCGCGAGCACCGCCTCGACCGCGTCACCTGCGGCCTGCCAGCGCTGCCGCCGCAGCAGCTGCTGGCCGTCACGCACGCGCGCCTCCA
>NZ_JBNBBE010000688.1:0-248 GCF_050031795.1 Stenotrophomonas sp. SrG
TTCCACGGCTATCTGTCGCCGTACCACGTGCTGGTAGGCCCCGTTGGCCCGGTGGTTATCGATTTCCCGCAGGTGGGGAGCGCCGGGGGCAACAACGCCGCGCGCAGCATGCTGCTGCGCGACGTCAACAACCTCACCGCCGACCTGGGGCGTTCGGCCCCGGAGCTGCTGGACCCCTGGTACGGCGAAGATATGTGGGCGTTGGTCGAGGCCGGTGACCTGCTGCCGGACAGCCCGCTGACCGGTGA
>NZ_JBNBBE010000689.1:0-248 GCF_050031795.1 Stenotrophomonas sp. SrG
CGCCGACGCGCGGGTGGCTGCACTGGAATATGTGCAACGGTATTTCAAGGACGGATCGGACGAACTGAGCCTGCCCGCGCAGGCCGGGTTCCTGGCCACCGCGATGGGCGCCGATGCGCGCGCCGTTGCCAGCGGCTCCACGGCGGACGGCAGCTACGCCACGGCAGTGGGCAACAACTCGGTGGCGCTGGGCCGTGCAGCGAGCGTCCTGGACGGGGCCGCAGACGGTTTCGCGCTCGGCACGCGCT
>NZ_JBNBBE010000690.1:0-248 GCF_050031795.1 Stenotrophomonas sp. SrG
GCGCGGGACAACCGCCGTTGCCGGCCGCGGGCGTCCAGGCCATCGCACGCGAACTGCTGCCCGCTGCCCCGGATGCCGATGCGCAGTTCGCCTGGCAGGGCGGGCGCATCCGCCGCTGGCGCGGCCACCTGTACCTGCTGCCGATGGCCTGGGCACTGCCGCTGGACTGGAGCGTGCAGTGGGACGGCGCCAGCCCACTGGCACTCCCCGAGGGTGGCGAACTGGCACTGATCGGCGCCCAGCGGTTG
>NZ_JBNBBE010000691.1:0-248 GCF_050031795.1 Stenotrophomonas sp. SrG
CGGGGGTGTGGGCCGCGGCCGGGCCTGCTCGACACGCCTGCCCGCTGTGCCATTGCTGGCTGGCGGTCAGCTGGCCGCCGAGAGCTTCCCCTGCCAAGCGGCGAACTGCTCACGAAGCAGCCCAAACACATTAGCGACACTCATTGCGGGAGCCTGCTGCTCGAACCCCAGGTCGCCGAATAGCGTGAAACGATAAGCAGAAATGGCCTGGTATGCATTTCTAACCGCCCGTGGATCAGGGAGTGTTG
>NZ_JBNBBE010000692.1:0-248 GCF_050031795.1 Stenotrophomonas sp. SrG
CGAAATTTCCTGGGTGATCGCGGCCTGGCGGGCCTTGTTGTAGACCAGCGGCAGGGTTCCGTGCAGCTGGTTGGCGTTGTGTCTGGCAGACTTCATCGCGACCATGCGGGCTGCATGCTCGGACGCGACGTTTTCCAGCCCTGCCTGGTACACCAGCGATTCGACGTAACGCGTCATCGCGTGCTCCAGCACGGTCGCGGCGGCGGGTTCGTACAGGTCCTCCCAGTCGTGGTGTGCAACCTGCTGCT
>NZ_JBNBBE010000693.1:0-248 GCF_050031795.1 Stenotrophomonas sp. SrG
GCCCCCCGCGGAGCGTGAGTGGGGGCCGGCGCCGGACGCGGCCGCGGAACGCTATCGGTCCTTGCCACGCGGCCGGCCGGGCACCGGCCGCAGGCCTCCCCGCGAGGGCGCCGCGTCAGCGGCGCCGGGCCTCGATGATCACGCCAGTGGCGGTCTCAACGAGCCGGTACGCGGTGTCGGAAGGCCGACCCCTGCGGAGGCCGGGGCCAGGTTCGCGCAGGTCGTAACGCGAGGAGTCGTCAGCCAAG
>NZ_JBNBBE010000694.1:0-248 GCF_050031795.1 Stenotrophomonas sp. SrG
GCGACGGGCCGGGCGCATGACTTCGTCGGCGGTCTGCACCGAGGCCACCACCTGGCCGCCGTCGCGGATCGCGTCCTGCAGTCACTGCCCACGCCCCAACGCCAGGCCCTGGCGACGGTTGCGCGAGAGATCGCCGGTGCAGGTCTGCACCAGGTCACCCAAGCCCGCCAGGCCCATGAGGGTTTCCGGCTTGGCACCAGTCGCAGCGGCCAGGCGCAGCATTTCGTTGAGGCCGCGGGTAATCAGGC
>NZ_JBNBBE010000695.1:0-248 GCF_050031795.1 Stenotrophomonas sp. SrG
GGCGTTGACCGACACGCCCGGGACCGGCTGGAAGCTGCGGTACTGCGCAGCCAGCGCATCGCCGGCGGCAGGGGACTTCTTGTGGTCCTCGGCCGTCCGCCCGTTGTGCAGCTTGCCGGTGTCATCGTACAGCGCACCGGCGGTGTCGAAGCCATGGCGGATCGCATGGCCGCGCGCCGCGCCGCTCGCGCCGGAGGTCGCCGCATCATCGGCGGCTCCGTCGAAGCCGGGCGGCTGCAGGAGCGCGG
>NZ_JBNBBE010000696.1:0-248 GCF_050031795.1 Stenotrophomonas sp. SrG
CGTCGGTGCCGTCCACCACGGGGGCCGCGCCACGCGACCACCTCGGCGCACGGGCGCACGGCGTGCGGGTAATCGGGGGGTTGGGCGCGTGCGCCGACGGCCCGTGGATCGAGCGCGAGCGCTCGGTGATCACCATTAGCGCTGTCTGAGGGCCGGCGGTGCCGGCCAAGGCGGTGGTCATGTATTACCAGAGAGTGTGGAAATTGATCTTAGGTCCTTCCGGCGGGTCGTGCTCCACGTCGGATCTT
>NZ_JBNBBE010000697.1:0-248 GCF_050031795.1 Stenotrophomonas sp. SrG
TAGAGTTTTCAAACTCAAGCAGGCTTTCGCTTTCTTCCAGACTACGCGGCTGGCCCTGTCGCAGGACTTCGCCACACTGCCCGGCATACGCCATGAGGTACTCGGGCAGGTGCTGCGGCAGCGCCGCGCCGCCAACCAGCACCATGCGTTCGCCCTGCAAGCGATGGAACGCACCCACATCCGCGTTAAGCAGCGCGCACAGAGTGCGCCAGGCTTCGACGGCCCGCGAGCGCGGTTCCGGATCCCCG
>NZ_JBNBBE010000698.1:0-248 GCF_050031795.1 Stenotrophomonas sp. SrG
TGTGTCGGCGCACTCGAGGGTGCGGATGGGGGTGGGCGGGCTGGGCAGCGCGGGCGGAGCGGGGCGGTGCCCGCCGATGGGATGGTTGCACGCGCGCGTCGCGCCGGTATCGGCGCCGGCGGTGCTCGGGGCCTTGTGCGCCGCCAGGGCGGCCATCCCGGCGGGATCCAGCAGCTGCTCGTACACCCGGTTCTCGTCGAACTCGCTGCCGGGCAGGACGGTATCGCGGCTCTGCACGTGGACGGGCG
>NZ_JBNBBE010000699.1:0-248 GCF_050031795.1 Stenotrophomonas sp. SrG
GTCTCACCATCCTGCTCGGGGCGCTCAAGTGCGGACCGCAGCGCTACAACATGGAGGGCGCGGCGATCTATCAGGCGATGATCGCCGCGCTGTCGCGGTGCACCCGCGGGCTGCCCAGCTTCCTGAGCTCGACGGACGACGGCAGCCTCGTGCCGCTGCAGTCCATCGGGCTCGCCGTGCTGTCGGCCGCGCTCTACGCGGTCTTCCTCTACATGCAGACCGGCACCGACCGCGCGCTCTACCTGCAG
>NZ_JBNBBE010000700.1:0-247 GCF_050031795.1 Stenotrophomonas sp. SrG
TCAACGATCATCGCGACGTGCCGGCGCGGGCCAGCGAATTCGACTGCGCGATGGGCTTCGGTACGAATGTGGCGGCACCGCCGCCGCCGATGCGGGTGGTGCGGCTGGGCGGCGGCGACCATGCGGTGCTGCGCCACGTGGGCAGCTACGCCGGTCTTGAAGCCGCCACCGCCGCGCTGCTGCGGCAGTGGCTGCCCGACAGCGGGCGCGTGCTGCGCGACGCGCCGTTGTACTACCACTCTCTGGA
>NZ_JBNBBE010000701.1:0-247 GCF_050031795.1 Stenotrophomonas sp. SrG
CTACGTGAAAACCCAAGGACTGGGCGGTGCGTTCTTCTGGGAGTTCAGCGGCGCTGAGACCCAAGGCACGCTGGTGAACACGATCAGCAATGGGTTGAAGTAAGGGGGATCGGGCCCGGGGCCCTCCCACCCCGGGCACGATGTTTCACTGTGATGGCGCGAACGTCTCCAAATGAGCGGTTACTGCAAGCTGCAATTTTTTGCAGCAACCAGAATGGTGCACTTTCCGCATGCCGCCATCCAGGGC
>NZ_JBNBBE010000702.1:0-247 GCF_050031795.1 Stenotrophomonas sp. SrG
GCGCCGCGCCAGCCGTAGATGGCCTGGTCGTCGTCGCCGACCACGAACCCGTGGCCGCTGTCGCCGGCCAGCACGCGCACGAAGGCGTACTGGATGGCGTGGGTGTCCTGGAACTCGTCCACCAGGATCTCGCGGAAACGCGAGCGGTAGGGGGCCAGCAGCGCCGGGTTGTCGCGCAGCAGTTCGTGCGCGCGCAGCAGCAGCTCGGCAAAGGCGACCAGGCCGGCGCGGTCGCAGCGCTCCTGGT
>NZ_JBNBBE010000703.1:0-247 GCF_050031795.1 Stenotrophomonas sp. SrG
TCCGCCGCATGGCGAGCCTGCTGCTGGCCCTGGCCGCGTACAGCTAGTACCGCGGCAGCAGCAACGACAGCACGCTGGCCTCGTACGGGCTGATGGCATTCGCCGCGGTGGCACAGTTGGCGCCGGGCCTGATCGGCGGCCTGTACTGGCGCGGTGCCAGCCGCCGGGGCGTGGCGACCGGCATCCTGCTCGGCTTCGGCACCTGGATCTACACCCTGCTTCTGCCGGCGCGGACCCACGCCGGCTG
>NZ_JBNBBE010000704.1:0-247 GCF_050031795.1 Stenotrophomonas sp. SrG
GCGAGGACCTGTTTTGCAGTTTCCAGGCCGATGCCGCTGGTGCCGCCGGTGATAAGGGTACGTTTGCCTGACAGACGTGACATGGGATGCTCCTGAAGATGCGGTGCGGCCGCCGCCCGGCGGCCTTCGGTGTGGGATGATCCCCCTATTCATTCGCTGCTATAAGATCCACCATGAACATAACCTTCATGCGATGTACGCATGGATCGGGGATGCATGGGCCGGTTTTTGCTTATGACCTGCTTTG
>NZ_JBNBBE010000705.1:0-247 GCF_050031795.1 Stenotrophomonas sp. SrG
CTGGTTCTGGCGGGTGTGATGCAGCACGTCCAGCCCGAGGGCGGCACGGCGGAAAGCAGGGGTGGGGGTATTCTTGGGGGTGTACCGCGCAACCGCAGCGACCACCGCGACGCGCCCGGTCAGGGGCACGGCGCGGCGGCAGTGCCTGCGATCAGCTGAAGTCCAGGGTCTGCTCGAAGGCCTGCAGTGCCTGGCGCGACATGGCCAGGTTGGCCTTGCTGCGGTCCATCACCACGTACAGGAACAG
>NZ_JBNBBE010000706.1:0-247 GCF_050031795.1 Stenotrophomonas sp. SrG
CATCGGTGCCGATCGCCAGGTTGACCCCGGCGCGCTGCAGGGCGCAGGCCGGGCAGAACCCGGTGGCCAGCTTGAGGTTGGATTCGGGGCAATGCACCACGCTCACGCCGCGTTCGGCGCCGAGGTGGATTTCCGCTTCGGTCAGCTGGGTCATGTGCACCGCGATCAGGCGGTCGTTGACCAGCCCCAGGCGGTCCGGCCGCGCCAGCGGGCGCTGGCCGTGCAGCTTGAGCGAATCGCTGATTTC
>NZ_JBNBBE010000707.1:0-247 GCF_050031795.1 Stenotrophomonas sp. SrG
GGGTGGACCGGCACCGATCTACCTGCTGGTCAAGGCATCAGGCACCTCGGCCACGCCGCAGGGGCGAGACCGCCGCGACTACCGCCGGCATTGGACGCCGCTGCACCTGGACTGGATAGTGAAGGACCTGGCTGTCGCCCTGGCACGCGCCGTGGCCGCAGGCGCACGCGTGGAACGGCCGCCGGAAACCCATGCCTGGGGCCGCATCGCCCTGCTCGCCGAGCCGTTCGGCCACGGCTTCTGCCTG
>NZ_JBNBBE010000708.1:0-247 GCF_050031795.1 Stenotrophomonas sp. SrG
ATTGGGGCCCCTCCAAGCGGTAACGGTTACCGATACGGGCGGCGCTTCACGAACGCAGCATTGAGCAGCTCGAACACCGCCCGCGCCTCGGCTTCCGGCAGATACCGCAGGCACAACGCGATGCTGCCGCTTGCCCCCGCCGTCTCCAGCCATACGCTGGACGTGCCCAGCCACCGGTCCAGCGGCGAGCGGCCCAGCCGCGGCGCCGGCAGCGTGTCCAGCGCGGCTCGCCGCCACCAGCGGTGCC
>NZ_JBNBBE010000709.1:0-247 GCF_050031795.1 Stenotrophomonas sp. SrG
GTACGTGCTGGTGGCCAAGCGCAAGCTGCCGATCCGCGCCCCGGGCGTGCTGGTGGCGTTCGTGTTCGGCCCGGTGCTGTATTACGGGCTCGGCCTGGCCGGGCTGGGTGCACCGGGCTTCCAGGTGCCCGAGTGGACCCCGCTGCAGATGGTGCTGCCGTGGCCGACGCTGGGCTTCATCGCTGGCCTGCCCACGGCGATCACCTACCTGCCGCTGCTGCTGCCGATCGGCCTGCTGATGGTGGTG
>NZ_JBNBBE010000710.1:0-247 GCF_050031795.1 Stenotrophomonas sp. SrG
GAGCGCCCGCTGGACCTGGCCGCCGACCGGATCGATGTGGCGTTCCGCGCCGGCGTGCTGGACGACAGCGAGGTCATCGCAAAACACCTGATCCCGATGCAGCGGCTGGTCTGCGCCGCACCGGACTACGTGGTGCGGCACGGCCTGCCGGCCACCGTGGGCGAGCTGGCCGCGCATGCCAGCAACAGCCAGCGCCAGGCCAACGGGCGGCTGCAGCCATGGGAGTTTCGGGTGGACGGCCGGCCGC
>NZ_JBNBBE010000711.1:0-247 GCF_050031795.1 Stenotrophomonas sp. SrG
CGCCAGCGCACGGCCCAGCGAGCGGTCAGCGGTTCGCGCCAGGCCGGCGGCGGCATGGGCGGGGAGGTCTCGGCGGAAACGGTATCGGGCAGCATCCGCCTGGACACGGCGCAGGTGCAGCGCCTGGCCGCCGACGCGGTCTCCGGCAACCTCACTGTGGCAGCGTCCGGCCTGGCGCCGGGTGGCAAGGGGACGTTGCCGACGGTGAGCGGGTCGATCGCCCGGCGCCTGCCGGCCGAGGTCTCGG
>NZ_JBNBBE010000712.1:0-247 GCF_050031795.1 Stenotrophomonas sp. SrG
CTCGTACGGGTTGGCGTACGGCCCACCCACCAGGAGCAGCGGCTCGGCCAGCGCTTCGAAGCCCTTCTGCTCCTTGCCGAACACGCTGGACAACGCGCCACGCAGCGGGAAGTCGAGCACGCTCACGTTGGCGTTGGTCGGCCAGGTGTGCTCGGCGATCTTGCCGGCGACATAGTCGAACGCCTCCCCGAACATGAACATGTCCGGATGCTTGGCGCGGATCCGGTTGACGAACTCATGCCACCAA
>NZ_JBNBBE010000713.1:0-247 GCF_050031795.1 Stenotrophomonas sp. SrG
CGGTGGAGGTTCTTCTGGGCGCTGGTGCCGGGCGGCAGCACCTGGTTGTCCACGGCCGTAATGCGCTGCACCTGGCGGGTTTCGCCCTGGCCGATCACCGATACGGCGTCCTGGGTGCGGGCGCTGGGCGCGCCGCTGGCGTCGAGGGAACTGTCCACGTCGGCGGCGTGCACATTGGCAGCGCTCAGCGCGATCGCCACGGCGATCGTCAGGGGTCGGTTGAGCATGAGGGTCCGTTACATGATGG
>NZ_JBNBBE010000714.1:0-247 GCF_050031795.1 Stenotrophomonas sp. SrG
GTTACGCCCTTGCGCGGCCCGATGCTCTGGCGCTGGGCGCCGCGGGCCTTTTCCAGATCGGTCTCGCACAGCGCCAGGCGGTGGCCGTCGGTGGCAACGGTGCGCAGCGCATCGCCGCGCAGGTCGAACTGGAGGCCGTTGAGGTAGTAGCGAACGTCCTGCTGGGCCATCGCGAACGCGGTGCGTTCGATCAGCTCCTTCTGGGTGGCTTCGCCGATCGCCACGCGCTCGGTGGCTTCCACTTCGT
>NZ_JBNBBE010000715.1:0-247 GCF_050031795.1 Stenotrophomonas sp. SrG
CACACCAACCGCGCCGACAATCCTGCCCAGCAGGAGGCGGCGCTCGGTATCTTAACTCTGTATTGGCCGACGGGCCGCGCCAGGCGCGGCCCTTCAGGATCAGGCCGCAGCGGCCTGGGCCTTGGTCGCTTCCTTGTTCAGGTTGCGAACCTTGTCGGTCAGCTGGGCGCCATTGGCAACCCATGCGTCGACCGTCGGGGTATCCAGCACGATGCGGGCTTCGGCGCCCTGGGCAACCGGGTTGTAG
>NZ_JBNBBE010000716.1:0-247 GCF_050031795.1 Stenotrophomonas sp. SrG
ATGCCGGCACCGCGTTCTACGTCGGCCAGCAGCTGGTCCACGTGCCCACGGTGCGTGCGGCCGTGCGCGTGGACTAGGCCCTGCCGTTCGTGGCCGGTTTGGCGGTGAGTGGCGGCTGGCGCTATGCCTCGTCCAATGCGGCCACTGTGGACGGCAGCGTCAAGGCACCCTCGTATTCGGTGTTCGATGCCGGTATGCGCTTCCAGCACGCGCTGCGCGAGCATCCGGTGACCTGGACGCTGTCGGT
>NZ_JBNBBE010000717.1:0-247 GCF_050031795.1 Stenotrophomonas sp. SrG
CGCGGCCTCGCCGGCATCCCGGTGGTGCTCGACCACGGCGAGCGCGGCTCCGGCCCGCAGGTCGCGCAGGTGGCGGTGATGCCAGGCCAGGTCGCTGCCACCGGCGGCGCTGATGTAGACCAGCTGCAGCGGGGTTTCGACCTGCACGCCGTCGTCCACGCGCACCAGCACGCCTTCATCGGCGAGGGCGGGGTTGAGGCGGGCGAAGACTTCTTCGCTGCGCTCTAAGCGGCGGCCCAAGAAGCGC
>NZ_JBNBBE010000718.1:0-247 GCF_050031795.1 Stenotrophomonas sp. SrG
CGCGGATGTCAGGGCCGCGTGGCGGGGGGCGTCTCCTCCGGCCAGTTCCACTGCCAGTACGCCAAGGGCAATCATGCCGGGGTCGGGTTTGCTCATGGGTTCACAGGTGGCCCATCACAGGGCGGCAGCTACACTTGGCCCCATTATGCCTGCTCCTTCGTGCAGGCCATGGTGCAGACACCCCTCCCATGCCAGGTATCTCCATGCCCAACGCTCGTCCCGTCGCCATTCTCGGTGGCGTCCGCAT
>NZ_JBNBBE010000719.1:0-247 GCF_050031795.1 Stenotrophomonas sp. SrG
AGGGCCTGCGCAGCTTCGCCGTGGACCGCATCTACAAGGCCCGGGTGGTCGACACGGTTGCGCGCGACGTGGACGACACCGAGCTGGACGAGCAGTTGGGTGCCAGCGACGGCATCTTCTCCGGCCCGCCCAAGGGCTGGGCCACCATCGTCTTCAGTGCCAAGGCCGCGCGCTGGGGGGCCGACGAGCATTGGCATTCCCAGCAGCAGGGCCGGTTCCTGGCCGACGGCCGCTATGAGCTCAAGGT
>NZ_JBNBBE010000720.1:0-247 GCF_050031795.1 Stenotrophomonas sp. SrG
CCAGCGCTGCCATTCGCCATCCGGGTCCCCCAGCAGCGGCCACCGCGACAGCGGCAGCGCGCCCAGCCCGCCCATGCGCTCGACCAGGGACGGACTGGCCATCGGCATCAGCCACTCATCGAACAGCGGCTCCACATGCAGGCCGCTCCACTGCCCGGCCCCCACCCGCAACGCAGCTTCACCCGGCAGCTGCCGCTCGAAATCGGTGAGCCGTTCGCTGGATTCCAGGTTGAGTTCTATGGCCTGG
>NZ_JBNBBE010000721.1:0-247 GCF_050031795.1 Stenotrophomonas sp. SrG
TCTCACCGCTGGTGGTGAAGGGCTTCGGTGGCCAGGCCCGGCGGCAGGGCACCGCCGAGTTCCGTGACCGCGAAAATGCCAGCCTGCGCTTTGCGATCGTCGCCATCGACCTGACCTTCGTGCCCGAGGCCGATCCCACCACGCCGGGCGCCGCCAAGCCGGTGCCGGTGCCGCTCAACGAAGCGCGCATGGGCCTGGCCGGCACGCTCAAGAACTGGGCGGCGGTCGGCACGGCCTCGGTGGAGCG
>NZ_JBNBBE010000722.1:0-247 GCF_050031795.1 Stenotrophomonas sp. SrG
CGTGCAGCTGGTGATGGGCGTCAGCCTGCTGGCCGGAGGGCTGGTTTTGCTGGCCGCGTTGCAGGCCACCGCCGGTGAACGCCGTTACGACAGCGCGGAGCTGCGCACGCTGGGCGCCACCCGCACCCAGCTGCGCGGCGCGGTGCTGGTGGAATTCGGCGCGCTGGGTCTGCTGACTTCGCTGCTGGCGGTGGGCACGGCGGCACTGCTGGGCAGCGTCGTGGCCCGCCAGGTATTCGAACTGCAG
>NZ_JBNBBE010000723.1:0-247 GCF_050031795.1 Stenotrophomonas sp. SrG
CGGGCGGTGCCAGAGGGCGGACCTGGCCGTGTCGTTGGGGCACGCCGCGCCCTGGCCTTCACCCATGTTGAACTTCAGGTCATGCATGACCTGATGGGTGCATGCCAGGTCGGCCTGGTTGTTGGAAGAGAACAGCTCGATGTAATTGTCCAGTTGCAGGGCCATGCTGGATATCTTTCCGTCGAGCACATCGGAGCCGAACTTTGTCGAGCGCACACTTTCCGTCGAAATGCTGCGGTCGAAGCTG
>NZ_JBNBBE010000724.1:0-247 GCF_050031795.1 Stenotrophomonas sp. SrG
CTCGTCGGCAGTGCCGACGCGGATGGCGCCGTGGCGCTCCTGCGGCAGGCGGCCGCGCTCGTCCTTGCGCTCGAGCTGCTCAGCCAGTGCCGGGTTGTCGGTGAGCACGTCATCGTTGATCTCGGCCACCAGGTCGACCAGGGTGCCGTACAGCGGCACTTCGGTGCGGTACATGGTGGCCCTGGCCTGGGCGCACAGGCTGCGGATATCGTCGGGTGAAACGAAACGGTCGGCGCTCATTACGTAC
>NZ_JBNBBE010000725.1:0-247 GCF_050031795.1 Stenotrophomonas sp. SrG
ATGAAGTCGATGGCTTGACCGGCCCGCTGGTCGGCCGCCCGAAGTCGGCCAGCTACCGCACCTCGGACGTGGTAGGCCTGGACACCATGGACCACGTCATCAAGACGATGGGCGACTCCCTGCCCAACGACCCGTGGCACCAGTACTTCGCCTCGCCGTAGTGGGTGGCTGCGCTGATCGCCAAGGGTGCGCTGGGCCATAATACCGGCGCCGGCATCTTCCGCTAGGTCGGCAAGGACATCGTGGT
>NZ_JBNBBE010000726.1:0-247 GCF_050031795.1 Stenotrophomonas sp. SrG
CCCCGGGACCCCCCGCGGCGGAGCCCGCCGCCAGGCCGCCGTCGCCGGACTCGCCAGGATTCGGCGCCCGGACGCCTTCCGCGTAGGGGGCACGCAGTGCCACCCAGTCCACCGGGGTCCACTGCACGCCGAACTTCGGGGTGGCCTTGCCTTCGCCGCTTTCGTAGTTGTCGTAACGCAGGGCGCGCGACAACTCCAGCTGCTCCAGGACCGGCGCGGACAGTTCCACGGAGCCGGCGTACACGTG
>NZ_JBNBBE010000727.1:0-247 GCF_050031795.1 Stenotrophomonas sp. SrG
CCCCAGGGTGGCCGTCATCGGTTTCTGGCATGGCGGATCACGCCAGTTGGGCGGATCCGATCGCGGGGACGCCAGGCGGTGGGTGCAGTGCCGCGGCGACCATCGCAGCGGCGATGCGCTCGGCGGGTGTGATCCGCCACGCGCGGGGCAGCACCGGCCCCAGCGCGCCCAGTACCCGGCTGGACAGGTTCTAGCCGGTGCGGCGTTCGCTGCGCTCACCGCCGATCAGCCCCGGTCGCACCAGGGT
>NZ_JBNBBE010000728.1:0-247 GCF_050031795.1 Stenotrophomonas sp. SrG
GCGGTAGATCGCGTAGTGGACCTGGTTGGTGGGCGAGAGCGCCTTGAGCTCGACCGTGCCGAGCTGGGCCAGCACGGCGGCCCACACCGCAAGGCGTGCCTGCTGCGCGGCCGCGCCCACCTCCGGCATGCGGGTGGCCGTGGCCGGGCCATCACCGTCAGCACGGGCTTCGCCGCCACCGGCCGGGCGCCAGGCCCATTGCTGCGCCGAGCTGGCGCGGAACGCCGCGTCGGACGGCGGATCGGTG
>NZ_JBNBBE010000729.1:0-247 GCF_050031795.1 Stenotrophomonas sp. SrG
CGGCGGTCGCGCCTTGGGCGCGGATGCGGGTGGTGTACCTGCAGGACGCCAGCGACCCGTTTACCCTCGTCACCCCGGATGCCGCGTGGCGGCCACCGGACTGGATGGCCGCACCACGCGCACCGGATGTGTCACCGGCGGTGCGCTGGTACCCACCGGTGAGCATGCCGCAGCTGGCGCTGGACATGCTGCTGGCCGACCGGACGCCGACGGGCTACGGGCACGTCATCGCGCCCTCGCCCTATAT
>NZ_JBNBBE010000730.1:0-247 GCF_050031795.1 Stenotrophomonas sp. SrG
CGCTGGAGAGGTGCAAGCCACCCGTTCCGTGCGTCCCTTCGAGGTCATCAGCGATTACGAGCCGTCCGGAGACCAGCCGCAGGCGATCGCCGACCTCGCCGCGCGCATCAACGCGGGCGAGACCGACGTCGTGCTGCTCGGCGCCACCGGCAGGGGCAAGTCGGCGACGACGGGGTGGCTGGTCGAGGCCGTGCAGCGGCCGACGCTGGTGCTGGCCCACAACAAGACGCTCGCCGCACAGCTGGCC
>NZ_JBNBBE010000731.1:0-247 GCF_050031795.1 Stenotrophomonas sp. SrG
GTGGCTCACAGGCTTCCAGGTCTGGAACAATGTCGGCGGCTGACGGCGCAGTACCGACCAACGGTCGGTACCTAAAAGTGCGCAACAACTTTGTTCGAACTCGGTAGGTATCGACCGTTGGTCGATACTAAAAGGGCCACGCAGTGCGTGGCCCGTTTCAGTCAAGCAGGTTCGATCAACGCCTCGCATCCCAAGGGCGGCAAACCCCACGCCCACCCCAC
Source organism: Stenotrophomonas sp. SrG (assembly GCF_050031795.1). Classification (NCBI taxonomy): domain Bacteria; kingdom Pseudomonadati; phylum Pseudomonadota; class Gammaproteobacteria; order Lysobacterales; family Lysobacteraceae; genus Stenotrophomonas; species Stenotrophomonas sp. SrG. The sequence goes on from NZ_JBNBBE010000731.1 coordinate 222, forward strand.
GAGGGGGGCCCAGGCGAATATACACA
>NZ_JBNBBE010000732.1:0-247 GCF_050031795.1 Stenotrophomonas sp. SrG
CTGCTGCACAGCGGGGAGGGGGGAGCGTCGCGGGGCGAGGACGTGAAGCAGGGGCGCTGCGGCGCGGCCTTCGTCCGGGAGCGCCGGCTGCCGAGGGCCTCTGGGCTGTGGTCAGCGCCGGTCCAGGCCGTGGCCGGGGTCCCGGCGGGGTGCCTGGGGGCGTGGCGGGCCCACCGCCAGGGGCTGCCGGGGACCGGCGGCCCGGCGGGGCGGGGGGTGCGGGGCGGGGCGGCGCGGGCGGTGGCCG
>NZ_JBNBBE010000733.1:0-247 GCF_050031795.1 Stenotrophomonas sp. SrG
TCGGACGGCAAGGTGGTGGTGGTGTGGATGGTTACACAGACCGGCAAGCGCGCCCCGCTGCCGGTCGCGCTGCGCGCGGCTTGTAGTTGAGCTTGTGCCGACCAACGTTCGTTACCTACCCGGGCGTACCGACAAACGGTCGGTACCTACCAGGGCGTCCCGTCCATCGTTCGGCACCTACCGAGGCGTACGTACCAACGTTCGGTACCTACCCCACCTGGGACGCGCCCGACGTTTGTTCGGGCGG
>NZ_JBNBBE010000734.1:0-247 GCF_050031795.1 Stenotrophomonas sp. SrG
GCTTGGCACCGAGGGCGGCGGCCGCCGCCCGCAGGCGGTGGTCCCGCGTCACCAGGTTGGCGTCCAGCGGCAGCACCAGGAACGGCAGGGAGCAGTACCCGAGGCCGAGGTAGGCGGCGGGCGGGGGGTACAGGATCTGCGGCGGTGCATCGATGAGCGCGATCTGCAGGCGCTGCTGGTTGGGCAGGCCGTTGCGGTCGAGGAGGCCGATGCTCGCTGGCCCCGGGTGCCGGAGCGAGGTCGACGT
>NZ_JBNBBE010000735.1:0-247 GCF_050031795.1 Stenotrophomonas sp. SrG
CTCAGGTACCCGATTTCAACATCAGATAGTGGATATGGAGTCCAACATCGCGTCATCCGTCCGCCCCACGTGGCCGGTCCGGTGCGACTACTTCACCGCCCACGGCGCGCCCAACTCGCCGGCCTTCCAGGCCGCCCACACGGCGCTGCCGATCGGGCAGCAGGTCCAGGTCAACTTCAACGTCTTCGCCCTGGTCTGCGGCTGCATCTACCACTTCAGCCTGGGCCTGTGGCGCAAGGCCCTGACG
>NZ_JBNBBE010000736.1:0-247 GCF_050031795.1 Stenotrophomonas sp. SrG
TGGCGGGGGGGGGGGGTGGTAGCGGACCCCCGGGCGGGGGGGGCGGCGGGGGGGGGGGGCGGGCGGGCCGTGGGGGGCGGCGGGGGGGGGGGGGGGGGGTGGGGGGGGGGGGCGGGGGGGGGGGGGGGGGGGGGCGGGGGGGGGGGGGGGGGGTGAGACACCGGGACGCGGACAGCCCCCCGCGCGGGCGGAGGGCCGGACGAGCGGCGGAAGGAGCGAGAGACCCCACACGGAGAGGGCCGGGGAG
>NZ_JBNBBE010000737.1:0-247 GCF_050031795.1 Stenotrophomonas sp. SrG
TTGGGGGGCAAGTATAAACACAGGAAAAACAAACAACAAAAAAAAAAAAAAAAGCGAACGGGGGCAAGATGTTTAAAAAAATAAAAATAAAAAACAAAAAAAAAATAAAAAAAAAACAAAAAAAAAAAAACCCCCAAAAAAAAAAAATAAAAAAAACCAAAAATAAAAACAAAAAAAAACAACCCCCCCCCAACAAAAAAAAACAGAAAAAAAACACAAAAAAAAAAAAAACAAAACACAAAAACAA
>NZ_JBNBBE010000738.1:0-247 GCF_050031795.1 Stenotrophomonas sp. SrG
TCCTGTCTATCAGCATTGCCTACACCCGCTGGGTCTCCCGGGTGATGAGGGGAAAGACCACGGCCTAAGACATGGCCGACACCCCCAACGCTTATTGATACGGCCCACCGTGCCGACCCCCGGTGGGCACCTACCGAAGTGAAATTGGAGGGTTTGCCATGTGGGATTTAGCCTGGATCCTAGGCACCGGCCTGGCCTCCGCCGCCGCCATCCTCCACGGCATGTGGTTGGAAGCACGCGAGGGAGG
>NZ_JBNBBE010000739.1:0-247 GCF_050031795.1 Stenotrophomonas sp. SrG
CCCCCCTCCCCCCCCCCGCCCCCCCCCACCCCCCACCACCGCCCCCGCACGCCCCCCCGAACCCACCCCCCCCCGCACCCGCCACCCGCCGCGCGCCCGCCCCCCCCCCCCCGCCCCCCGCCGCGCCCGGCCCGCCCCGCCCCCCCCCCCGCCCGCCGGGGCCGCGCGACCCGCCACCCCCCCCGCTGACACGCCCCCACCCCGGCCGACGCCCGGCCTGTGCCGTCCTCCCCCCGGGAGCCCGAAG
>NZ_JBNBBE010000740.1:0-247 GCF_050031795.1 Stenotrophomonas sp. SrG
TTCATGATCCACCCGCGCCCGCTGCATGCCGGGCCCGGCACGGACAGATGGCGCTCCACGCTATCAACGGTGCGATTGCGGGTCCTGTCCCCCAGCCCCAGCCGCGAGCCCTCACCCCCCGTGTTTTTGGCCTGGTCGCGCGCCCGGGGATTCACCATCGGGGGGAGCCGCTGGCTGCGTGGGTCGGCGTTATGCCTGACGTCGTAGTCTCTTTGGCGGATCCCGCCGCGGTTTCGCAGGCGCAGCT
>NZ_JBNBBE010000741.1:0-247 GCF_050031795.1 Stenotrophomonas sp. SrG
TCACATAACTGGCATAGTGTGCATCTCCCGCCAAACAAGCTTCCGATTGAACATGTCGCCCCATAAGACATCAAAACCGAAGCAAGATATACTCGAGCTGTTGATGGGGGGGGTGACCCACACCACCATCGCGTTGAGGCTGACATTGTTGATCAAAGGCAAGAGGCTGATCCGGGCGGAGGAGGTGTTAAATGCCTAGCTGCGCACCCAAGTCCAGGAGATAGACCAGCCCCAAGAGATACTGGCC
>NZ_JBNBBE010000742.1:0-247 GCF_050031795.1 Stenotrophomonas sp. SrG
GGCCCTCCTGCTTGGGCTGCGCGGCGCCGGGGGCAGGCGGCGCGGGCCCGTGGCGGGCGTGGGTGGGGGGCAGGGAGTACGCGGGGGGGGCGGGCAGGGCGGGAGTGGGGGTGGGTCGGGGGGGGGCGCTGCGCAGCGCGGGGGGGATGGGTTGGCCGGCGCGGCCGGCCGGGTTGGGCCAGCCCCGCGCGGGCTGGTCGGTCTGGGTGGCGCGCCGCGTGGCAGTGCCGACCAGGCCAGCGGCGGC
>NZ_JBNBBE010000743.1:0-247 GCF_050031795.1 Stenotrophomonas sp. SrG
GCCCGTGGTCGTTCCATGACCCGGTCGCGGCGCTCGCTGTGGCGCCGCGCCTGGCGCGGCTGCGGGATGCGTGGGCGGGCGGACTGGCGAGGGTGGGGCGCGGCTGCGGCGCCAGGGGGTGGGGAGCGGGGGTTGAGGGAGGGTCGGGCGAACTGAGTTCCCGTCGTGAGGGATCTGCGGTCTACTGATTCGGCACGCCGGCTGCTGTTGGGGGGCTGGGGTCAGGCCGGCGGCGGGGTCGTTGTGG
>NZ_JBNBBE010000744.1:0-246 GCF_050031795.1 Stenotrophomonas sp. SrG
CGTCCAGCACGATCAGGTCCACGTCACAGGTCTCCAGCGTGGCGCGCATCTCGCGCCCGTCGGCCGCCTGGCTTACGCGCAGGCCGTTGCGGCGCAGGGAGTCGCCGACCAGCTGGCGGATATCGGCGTCGTCATCGACAACCAGTATGTGGTCGGTGTGGGTGCTCAGGCCTGCTCCGCGTGGTGGCCATCGGCGACCCGCTGCGGGCCCGTGGACGCATGGTATCGCCGCCGGCGCGGTGCTGA
>NZ_JBNBBE010000745.1:0-246 GCF_050031795.1 Stenotrophomonas sp. SrG
CGCCTGCTCCATCCGCTGGGTGATGGCCTCGCGTTCTTCCGGCGTGGTGGCAGCGGCGATGTACTTTTGCATCGTCCACGCCAGCGCCGCGCGTTCCGGCGCTTCTGTGTCCAGGACCGCATCATGCACCGCCCTTTCACGCGGGCTCAGCACGACGTCCAGTGCCGTGGCTTCCCGCTGGTACGGCGATGTCGCATTGCTTACATGGGTGGGGGTATTTGCGCCTGTCCCAGCCGCATCCTGCGA
>NZ_JBNBBE010000746.1:0-246 GCF_050031795.1 Stenotrophomonas sp. SrG
GCTGTACACCAGGAACAACCCGCCGGCGTAATCCATCTCAACGACCAGGTAGGTTTCATTGAACAGGGCTCCGCTCTGGAACACGGGAACCGACCCAAAGTTCCCCGACGGTCCAGGAGCGAAACCCAGATCATTGTGGTAGTGGCCGGCAAACGCCGCCTGTACTCCATCGGACTGGATGAGGTGCTTGAAGCGCGCGGTATCGCCGCTGGGACACGCGCTGCGTTTGTGCAGGTTGAGGAAAAC
>NZ_JBNBBE010000747.1:0-246 GCF_050031795.1 Stenotrophomonas sp. SrG
CGCAAAGTCGGGCATGCCACGTTGCGTGAGGATGAGGCCGGAGCGTTGGCGGCTGCGCTTGAGGCAGAGGGGCAGCAGCTGGGTCGTCCGGATCAGGTGGCCCCTGCCGTCGCCGCCCTGCGCGATTGATGAAGCGCGGTCACGTCCAACGGTCGTGACCTACCGGGCGAAGCAGATCCGGTAGGTACCGACCGGTGGTCGGTACGCGCGTCAATAGCGCAACTGCGTGGCCACGAAATCCCAGGT
>NZ_JBNBBE010000748.1:0-246 GCF_050031795.1 Stenotrophomonas sp. SrG
CCCTAATGGCGGTGCGGCGACTAAGGGCCACAGATCTCGAGCAGGCCAGTGCGGTGTGCATGGCGTCCTACATGGAGGCGGTGGCGCCGTCGCTGTCTCCGCTGGGGATTGAGACCTTTACCGGCATCGTGTCGATGACCGGGTTCGCCGACCGCATGTCCGACGACAACGACATGATTGTATTCGAGACCGCCGGGCTGGTTGACGGGGTGGCCGAGCTGATGGGCGGCCAGCACGTGGCGACGC
>NZ_JBNBBE010000749.1:0-246 GCF_050031795.1 Stenotrophomonas sp. SrG
ATGGACCACATCCGCGCCTGCGGCGTGGGGCCGCCGGCGCATTTCAGGGTCGAGCAGGCGCGCAGGGCGTGGCTTTCAGGCGCCGGGGCCGAAGGCGTCGACGGAGTTGCCGAAGGCGGTGCGGCTGGCGTGGCGGGAGCGGCGGTTGGCGTGATCCGCCAGATGGTGTTGGCCAGGTCATCGGCCACGATCCCCGCACCGCGCGGATCGACGCTGACGCCCACCGGGCGGCCGCGGGTCTTGCCG
>NZ_JBNBBE010000750.1:0-246 GCF_050031795.1 Stenotrophomonas sp. SrG
CCGGGCCAACCAGCTCCAGCACGGGCGCCAGCTGGCTGGCGATGCCGTCTTCGGTCTGGCCAGCCTCACGCTGCTCCAGGGTTTCGCCCACGCACAGCACCGGCACCTGGCCGGCATGCACGGCGGCGGCGAACTTGCGGGCCACCAGCTCGCTGCTTTCATTGTGGTACTGGCGGCGCTCGGATTGGCCGACCAGCCCATAGCGGGCACCGACGTCGGCCAGCATGGCGGCGCAGACTTCGCCGG
>NZ_JBNBBE010000751.1:0-246 GCF_050031795.1 Stenotrophomonas sp. SrG
CTCAGTGCGGCGGTGCCTCTGCGTCCGCTGTCGGGTGCGCATCCACCCATTGCTGGGGAATCCAGCTCCCCAGCGACGCCTGCGCCCACAACAAGGTGATCGACCGCCCCAGCGCCAGCACGCCGGTGACCCGGCGGCGCTGGTGCTGCAGCGCGCTGCCGATGCCCAGCCGCAGGCCCACCACCGTGACGCCCAGCGCCACGAACAGCATCGCAAGCACCACCACCGGCACCTCGTGCATGCCCG
>NZ_JBNBBE010000752.1:0-246 GCF_050031795.1 Stenotrophomonas sp. SrG
TTAAACGGGCGCGCGCGGGTGCGGCGTCGAAGACGGCTGAACGTTGTCGCTGGTTGCCCGCCTCAGAGGGCGTTCTCGAGCCACAGCAAGGCCTGCGCGGCAGTGTGGAAGGAACCAAAGACCAGCACGCGGTCACCCGCCTGGGCCGCCGACAGCGCCTGCTGCAACGCAGTGTCCCCGTCGTCATGGGTGGCAGCCGCAGCGGCGGCGGTGCCCGCCAGGCGGGCAAGCAATGCCGTCGCACTC
>NZ_JBNBBE010000753.1:0-246 GCF_050031795.1 Stenotrophomonas sp. SrG
ACGCCAGCGAGCCCGGCTACTACATCACCCGTGGTTACACCGCCGAAGTGATGCGCCACCTGTCGGCCGAACTGGCCGGCGCGGCAGTCGGCGGCGGTGGCGTGATGCTCGGCCTGACCCCGAAGGAAGCCGGCAAGTGGCTGGCCAAGATCGTTGAAAAGGTCGCCGCCCGCATTGGCGTGGTGGTCACCGAGAAGTTCGCCGCCCAAGCGGTGCCGATCATCGGCGCCGTAGCCGGTGCCACCA
>NZ_JBNBBE010000754.1:0-246 GCF_050031795.1 Stenotrophomonas sp. SrG
CGGGCGCGCGGTCCGCGCGCGGCCCGGCGCGGCGCGCCCCCCGCGCGCGCGCGGCTGCCACCGGCTGATCCGTGATGGCGCCCAGCTGGTGGAAACCCCGGCCGAGGTCGGCACCGGGCTGACCGGGGCCGCCGCCAGCTTGGGGCAGGCCTTGCGTTGGCGCCTGGACGCCCGCACTGAACAGGCACGGTCGGCGCATGCCAGCGCTTCCCCCTTCCCCCTCCCCGACGCCCAGCGCTTGTGGAA
>NZ_JBNBBE010000755.1:0-246 GCF_050031795.1 Stenotrophomonas sp. SrG
CCGCGCTGAGCGCTTTTGACCACCTTAACCGACCTCCCGTTCCCACGAGCAGCGGCGCCGTCGCCGAAGCTGCCTGAAACGTCCGGTTCCCCGCTTGCGGGGAACCTTTTTGACCTGCTGGGGAAACCACGCCATCGCCCGGTCCATTACCGTCTAGAGGTACAAGGAAATGAACCTACGGGATCTGAAATATCTGGTGGCGTTGGCTGACCATCGCCACTTTGGTCGCGCGGCGGCGTCCTGCTT
>NZ_JBNBBE010000756.1:0-246 GCF_050031795.1 Stenotrophomonas sp. SrG
TGCAGTGGCTGGTGGACGAGAACAAACGCAACCCGGATTCGCGCCGGCGGGTGGTGAGCGCCTGGAACGTGGGTGAGCTCTCGCAGAGGGCGTTGATGCCCTGCCACAACCTGTTCCAGTTCTACGTGGTGGACGGCAAGCTGAGCTGCCAGCTGGACCAGCGCAGCGGCGACATCTTCCTGGGCGTGCCCTTCACTCTCGCCAGCTACGCACTGCTGACCCACATGGTGGCGCAGGCCACCGGGC
>NZ_JBNBBE010000757.1:0-246 GCF_050031795.1 Stenotrophomonas sp. SrG
TACGTAGCGTTGGTGGTGTCGCGACTGGTCGGATTGCCCATGATCCGCAATGCCCGAAACTGAATCGTCGATAAAAAATTACAGAATCAACGTTAAAAAGTTGCTGAATCGCAGATAAAAAATTCGCGCCAAGCGGCGCGAATGTTGAAGCAGATTATGTGGATTCGTCGGCGAGAGAGGCCTGATGTCCTCTGCGCGCACAGGCGCAGTTAACCGGCAGAGGCTAGTATTCGCGCGCTTCAGTGT
>NZ_JBNBBE010000758.1:0-246 GCF_050031795.1 Stenotrophomonas sp. SrG
AAGCGATGCGCATGGGCTACTACTTCCCGTCGGCGCAGGCGCATTACCCGCAGTTGTTTGATGTGGCGCGTTCGGAACTGGCATTGCCGACGGCGAAAGTGACCGCGTGGTTGGCATGGCCGGCGGCGCAGCGTGCGCACTGGGCGGACCGCGGCGGATTGCGTGCCACTTCGGCTTTGTTGTTGCTGGAGCAGGCGGCGCGGTACCGCGAAGAACTGCGTGCGCGCGATGGGTTGAAGCGGGCGC
>NZ_JBNBBE010000759.1:0-246 GCF_050031795.1 Stenotrophomonas sp. SrG
TCCCGGCGGCCTACCGCCAGGCGTACGTCGATTATCTGAAGTGCCGGCTGCAGGCACGTGCCGCGTTTGTAGGGGAGGCCGTCCGTGCCCACGCTGCACACGTATGACTATGCGGTGATCCGCGTGGTACCGCGGGTGGAACGCGACGAGTTCATCAACGTCGGGGTGATCGTGTCCTGCCCGGGGGCGAAGCACCTTCAGGCGGCGATTGAGATTGTCCCGGTAAGGATGCAGGCTTTTGCGCCG
>NZ_JBNBBE010000760.1:0-246 GCF_050031795.1 Stenotrophomonas sp. SrG
ACACGACCGTACCGGCGCCCAGGCCGCGGTCGGACACCACCACCCGGAGCGCCACGCCGATCAGTACCATGTCGGCGAACATCGACCCCGGGCGCAGCCCGCGGTCGTCCAGTGCGGCATCCAAGCCGGCGGCCTGCAGCTCGGCCAGCAGTTCGGCAGCGGCACTGGCCACGGCGTCGTCCTGCTAGGGGTTGATCACGCACACCACCACCTGCCACGGCGCCAGCGCGTCGGGCCAGATAATGC
>NZ_JBNBBE010000761.1:0-246 GCF_050031795.1 Stenotrophomonas sp. SrG
GTGTGGCGCTCGTTCCTGATCCCGGTCGTCATGGACTACGACCCGGCGTCATCGCCGTGGTCGATCGCAGCCACTTACATGTGGTGCAGCACTTGGGACAACATGGGTCGCCCAGTCTCGCCATACGTGCAGTACATCTCGGTTGGCGGGGAAGCGTGGCGAGTCATGCCCCGGCAACCGAGCCTGGTCGGCAGGCGCGCGAATCTGCTGACCCACATTCGGCCGACAGGAGAATCGGGCCTGGTC
>NZ_JBNBBE010000762.1:0-246 GCF_050031795.1 Stenotrophomonas sp. SrG
CAAGAAGCGTCTGGATCTCCTCGGCGGGCTCAGCCTGGAAACGCTCGAAGAGCACATGCGCGAGATCAGCAAGGGCATCAACGAAAGCCTGGCCTCGTCCCATCAGGACGTGCACCGGGTCGAGACCCAGCTGGTGGGCTGCTTCCGCAGCTTCGCGCAGGCGTGGCCGGAGGAGTCCGGTGATTTCACCGCGTCGTAATCCTCCGCGGAGGATTACCTGTCGCGTCTGGCGCGGCTGGAACGCGA
>NZ_JBNBBE010000763.1:0-246 GCF_050031795.1 Stenotrophomonas sp. SrG
TGCCAGGACGGCCCGGTGGTGTCCCTGCCCAAGGTGGTGGACGCCGCGCCCGCGGCCGGGGCCAAGCTGCCGCTGCGGGTGCGCTTCCCGGACATCCTGGGCCAGCGCCTGGGCCAGCTGCAGGCGGCCTTCGGCCAGGCCCAGGCCGACTGGGACTACGCCGGCGGCTATACGGCGGCGTACCCGATCAACGTCAACCACCACCGTGGCGTGGCAGGCACCCTTGCCAGCCACCACGGTGAAGGA
>NZ_JBNBBE010000764.1:0-246 GCF_050031795.1 Stenotrophomonas sp. SrG
CGCTGCGCTCCAGCGCACTGCGGCTGTCGGCCAGCGCACGCCTCTGGTCGCGCCCCAGGCACTGCGTCTCGCGCGCACGCAGCGCGCCCTGCACGGCGCTGAGCAGCGACATGCCGCCCAGCGGCCGATCCCGTTCCACCCCGTTGACCGTGCGCGGAAGCAGGCTATCGAACGGCGAACGACGGTGCGCACGCTGGGAGCGCAGCAGGATGACGGGCAGGTCGGACCAGGCAGGCTGGGCGGAGA
>NZ_JBNBBE010000765.1:0-246 GCF_050031795.1 Stenotrophomonas sp. SrG
CATCATCAGCCGCAACAAATCCCCCGATGTAGGTTTCAGCCAATCGGTGAATCCCTACCGCGGCTGCGAGCACGGCGGCTCGTACTGCTTCGCGCGCCCCTCGCACGCCTTCCTCAATCTGTCTCCCGGCCTGGACTTCGAAACCAAGCGGTTTGCCAAGACCAACGCGCCGCAGCTGCTGCGCAAGGAACTCTCTCGGCCCGCCTACACCCCGCAGCCGATCGCCCTGGGCATCAACCCCGACTC
>NZ_JBNBBE010000766.1:0-246 GCF_050031795.1 Stenotrophomonas sp. SrG
GCCCCGACGTTGCCGTCGTTGCGAGCCGCCCATTATAGCTGGCTTTTCCGATTCGTCCACACCCTTTTTCGAGGGCCGTCTCACCGAAGTGGACGTTGTTGCCGATGCTGCTGCGTCGTGCGACCCGGAGGTCTTTTCGTCGAAGCGAGCCGCCTATTATGTCTGGCTTTTCGTTTCCGTCAACAGCTTGTTTCGAAGGATGTTGCCGCCGCTGTGGCTTGGGGTTCACCGGGGTGAAGACCGCGT
>NZ_JBNBBE010000767.1:0-246 GCF_050031795.1 Stenotrophomonas sp. SrG
TACAGGAACATTCCAAGGACGCGCGTCACGCGATGTGTCCCAGCATCGGTGATGAGCCTCGGCCGGATACAGTTGATGTCGACGGACGACAGCCGCGGCAGGCTGACGTTGCGCACGGTGTCGCGCACGGTGATCGCCACGCTCCATGTGCCATGCGGATCGCCTGCTTCCGCGGTTAACTTCATCCCCACCGATGACAGATAGACACTGTTGGGATCGGTATCGAGCTGGGTGACAAAGCAGGGC
>NZ_JBNBBE010000768.1:0-246 GCF_050031795.1 Stenotrophomonas sp. SrG
TTCGTGGCCGGCTTATCGGCCTATTCGAAGGTGTTGGACTGGGCGCGCTTCCGCGCCATCTCCTAAAAGGTCGGCGCCTACATGTTCGTGGACATGGCCCACGTTGCCGGCCTGGTCGCCGCCGGCGTGTACACGAGCCCGCTGCCGCACGCGCACGGGCTCACCGCCACCACGCACAAAACCCTGAGCGGACCGCGAGGCGGCATCATCATCGCCAAGGGCGCCGGCGACGAGATCGAGAAGAAG
>NZ_JBNBBE010000769.1:0-246 GCF_050031795.1 Stenotrophomonas sp. SrG
CTCCAGGTGTCGCCGAATTCCCGGCGCATGTGGGCGCACCCGGCGGCGCTGCTGGCGCGCAGCGCGCCCGAACCCACCGGCTGGGACCTGGGGCGCCGGATGAGCGCCACCTGGGCGCATTCCGCCCTGGTGGGCGCGCACCGTTTCGTGATCGAGTTTGCGGGGTTGTGGTTGGACAGGGCCCTGCAGCGGGGCGCGGGGTGCACCGCGCAACGCCACCTGGCGCTGGCCCGCCAACACCTGGAT
>NZ_JBNBBE010000770.1:0-246 GCF_050031795.1 Stenotrophomonas sp. SrG
CGCTGGCGGGGGACGGCGCGAGCGTGGGCGGGCTCCAGGCGTTCGCCGGGCGCGCGCAGCTCAGGGCCGCGGCGGGCTGCCTGTGCGAGCAGCCACCGATCAACGGCGTAGGCGCACGGGGTTTCCGCGATGCCTACCCCGACTGCCATCCGCGCCCTGACGACCAGGAAGTGTGGGGCGCCGGCCCGGCGTTGCACGCACCTCAGATCCTGCTGGCGATGCTGGCCGATACCGGCGTGCTCGGGG
>NZ_JBNBBE010000771.1:0-246 GCF_050031795.1 Stenotrophomonas sp. SrG
GTGTCGTAGCGCTCATGCGCCAGCGACAGCCCCAGGTGCAGCACGTCGCCGGCCGTGGCGCCCGGTGCCCAGGTGGCGCGGCCGCCGGCCGCACGGCCCTTCACCAGCCACGCAACCATGCTCTCCAGACGGTAGGCACAGGCGGCCCAGGTCATGTCGTTTTTGGCCGCCTGCCACGACGCGCCCACACGGTACAGCGGCGCCAGCGTGGTGCCCGCGTTGCCACGCACCACAAAGCTGCCGTAG
>NZ_JBNBBE010000772.1:0-246 GCF_050031795.1 Stenotrophomonas sp. SrG
TAATACAGCCGCGAAAAGGCTCTGTCGCAGACCGCCGACCTGAGCGTCGACTGGGACAACAGCCCGCTGTGGAAGGCGACCTTCAGCGGCGGCCGCACCTGGTCCGAAGGTGGCCCGGCGATGAAGTGCCGCATGTCGGCCAAGCCGCGCCGCCGTGACGATGGCGTGTGGCAGACCGGCAACCGGGACGCGGCATGGGACCAGACCGGCACGCCGGCGGCCACGTGCGCGCCCGACCTGCAGCAG
>NZ_JBNBBE010000773.1:0-246 GCF_050031795.1 Stenotrophomonas sp. SrG
CTCCCGCTAGTTGTCCGCCAGAGGAGTGAGCGCGATCCCCTGCGGCATGCCCACGTTGTGGCGTACCGCCTGCACCTGGACCAAGGCCTGCGCATACTGCTCCAGCGTGCGGATCCCGCGGGTGCGCTGGTCGACGTACTCGGCCGCGTCCTGCGCCGTGGAGGCGTACGCGGGGATCTCGGCCGTGTCGGGATTGATCGGGTTCATGATCTGCTGGTACACGCTCGGGCCAACTTCGACCACGGG
>NZ_JBNBBE010000774.1:0-246 GCF_050031795.1 Stenotrophomonas sp. SrG
TGTGGTGGGCTTGAACCCTCTGTCGGTGAACAACAAATTTGGTGTGTTTCCGACCGCCAGCTTTGCCGGCCGCTTCTACAACGACTGTAACGAAAACGGCAGCGTCGACAGTGGCGTAGGCGGCATCGCCGGGGTCAGCGTGGTGCTGACCGGCACCGATGACCTTGGCCCGCCTGTATCGCTCACGTTGAATACCGACGCCTAAGGCCGCTACCGCTTCGAGGGCCTGCGCCCGGGCACCTACAC
>NZ_JBNBBE010000775.1:0-246 GCF_050031795.1 Stenotrophomonas sp. SrG
GCCTGGCGGTGACCGCCTGCTTGTAAACGAGCACTACCCGGTAGAGCTGGGCCATGTCCAGCGCTTCGGCCACGCCTACCACGGTGTCGGCATCGGAGGTGATCCGCGCCCGGCTGTTGAACGACTTCATCCAGCGCTCGAAGCCGGCGGTGTGGTCGAACATTTTGTCCATGAACCAGATCACGAACAGGATCGAGACCAACGAGCCGAACACGATCACCACGCGGGTGAAGGTGATATGGAAGT
>NZ_JBNBBE010000776.1:0-246 GCF_050031795.1 Stenotrophomonas sp. SrG
CTGCTGGCCGCCCGGGTCGAGCCGCGCGTGCGCTGTATCCAGCGCGGCGTGGGTGGCGGCGTCCCGCACGCCGTCCGGTCGGGCCACCTCGACCATCCACGCGGTGCGCGCGCGGATCTGGTTGCCCAGCGCCGCGGCGAAGGCCCGGCCGGCCCCGCTGCGCGGCAGCGCGCGGGGGTGGTCAGTGTAGGCCGTGGCCAGCCGGGGGCGGGGGGCGAAGCGCGCCAGCTCGGCTCGGAGCGCGCG
>NZ_JBNBBE010000777.1:0-246 GCF_050031795.1 Stenotrophomonas sp. SrG
GCCGACCGGATGGCCGAGGCGGCGAGCAGCGGCCTGGCGCACTCTGCCGCTCCCGCTGCCGCGATGGATGGGCTGGGTATCAAGAGCGCCGACCTGTCCCGGGAGCATCGGGACGCGCCAGGCCACGGCTGCACGCTTGCAGCCCTGTGCAGCGACGCTGCGCGCCAGCCGGGGACCGTGAAGGCGGGCTGGGCGGCCGGGATCGCGGCGCGGCTGGGCTCCTCCGCTTCGCCGCGCGGGCCGGCG
>NZ_JBNBBE010000778.1:0-246 GCF_050031795.1 Stenotrophomonas sp. SrG
CACCCCGGCCGCGGCATGGGAGGAGACGTTCCCCGCCAGTCACCACACGTCGCCGTTCGTGCCGGCCAAGATTCCCAAGTGACTGGCGCAGGCTGGGTGTGGATCATTGCCACGCCCACTGCACGCCCACGCTGTAGCGTCGGACCGGCCCCGGTTCGAAGAACCGCTGGATGCCGTCGTAGACGATCACCCAGCCGATGTAACGCTGGTCCAGCACGTTGTCCACCCTCGCGAACACCCGCAGCG
>NZ_JBNBBE010000779.1:0-246 GCF_050031795.1 Stenotrophomonas sp. SrG
TTCGTACATCGCCGGGCCGTTTTAGATTCTTTCCATGGTGATCGCCGGGTCCAGCACCGGGCAGACCGAGGCCGGTCGCTTATACACATCTCCGAGCCCACGAGACTGAGTACAACATCTCGTTTGGCGTCTTTTGTTTGAAGAGTTGGCGTTTGGGGGGGTGGGGGGGGTGGGGGGGGGGGGGGGGGGGGGGGGGGGGGGGGGTGTGGGGGGGGGGGTGGGGGGGGGGGGGGCGGGGGGGCTGGG
>NZ_JBNBBE010000780.1:0-246 GCF_050031795.1 Stenotrophomonas sp. SrG
CGCACCCGCGGCGCACCGCCGGGTCGAGCACCCACGCGCCGCAGCCCAGCACCCTGGGCAGCAACCGCTCCTCCTTGGTGCTGGCCAACCTGCGCATCACCTGGGTTTCATCCTGCAGGCGCCAGTACAGGCCCGGCGACATCCGCCCCACTTCCCTCAAATCGATACCGCCCGGGCACAGCGGGAGGGCCATGCCGCGCCGCAACAGCACCGCCCCCCTCGCCCCGCTGAACGACTGCCCGATGC
>NZ_JBNBBE010000781.1:0-246 GCF_050031795.1 Stenotrophomonas sp. SrG
AATCGGAGCAGTACCACGACCTGGCGCTGGCCAACGTCGACGAGCAGCACCGGTTCCGCGTGCACCAGCGGCTTGCGCTGCGCGAAAAGCGACCGCGCGGGCCCAGCGAGCCGCACCAGCTGCTGATGACCGCCACGCCGATTACGCGGAGGATGGCACTGTCCGTATACGCCGACCTGGGCGTGGCGGCGATCCACGACGTACCGCCCGGCCGCTCCCCGGTGCTGACCGAGGCCTGGAACAAGG
>NZ_JBNBBE010000782.1:0-246 GCF_050031795.1 Stenotrophomonas sp. SrG
GGCGCAGCGGGGGGCGGACGCCGCGCCCGCACGGGTCAACGGCGACACGGGCCGATGCGACTTGCCCGGCCTGGTGCAGGCGTGGTCGCTGGGGGGCAGTGCACGTCGGCGGCAGGCGGTCTGTGCGCGGATGGAACGCGCCCCCGGACAGGCGTGGCCGGGGGCGCGCGGCGCCGGTGCGGGCGGGGGCTGCAGCGGCCGGGTGCTTGCCGTGTTCCGCCGGGCCGTCGGGGTCGGCCCACAGGC
>NZ_JBNBBE010000783.1:0-246 GCF_050031795.1 Stenotrophomonas sp. SrG
GGCCTCGGGCAGACCGGCGCGGCGCCACGGCCGTAGGGCCGTGGGCTTGGGCGCGCCGGGGGGGGTTTTTGGCGAGGGCGGGCACCCGGTGGGCCCGCGCGACCCCGGGGCGCCGGCGGCGGACGGGGGCGGGGCGTGGGTCCGGCCGGCGGGGGCGTCGGGGGGTGGGGCAGGTGGCGCCGGGGGGGGGGCGGGGGCGCGTGGGCGCCGGGGGGGGGGGGGGAGGGGACTGGCCGCGGCGGCGGG
>NZ_JBNBBE010000784.1:0-246 GCF_050031795.1 Stenotrophomonas sp. SrG
GAGCAGGTCGGGCGGCTGCACGTGCGGCAGGGCGTGCGGCACCTGGGGGGCGGCGTGGGTGCGCGGGGGGGGGGTCGGGGCGCCGGGGGCCGGCGGGGGGGCGGGGGGGAGGGGGGGCGGGGGGGGGGGGGGGGGGGGCAGGCCCGGCCGGGGGGGGGCGGGGCGCACGCGGCAGGGCCCGCGGCAAGCGGCGGGCGGGGCCGCCCCGGACGGGACGGAGTCAGGCGCGGGCGTGCACAGGGCCGA
>NZ_JBNBBE010000785.1:0-246 GCF_050031795.1 Stenotrophomonas sp. SrG
GACCTGCTTGCGCTGGACTTGGCGATTGCGCGGTTGCAGGCGGTGGACGGGCACCTGGACAATGTGGTGGAACTTCGCTACTTCGCGGGGTTGTCGGAACTGGAAATCGCCGTTCGGTGCCAGCGCTCGGAGCGCAGCATCGGGCGCGATTGGCAGATGGCTCGGTTGTTCCTGCTGTCTTCGGTCCGAGTGGAGTGAGCAGGGCGGCTGTGGGGTTCCCGGTGGAGGGAGCGGGCGGAGGTGCAA
>NZ_JBNBBE010000786.1:0-246 GCF_050031795.1 Stenotrophomonas sp. SrG
CGGGGGCGGGGGGGGGGGGGTGGCGCTTGGGGGGGGTGGCCGTGGCGGGGTTCCCCCCCCCCCCACCACCCCGGGGGTGGGGCCGCGCGCGGGGGCCCCGGGGGGGGGGGGCGCGGGGCCCGGGCCGCGGGGCTCCGGCTGGGGGGGGGGGGGGGGGGCCGGGGCGCGGGGGGGGGGGGGCGGCGCGGGTGCGGGGGGGGGGGGCGGGCGGGGGGGGCGGGTCGGGGGGGGGGGCGGCGGCGGGGG
>NZ_JBNBBE010000787.1:0-245 GCF_050031795.1 Stenotrophomonas sp. SrG
GATCATCACATCCTGGGGATGTAGTCGGTCCCAAGGGTATGGCTGTTCGCCATTTAAAGTGGTACGCGAGCGGTGTTCAGAACGTCGTGAGACAGTTCGGTCCCTATCTGCCATGGGCGTTGGAGAGTTGAGAGGGGCTGCTCCTAGTACGAGAGGACCGGAGTGGACGAACCTCTGGTGTTCCGGTTGTCCCGCCAGTGGCATGGCCGGGTAGCTATGTTCGGAAGCGATAACCGCGGAAAGCA
>NZ_JBNBBE010000788.1:0-245 GCF_050031795.1 Stenotrophomonas sp. SrG
CCGTTGGGCACGGGCATGCGCGCGGTGCTGCAGGTGGGGGATGCGCTCGCCACCCTGGCCGAAGCTGCCATGCTGGGCGGGCGCAGCGTGCTGGGCATGCAGGAGGCGGCGGTCGTACTCGAGATGGGCGCCGATGTGCTCGACCATCAACCACTCGATCGGAGCGAGCTGACCGTCGCGGTGATGGTGCTGGGCGGCATGCATGGACTCGAACCCGGCGCCCCCGCAGGCCCGGACGCCGCGGA
>NZ_JBNBBE010000789.1:0-245 GCF_050031795.1 Stenotrophomonas sp. SrG
TGTGATCAGAGGCCCCACGGGGTGAGCAGGCGCGGACCGTCATCCAGGTCGGCCATGTAGATGCCGCCCGCAGTCCGCAGGTCCGGTGCGGCGTCCTCGCCGGCCTGCGAGGTACGCCACGGCGCGCGCTCGCGCGGGCCGGGAATATCGGCTTCCCACGTGCCGTACGGCGTGCGTTCGCCCATCTTGTAGCGGACCGGGATCCGCACGGCCCACGACTCGGCATCCTTGAGCCTGCCGGTGGT
>NZ_JBNBBE010000790.1:0-245 GCF_050031795.1 Stenotrophomonas sp. SrG
CGCCGAACGCGGTGCAGGCGTCCAGGCTCTTGGCCAGGTGGGACGGGTGGAAGGCGTTGTAGGCCGGCAGCTGGGCTTCGTCGAGCTTGAACTCGGTGGCGGCTGGGGCGGCGGCGGCCGGGGGGGCGGTGGAGGCCGCGCTGTCCGTAGCCGGGGTTTCGTTCTTGCCGCAGCCGACCAGCGCGGCCGAAACGGCTAGGGTCAGCAGGACAATCTTGGGAGTACGAGAGATCACTAGTATGGCC
>NZ_JBNBBE010000791.1:0-245 GCF_050031795.1 Stenotrophomonas sp. SrG
CCCGTCGTCCGGCATGGCGGTGAGGCCGCCACGCCTGAACCCGGTGCGGGCGAGGTGCGCAGCCGCACCGTGCATGGCGGCATGCTCCTGGCCATGGCAGGGCGGCGCGGGTGCGTCTTCGGCAGCGGCGGGCGTGGCCCTCGCCCGCACCATGGGGCCGGCCATGGCCGCGTTCAGCCCGTTGAGCAACAGGCTGAGCAGCAATACCACTCGCAGGAGCCGGCCACTGGCGGTCCTGGGCGCCA
>NZ_JBNBBE010000792.1:0-245 GCF_050031795.1 Stenotrophomonas sp. SrG
TCGCGCCACTTGGCCGGGTAACCTATCTTCGGGGTAACGGTTTCCCACTTGGCGATGGCCTTGGCCTTGGTCTCATCGCTCATCCAGGTCAGGCCCTGGTTGCGCTCCTTGAGCGCAGCGGCCAGGTTCTTGACCAGCTCTTCCATCTTGGCCTTCGACTCGGGCGAGAAGGCGGCCTTGACGTACAGCTGGCCGAAGGCTTCACCGGCATCGTTTTCGATGGTGCCCAGCACGCGCTTCCAGCG
>NZ_JBNBBE010000793.1:0-245 GCF_050031795.1 Stenotrophomonas sp. SrG
CGTGGTGCCCTGGTTTGCGTTCGGTTTCGGGGCGGTGGCGGGCATCAACTCGCTGCACCTGCTGCCGCCCGCCGGGGTCGGCGCGGCCATCGACCTGGATACCGTGCTGCTGGCCATGGCGATGGCCGCGCTGGGCCTGACCACCCTCGTGTCCGCCCTGCGCCGGGCGGGGCCGAAGCCACTGCTGCTGGCGCTGCTGCTGTTTTCATGGCTGCTCGTTGGTGGGTTGGGGATCAACCTGGCGG
>NZ_JBNBBE010000794.1:0-245 GCF_050031795.1 Stenotrophomonas sp. SrG
TGGGCACCAGCGGGTTGCTGCTGGCGTATGCCCTGGGCGCGGCCACCGCGCTGGCACTGGCGATCTGGATTGGCGGGCGCGTGTTCACCGCGCTGAAGCGGCGGCTGGGCGCGGGCGCGTGGATCCGCCGCGCGTTGGGCGTGGCCGCACTGCTGGCAGTGGTGGCCATTGCGATGGGCTGGGTCACCGGCGTGCTCACCCGGTTGTCGTCGGTCAGCCCCGCGCGGCTGGAACAGGGCCTGCTC
>NZ_JBNBBE010000795.1:0-245 GCF_050031795.1 Stenotrophomonas sp. SrG
CATGCCCTGCTCGCCCCGCGCGGCGACCAGGCCGCGCTCACCCGCGCGCTGCAGACCCTGGTCGAGCAGCCGGCGCGCCGCCGGCAGATGGGCCAGGCCGGGTGGGACTGGATGCGCAGCGCGCACCGCTTCACCCCGACCGGGCCCACTGAAGCCACCGAACACTACTACCACCAGTGGTAGAAGGAACTGGGCCATGGCAAGCGCTAAAACCGTGGCGGTGCTGATGCACCACCACGTGTCGC
>NZ_JBNBBE010000796.1:0-245 GCF_050031795.1 Stenotrophomonas sp. SrG
CTGCAGCATGCCCACGGCGATACCACCGAACAGGTTGACGAACACGATCACGATGCCGGCGATGGCATCGCCTTTCTCGAACTTCATGGCACCGTCGTACGAGCCATAGAGCTGGCTTTCGCGTTCCACGTCGCGGCGGCGGCGCTGTGCTTCGTGCGAGGTGATCGCTTCGGCGCGCAGGTCCGCGTCGATGCTCTTCTGCTTGCCGGGCATGCCGTCGAGCGAGAAGCGCGCCACCACTTCCC
>NZ_JBNBBE010000797.1:0-245 GCF_050031795.1 Stenotrophomonas sp. SrG
CTGCATGAGATGGCCGTCGCGTGAGTCCGGATCGTAGGGCTGCTCCACGATGGCCGCCGCGCCGATCAGTTCGGCCAGCAAGGGTGTGCTCGACACGGTCGCTGCGCTGGGCGGCGCATCGGCGATGGCCTGCGGCAGGATGTACAGGCTGCGCATGCGCTCCGCGCCGATGCAGCTCACCTTGTGGACGATCCCGGCCGGCATCCAGATCGCGCGCGTGCTGGGCACCACCCATCGCCCTGCGC
>NZ_JBNBBE010000798.1:0-245 GCF_050031795.1 Stenotrophomonas sp. SrG
GCCTGGATCCAAAGCCCCGCTGCGGCCTATTCCCCGATCATGCCGGCGGCTGCGCTGGCACATGCCGGCGCCGATGCGGTGCTGACGCTCACCTCCCTAGGCTCGCGCATGAAAGGCCTTGCCCGATGAACCTTATCGAGTCCACCACGACGCCGGCCACCGAGCGCGTGAACCGGCTCAGCGTCGATGACGTCCCGCAGAACCTGGTCGCCATGGAGGCGCTGCTGCGCCGCGACGGCCTGGAC
>NZ_JBNBBE010000799.1:0-245 GCF_050031795.1 Stenotrophomonas sp. SrG
TGGGGGTGACGGAACAGAGCATCGCGGTGCCGTACCACCCGATCCTCGCCGCGCCGATTGCGCTGGTGATGTGGTCGTAGCCCGGCGCGATGTCGGTGGTGTGCGGCCCCAGCGTGTAGAACGGCGCCTCGCCGCACTCACGCAGCTGCTTGTCCATGTTCTCCTTGATCACCTGCATCGGCACATGGCCGGGGCCTTCGAGCATGGTCTGCACATCGTGCTTCCCGGCAATCGTCGGCAGCTCG
>NZ_JBNBBE010000800.1:0-245 GCF_050031795.1 Stenotrophomonas sp. SrG
ATGGCAGAGGCAGTCATGGGGGCGAAAGCGTAAAGTGGGACTGAAATCCTACTATCTAACCCCCTTCGCTCCAGACCCTTCCCCCATGAAGACCACCAACGCCCTGCTCGACGCCGGCGCCATCGCCCTTTCCAGCCAGTGCCTGCTGCACTGCCTGGCCCTGCCGCTGCTCGCCGCCGCCCTGCCGCTGATGGGGGTGTGGGCCGAAGCAGACTGGGTGCACATCGAGATCGTGGCCAACGCCG
>NZ_JBNBBE010000801.1:0-245 GCF_050031795.1 Stenotrophomonas sp. SrG
TCCACTGGCGCTCCGTGGCCTCCCGCCCCGACGGGAAGGACGACAGCGTGGTCTGCGACGGCCCGCACGTGCTGCGGCTGTCCGAGCGAATCAACGGGGGAGGGTGGTGTGCCAACCTCAACACTCAGCGGCCAGAGCGGGAGCGCTGGACCACGCGGGAATGCACCAGCGACGAGCAGGGAAAGGCAGGCGCGGTGCTCTGGGTCATCCGACACCAGGCCCGGCTACGGGCGGAGATCGACCGG
>NZ_JBNBBE010000802.1:0-245 GCF_050031795.1 Stenotrophomonas sp. SrG
TTAGATACCGTGATCGTGGATGTGATCCATGCGGTGGCCGGCAGCAAACGCGGCACCCATCTGGCGCTCAGCCTGGAGCGGCTGGTCGCATTGCTGCAGGTGCCCGCGCAGCGCATCGGCCGGTCGGCCACGGTGCGCCCGGTGGAGCAGGTGGCGGGGTTCCTGGGTGGCGACCGGCCGGTCCCCGTGGTCGCCCCGGCCAGTCCGCGCAAGCTGGACGTCAGCAGCGTGGTGCGGGTGGAGGA
>NZ_JBNBBE010000803.1:0-245 GCF_050031795.1 Stenotrophomonas sp. SrG
ACCTGCTTGCCGAGCAGGTCTCCACGCAGTTCCTCGATGATGTGGAACAGGTGCGGCCCCGCGCCATCGCGCGCCGTGAAAGCGAGGCGCCGCTGTCCGATCTCAACGCTGCATTGACCGGGCTGCCGCCCGAACGCGCCGAAGCGATGGGGCGTGCGTTCAGCACCTACTTCCAGGTGGTCAACATCGCCGAGCGGGTGCCCCGCATCCGTCGCCGTCGCGATTACCAGCGTGCAGGCACCGCG
>NZ_JBNBBE010000804.1:0-245 GCF_050031795.1 Stenotrophomonas sp. SrG
GCCGGTGGCACCGACCATCGAGCAGATGGCCGCCTTCCCGGCCATTTCCAGCCTGTCCCTCTCACCTGACGGCCAGCACATCGCCGGCCTGCGCGCCAACGGCGACGAGCGCGTCATCGTGGTCTGGGAAACCAACGCCCTGGACAAGGCGCCCACCGTCATCGGTGCCGGCCGCCTGAAGTTCCAGAGCGTGAGCTTCATCAAGAACGGCCTGCTGGCCGTCACCCTGTGGCAGCACTACGACC
>NZ_JBNBBE010000805.1:0-245 GCF_050031795.1 Stenotrophomonas sp. SrG
CTTCAACGCCGAACTGGTGACTCCGTTCGACGCGCCGTCCAGCCCGCCGGTCGATACCACGCCGGAAACCGTGGACGCCCCCATCGTCCAGCTAGGCCTGGAAACCGTGGAGCTGACGGGTGCGGACGATCTGTCGCGATTCTACGAGCACACCCTGCCGGACACGGTGGAGGTTGCGGACGCAGCTGCCGCGGAACCGTCGCCGCCGCTCGACATCGTCGCCGAAGAGATCGTGGCCGAAGAGA
>NZ_JBNBBE010000806.1:0-245 GCF_050031795.1 Stenotrophomonas sp. SrG
TTGTTCTGGTCCGACAGCTCCTTGGTGCCACCGATCACGACACTGCGCTCGGTACCGGCCTCGCGCAGCACCGGTGCCGATTCACCGGTCACCGCCGCTTCGTTGTTGGTCGCAAGGCCCTGCACGATCTCGCCATCGGCCGGCACCAGCTCGCCGGCACTGACGATCACATGGTCGCCGGGGCGCTGCTCGGGGGCCGGCACCTGGGTTTCGCTGGCCCCGGCATGGGCGGCGGCCAGCCGGCG
>NZ_JBNBBE010000807.1:0-245 GCF_050031795.1 Stenotrophomonas sp. SrG
ATGGCGTTCGTGGACGGCGAGATCCTCCGCGGCGTGGCCGAGCAGCTGTTCGCGGTCGTGCGCGACCTGGCCGACATGGCCATCGAAATGGGCCCGGCCTACGCGGCCGCGCTGGAGTCGTCGGAAGGCATCACCAACGCGGTGTTCGGGCTGCTGCGCACCGCGCGCAGCCTCAACCCGGGCGACCCGACCCTGGTGGTGTGCTGGGGCGGCCAGTCGATCGGCCGCGATGAGTACCTGTACAC
>NZ_JBNBBE010000808.1:0-245 GCF_050031795.1 Stenotrophomonas sp. SrG
CTCCGGGTGAGCGTGGCGGCAGCGCTGGCGGAGCTGAGCGAGGTCGCCCGCGGACTCGACGCGACGCCGATCCCGCCGGAGTACGCCGAGGTCTTCCGATTCCAGCGGGCGACGCTCGACTACGGCCTGCGCTCCCACGAGCTGGCTCGAGACTGGCTCGACGAGCTCGGCTGAGCCGGCCCTACCCGTCGCGGTGCCGGCCCGCAATCCCCCCGCGAGACCCTGTCGCCCGACCTACCGTGGCG
>NZ_JBNBBE010000809.1:0-245 GCF_050031795.1 Stenotrophomonas sp. SrG
CCGGCCAGAAGCCCGTCGCCAAGGTCCGCGCTGACGGCCTGCAGAAGACCCAGCCGGGCCTGCCCGTGCAGGCCCCCTAGTTGGGCGCCCCACCGGCCAGGCCGGCAACGCCGGCGGCCGCGGCCGGCAAGCAGTAAGCGGAGAATTCCATGGCTCGGTACTTTATTGATCGCCCCAGCGTCGCGTGGGGGATTGCGCTCAGCATCATGCTCGCCGGTGCGCTGGCGGTGCTCAAGCTGCCGGTG
>NZ_JBNBBE010000810.1:0-245 GCF_050031795.1 Stenotrophomonas sp. SrG
TCGGTGATCATGCCGATCGGAAGGTCGGCGAGGGGGACGGCCGTGCGGGCGACGAGGTCGGCCCCGGCGATCAGCAGCGCGCCGCCCAGGGCGCTCGTGATCACGAGCGGGAGGTGCGCGGGCCCGATCGCCATGCGCATGAGGTGGGGGATGACCAGCCCGACGAACCCGATGATCCCCGCGAACGCCACGGCCGCGCACACGAGCAGGGCCACCATGACGATGACGGTCACGCGCAGCAGCTC
>NZ_JBNBBE010000811.1:0-245 GCF_050031795.1 Stenotrophomonas sp. SrG
CCGTCACACCCATCGGTCGCGACGAGCCGGCGCTCGACCCCGAGGTCGTCCCGCTCGTGGGCGGCCGTCCCGTCGAGATCGACCTCGGCGGACTGCCGGTGGGCTCCTACACCGTGGAGGTCGAAGCCGACGCGCCGGTGGTGTCGGCCGTGTGGCAGACCACGGGGTTCGAGGAGGGCGACGACTTCGCCTGGTACACGCCGTCGCCGCTCGTGGCGGTGCCGAGCCTCTTCGCGGTGCCGGTG
>NZ_JBNBBE010000812.1:0-245 GCF_050031795.1 Stenotrophomonas sp. SrG
GGGCTCCGGCGTACAGATTGAAGCCGAGTTGACCGGGGCCGAGCGCCAGCTGTTGCTGCAGGTGGCCGAGGTCTTCCGGCGCATTGCGGGGGAGCAGCAGGACCAGTCGGCCCGCTCGCGCGAGATGCGCGACGCTGCAGCGCAGCGCTACGAGAGCCTGCTCAACCGCATGTCGTCCACTTCCGCCCACATCATTTCACAGTCCTGAGAACTTGATGGAAATCATCAACAGCCCCGCCGCACGG
>NZ_JBNBBE010000813.1:0-245 GCF_050031795.1 Stenotrophomonas sp. SrG
ATCCAGCGGCGGGGCCCCCGGTGGAGGCGGGGGGGCCTGCGGGCCAGGGGTGACGCGGTGGTCGGGGACTCGCGGCCTGCGGGGCGGCGGGGGTGGGGGGGGGGGGGGGGGCGGGGGGGGGGGGGGGGGGGGGGGGGGGCGCGGGGGGGGGGGCCGGCCGCGGGGGGGGGGGGGCGGCGGGGGGGCGCGAGCGGGACGCGGCCGCCGGGCACGCGGGGCGGGGGGCCGGCGGCGGGCCCGAACAG
>NZ_JBNBBE010000814.1:0-245 GCF_050031795.1 Stenotrophomonas sp. SrG
CGCGCGCGCCGCTGCGCACGGCCTGGGAGCGCACGGTGCGGAACCAGGTGGCCGGGTCGTCGTCGACTGCCTTTTCCAGTTCCTAGCCGCGCTCATCGGCCGGGCGGTTGACCACCAGCAGGCTGGCGGCCGGCAATGCGCGGCCCAACACCGGCGCGGCGGGGAACACATCAACGGCAGCTGCCGGGGCCTGTGCGAGATCGAGCTGGCAGGCCAGCGGCTGGCGGATCTCGGTGGGTACGGTA
>NZ_JBNBBE010000815.1:0-245 GCF_050031795.1 Stenotrophomonas sp. SrG
TCCTGATCGAACTCCCACGGGGTGGCGTGGCAGTTGGCGCTCAGCGGCTCGCGGGTGAGGGCGCGGCCTCGGGCCGCGAAGAGCATCTGCTGCACGCCGCGCTCCAGCCTCGTCAGCGCCAGCGTGGCGGTGGTCGGTGCGTGCAGGGTCCTGCCGACATCTGCCAGTCGCCAGCGCGGCTGCGCCGAGGCGGGGTCCGGCGCGGTGGACCCAGGCGACACGCGGCGGCTCAGGCTGTGCAGGCC
>NZ_JBNBBE010000816.1:0-245 GCF_050031795.1 Stenotrophomonas sp. SrG
GGTGGACACCGGGCGCTTATGCCACGGCGACACACCGACCCGGGCCGATTGCGGCCTGGTGCCGCAGCTGTTAAACGCCCGCCGCGTAAACGTGGATCTGGGCCCGTTCCCGACCCTGGTGCGGATCGACGAGGCGTGCCTGGCCTTGCCGGCCTGCGATGCGGCGAGGCCGGAAGTCCAGGCGGACGCGTCACCCTGAAAGCGGGGACCGACCCTCGGGCGGTACCTGCCGGTCCGACGCCGTG
>NZ_JBNBBE010000817.1:0-245 GCF_050031795.1 Stenotrophomonas sp. SrG
GCGCTGGTGACACGCCCGCAGGCGCTGCTGCTGGACGAGCCTTTTGCCTCACTGGACCACGCGTTGCGCGATCACCTGCGGCAGGAAGTGCAGGGCGTACTGGAGGCCACCGACATTCCGATGCTGCTGATCAGCCATGATCCGGTGGACGTGGCGATGTGCGGCCAGCAGGTGGGGGTGCTGGTCGACGGACAGGCCCAGGCCCGCTGGCTAGTGATGGTTACAAGCTGCTATGGCGGTTTCAG
>NZ_JBNBBE010000818.1:0-245 GCF_050031795.1 Stenotrophomonas sp. SrG
GCCACACCCTTGTCATCAATGGCAAAAAGACCGTGCTGCACCTGATACCGTCGGGCATCCTGCGTGAAGACGCGCTGTGCCTGATCGGCAACGGCGGGGTGATCTCGCCGGCTGCGCTGCAGAAGGAAATCGCCGAGCTGGACGCCTCCGGCGAGGAAGTGCGGTCGCGCCTGAAGAGCTCCCCGGCCGCGCCGCTGATCAGGCCGTACCACATCGCCCTGGACCAGGCGCGCGAACGCGCCGCC
>NZ_JBNBBE010000819.1:0-245 GCF_050031795.1 Stenotrophomonas sp. SrG
TGCCCGCACCCTGCAGCATGGCCAGCTGGGCGCCACACTCGCCAATGCGGACAACGTGTTCTACATCCCCGGCGATCTGGCGCCGGCCTAGTTCCGCTTCCACCTGGGCGACGACAGCATCACGCTGGAAGTGCGCGATGAAGGGGCCGACGACTCGAGCACGCAGGACCTGCCACGGAAATCGGTGGTGCAAGACTCAGGCCAATCGCACGCCGAGCTTGCCGACACCGATACAAGCTCGGCGC
>NZ_JBNBBE010000820.1:0-245 GCF_050031795.1 Stenotrophomonas sp. SrG
CGGGCGCAGGAGAATCTGCACGGGAGTGGCTTCGATTCTTACGTTCACGCATACTTCGATCACGAACTTGCGCAGCCAGGCGCCGCGCAGGGTGACCAAGGGGAGCGGGCCGAAGTGATCGCGGTCCTGTTAGCCGATCTGGGGCACGGCGCGCACGTTGTGGAAGTAGCTGGGGGATTAGCTGGGTGCGCAGCGGGGTAGCAGCAGGCCGTCTTCTTCTTCGTCTTCGGGCCACTGGCCGGGTG
>NZ_JBNBBE010000821.1:0-245 GCF_050031795.1 Stenotrophomonas sp. SrG
CGACGCCGAACCCGCCGCGCTGAGCTTCTCGCCCGGGTTCAGCACCGCCGACCAGCTCAGCCAGCGCGCAGGCCGCGGCGTGGGCATGGACGTGGGGCACCACGAAGTGCGCCAGCTGGGCGGCTCGGTGGACATCCACGCGGTGCCGGGCAAGGGCGTCACCTGCACCCTGCGCCTGCCGCAGACCCTGGCGCTCACCCAGGCGGTGTTCGTGCAGATCGGCGAGGCCACCGTCGCGGTGCCGG
>NZ_JBNBBE010000822.1:0-245 GCF_050031795.1 Stenotrophomonas sp. SrG
GCCGCCGCCTTCGCCGAAGGCGCGGGGGCCGTCGATTTCGCCGACAGCCTGGCCCGTGAGCAGCACGCGGTAACCGGGCGCAGCGGTGGCGTGCGGGTGGAAGTGGAAGACGCGGTTGTCGATGTGGTCCGCTATGGCTGAGCCCGTCGGTACCGGTCAGCTGCGCGTGGGCTAGTGGTGTCGCCCCTGAAAGGCGCGTCCTTCGGCCTATTGGGGAAGGGCCTGGCTTGCCGGATCCGGGGCGT
>NZ_JBNBBE010000823.1:0-245 GCF_050031795.1 Stenotrophomonas sp. SrG
CCCCCCAAAGCCGGGGGGGGCACCCCGCGCCCCCCCCGGGGGTTCTCCCCCCCCCCTTGTGTTTTTTTGTCGGGGACCCCCCGCCCGGGGTGGGGGCGGCCGCCTGATCTCACGCAACATCCACCCGCCACGCGGCCGGTAACCCCTCCACCTCGTGCTGCATCAACGCCCGCACCTTGGGCGTCAAATCCCGGCGATCACTCACACCCAGAAACAACCGCATCGGCTCCGGCGATGTCCGCGCC
>NZ_JBNBBE010000824.1:0-245 GCF_050031795.1 Stenotrophomonas sp. SrG
GCGCCGCCGTGGACGGACGCGATGTGGGTGTAGCCGAGATCGAGCAGGGCCCGCGCGGCGTCCATGGAGCGCTTGCCGCTCTGGCAGAACAGCAGGATCTCGCGGTCAAGCGCCGGGAGCTGCGTGCTGGCTTCGCGCAGGATATCGCCCTGCGCGATTCCCCTTGCGCCCTCGGCCATGCAGGTAGCGCGCTCGTGCGGTTCACGCACGTCGTTCAGCAGCGCGCCGTGGAGGGTGCGTTGGCG
>NZ_JBNBBE010000825.1:0-245 GCF_050031795.1 Stenotrophomonas sp. SrG
TTCGGGTAGTTGTGGCCCTTGGCGATGGCGATGCAGCCCGAACCGGTGCACAGGTCCTGCGCGCGGTGTACGTGGCGGCCGGCCAGCCACGGCTCGAAGCCGGTTTCGATCAGCTCGGCGATCGGCGTGCGCGGCACCAGGGCACGGCGGTCGCTCTTGAAGCTTAGGCCCGCGAACCAGGCTTCACCGGTCAGGTAGGCGTCCGGCATGCGCTCGCTGATGCGGCGCTCGAACAGTGCCAGCAA
>NZ_JBNBBE010000826.1:0-245 GCF_050031795.1 Stenotrophomonas sp. SrG
CTGGGGAGAAGAGGCGCTGGACCACATCCTGGAACCGCCCCACCCCCAGGCGCAGTCCGCCCGCGGCGTCATCGTGCGCCCCGCCCGCTGCGAAATGGTGGACATCGCGGTGCGCCTCCCCGGGCGCGGCCATGACGACACCCCGCTCTGGCTCCCGATCGAGTCCAAGATCCCGCGCGAAGACTACGACCCCCTGCTCGATGCGCAGGAGCACGCTGACGCCGATCGCGAACGCGAGCAGGCCG
>NZ_JBNBBE010000827.1:0-245 GCF_050031795.1 Stenotrophomonas sp. SrG
ACGGAATCCGGGGCGTTGGCGCGGGTGTGCACCGCGGGGGGGCGCCCTTGGCGGCTGTCGGGGTGGAAGCTGGGCCGGGCGGGCGGCGCTGGCAGTCGCAGGGGGTCGTAAGCGAGCCTGGCACGGGCCGCCGCGGCGAGCGGCAGGCGGCCCAGGGGCCGGGGCCCGGCGGGGCGCGGCTCGACCCCGTCTTGGACGCTCCGCCGCGGCCGGGCAGGCGGCGCGGCGCGGCCCGACGCCGGGGG
>NZ_JBNBBE010000828.1:0-245 GCF_050031795.1 Stenotrophomonas sp. SrG
TCATGGCTCCGCTGCCGCTGGCGCCTGGCTGGTCCTGGCTGCCGGTGGCGTTCCCTTGCGGCAGGCGGGGTCTGGTCGCCTTGAGGGTCCTGGCGGTCCGGGGGCGGTTGGCCGTGCCGGGGTTGCTGATGGTGGCGTTGGGGTTGTTTTCCGGGCTGCGCGGCGGGGGGGCTGCGTGGGAGCAGGGACGTAGGGGCGGTGCCCAAGGGGCGGGCCGGCCGGGGGTGCGTGCGGCAGGGGGAGAG
>NZ_JBNBBE010000829.1:0-245 GCF_050031795.1 Stenotrophomonas sp. SrG
CCGCCCCCCCCCCGCCCGCCCGCGACCCCCCCCGGCACCGGCCACCCCTCGGCGCCCCGCGCCCCCCCCCCCCCGCCGCGTCCGGCGCGCCCGCCCGACAGGCCGCTGCGCACGCGGGAAGCCTGGGCGGTCTTGGCCAGGGCCGGGGCCGGGTGCACCACGGCAGGCGGGGCGTGGCGGGTGAGGTTGGCCAGCGGGGGGGGCTGGGGGGCGATGTGCACGGGGTCGGAATGTGCGGGGCGAAG
>NZ_JBNBBE010000830.1:0-245 GCF_050031795.1 Stenotrophomonas sp. SrG
TCTCAGGACTGGCCAGCCGCAGGTAGCGGGCGTGGCGCGGCGGGAAGTAGGGGGTGTCGATGCCGCCGAGCGCGTGGCGCATGGTGTCAGCGGTCTGCCGCTGCGTTCCTGCCCGCGAGGTCTGCAGGCGGTCGCCCTCCGGGGTTGAGACGTCCCAGGTGTGGCGCGCGCCGCTGTGCGGGCTGGGTGTTGCCAGATCCGACTGGAACCAGTGGCCCGGGCTGAACGCTCCCGCGGTGACGGTT
>NZ_JBNBBE010000831.1:0-245 GCF_050031795.1 Stenotrophomonas sp. SrG
GCGGTTCCTGGAGGTGCGCCGCTTCGACGGGGGGGGCGGGGGGATGGGCGGTGCCCGCGGGACCGCGGGCGGGGGCGCGCGGGGCGGGACCTGGGGGGGGTGCCGGCGGCGCGCCGCGGGGGGTGGGGGGGGGGGGGGGGGGGGCCCCAAACACCCACACCAGCCGGCGCCCCAAACAACAAAAACAACCCCCCCACCACCACCCCCCCCCCACACACCCAAAACAACAAACACACAAAAAAAAA
>NZ_JBNBBE010000832.1:0-245 GCF_050031795.1 Stenotrophomonas sp. SrG
CGTGGGCTCGGAGATGTGTATGAGAGACCGGCGTGATGTCGATCGTGGATTACCCCGTCTTCGAAGGGAGGGACGTGCCGGTCATGTTGACCTTTTCCAAGGCCCTGAACGCCGCGCAGTTCGCGCTGTCGGTGCTGGCGGTGACCGCGCTTGCCGCGCAGCTGGCCCTCAAGGGACTCTATGGCAACCCGTTGACCAGCATCCCGCGTGCTCCGGACGTGGCCTGCGCGACGCTGTCGTTGCTG
>NZ_JBNBBE010000833.1:0-245 GCF_050031795.1 Stenotrophomonas sp. SrG
GAGCCGGCGTGGCGGTGTGGGTAGGGGGGGTTGTTGTAACTGTCGTGCGCCTGCGGCTCATACTGGTGCTGGAGAGAGGCGCCGCTGTTGCGGCGAGGCTGGCCGTCGAGGACGTTGGTCGCGGTGGGCGCGCGCCACTCGACGTGCGGCGGGATGTCGCAGGGATCCTGTCTGGTGCGCAGGCCCTTGCTGCCCGGCCGCACGGGCAGCGCGCCGGGGGGTGCGGTCCAGGGCACGGGGCCGCG
>NZ_JBNBBE010000834.1:0-245 GCF_050031795.1 Stenotrophomonas sp. SrG
TCTTCCGGCGACATGGGCTCCACCCGATGCTTGTGGCGCGGGGGAGTCTCCCGGGGCTGGGGGGACACCGCGGTGTGGCGCCCGGGATCCGGCGGCGGGGGGCCCGGATGGGGGCGCATCGGGGGCGCGGGGGGCGCGGGGGTGCGCGGCGGGCAGGCCGGCCTGGTGGGGCGGGGCGTTGGCTTCGCTGTCGCGGGCAGGGGGGTTCGCAGCGGAGGGCTGGGGGTCGGGGGACTCGGCTGTGG
>NZ_JBNBBE010000835.1:0-244 GCF_050031795.1 Stenotrophomonas sp. SrG
TGCTGCGCCGCCGGGCTCGATGCGGTGGCGGGATTGTTGCTGGCGGCCTGGATCGAGGCCAGATCATTGCCGGCGCTGCCGTAGCCGTTGGCCAACGCCTGGCTCATGCGATCCGAGAGCGGTACGGCGGCGCCTTCCGCGCCGCCCACCACGTCGATCTCGGTAGCGATCTGTGTCACGTGCAAGGGTGCATCTCCAGCGGAACATCCGCAGAGGGTCCTGGTACCGGCAGCACCGCTGCCGG
>NZ_JBNBBE010000836.1:0-244 GCF_050031795.1 Stenotrophomonas sp. SrG
TCGTGGGGTGGCCGTGTTGTGCGGGCTGGTCGTGGATGGCCTCGCGGGTACAAGCGGGCAGGTGGTGTACGCCGCAGCCTGGCCCAATGCGTGGCTGGCGCCGGTGTGGATCCTCGCCCGGTGGGCCGCATTCGGGATGACGCTTACGGTTTCCCTGAAAGTGCTGCAGCGGCGGCTCTGGCTGGCCGCGCGGCTCGGCCTGATCGCGCCGCTGGCGTAGCTCTCCGCCGCGCGCGGCTGGTCG
>NZ_JBNBBE010000837.1:0-244 GCF_050031795.1 Stenotrophomonas sp. SrG
TAGGCCTCGTCCAGGAAGTCGTGCAGGTCCTGGGCCGGGTACAGGTGGCCGAAGGTTTCCACGATGGTACGGGTGGCCAGCACCGACAGGGTCGGTGCGTCCTCGGGGCCGGCGCGGCGGATGGTGTCCATGGACGGGTACGGGGCAGGCCTCAGGCCTGCGTCCCCTTGGCGGCGTCTTCCACTTCGCCGTCTTCTTCGTCCTCTTCCTCGTACTCCTCCTCGTCTTCCTCGTCCTCTTCGTA
>NZ_JBNBBE010000838.1:0-244 GCF_050031795.1 Stenotrophomonas sp. SrG
CTGTTCCCCGTCCAGGCCGTGCACGGCACGGTCACTTCGCTAGCCGTGGGTACCTCGTACGCCTAGGATCTGTGCCCGGTGATCGGTGCGCAGGGCACCAGCGCGCTGCGCGTGGGCTTCTCCGCGCTGGTGCTGCTGGCGGTGGTCCGGCCGTGGCGCTGGACCACCACGCGCGCCGATGCGGGCGCGATCTTCCGCGACGGCATCACCCTGGGGGTGATGAACCTGCTGTTCTACATGGCGC
>NZ_JBNBBE010000839.1:0-244 GCF_050031795.1 Stenotrophomonas sp. SrG
CTTCCGGACGGCGCTCGAGCACCTGGTCGACCAGGCCGTAAGCCACCGCATCGGCCGCGCGCTGGAAGTTGTCGCGCTCGGTGTCGCGCGCGATGGTCTCCAGCGACTGGCCGGTGTGCTTGGCCAGCACTTCGGTCAGGCGCGAACGCAGGGTCAGGATCTCACGGGCGTGGATGTCGATATCCGTGGACTGGCCCTGGACGCCGCCCAGCGGCTGGGGGATCATCACGCGCGAATTCGGCAG
>NZ_JBNBBE010000840.1:0-244 GCF_050031795.1 Stenotrophomonas sp. SrG
TGCGTATGACCGCGTACGTGACACCGAATCCGACTCGGCCAAGCGGGACTACTATGAACAACGCTCGCAGCGGCTGCGGGGCAGGCTGCCCCCTCCCTTGAGAGCGCGCTGGAGGACCCGACACTTCAGCACGCTGATGGCTACAAAGGCGGCTCCAGGATGAGCTGGATCCAGCGCTCGGCGATGGACGAGACGATGGCGAAGTAGTACTAAGCTGGGAACCCGTCGTGACGGCGTGGGTGTT
>NZ_JBNBBE010000841.1:0-244 GCF_050031795.1 Stenotrophomonas sp. SrG
TCCGAGACCAGGTGGCGCTAGCCAACCCGGTAGCCGACGCCGCGACACAGGTCCTGGGCGAACTGCCGCTCGGGCAGCTGCACCGCATGGGCCAGGCTGCGCCGTTCGGAGGCTTCAAGGATGTCGAAGGGAGAACGCATCAGGACACCAGCAGTTCATTGATCTGCGCGATCCGGTCTTCTTCGCGCGGTGGCTTGACCACATAGGCGGCCGCGCCCTGGCGCAGCCCCCAGGCCTTGTCGGT
>NZ_JBNBBE010000842.1:0-244 GCF_050031795.1 Stenotrophomonas sp. SrG
ACTCGGACTATGACGCCGATTACACCGTCCAGAGTTTCCTGACCAGCCGCCTGGCGCAGAGCCTGAACGTGGTCTCCAACGGTGCCGGCGGCTATTCCTGCGGCGACCCGTCGAACGGCTGTATCGCCGCACCGGCGCTGAACTCCAACACCATCGGCGGCAACCTGCCGGCGGACTGGCAGAACTGGGTGTTCGTGCCGGTCGCCGGCGACGCCGGGGCCATGGTCGTCTCGGTGGGCGGCGG
>NZ_JBNBBE010000843.1:0-244 GCF_050031795.1 Stenotrophomonas sp. SrG
CTCCGGGCGCAGCGCGAACGCCACCGGCTGCCCTGCGTAGCCGGTCATGCCGTGCGCCACGTAGATGGGCGCCGGGAACAGCGGCGTGCGCACGGTGACGTACTCGGGCCGGTCCTCGTCGATCACCCCGTCGAACAGGTTGACCGAGCCGATGAAGCCGGCCACGAAGCGGTTGGCCGGCTGTGCGTAGATCTCGTCCGGCGTGCCGACCTGCTGGATCCAGCCGGCATCCATGACCGCTATG
>NZ_JBNBBE010000844.1:0-244 GCF_050031795.1 Stenotrophomonas sp. SrG
TCTATGAACTCCAGCCGGGCAGCGCCGATTCGCCGGCCCAGCAGCAGCGGTTGCGAGAAGAAGCGGCCGCGCATGCCGGCACGCTGCGCATCGAACGCTTCCTGCTGCACCCCGGCTTCCCGGTCGATATCCGCCCCAACGCCAAGATCGGCCGCGAGAAGCTCGCGGTCTGGGCGGCAACCCGAATGGACCAACCCGCCTGAAGATCCTGGGCACCGGTGGTGGTGGTTTCCTCGGCCAAGCG
>NZ_JBNBBE010000845.1:0-244 GCF_050031795.1 Stenotrophomonas sp. SrG
CGACCAGGGCGTCGGTTTCACCGTAGGTGAGGACCTTGCCGAAGCTGGAGTAGGCGGGACGGTCGCGGCACTTGGCCACCGACGCATCGAACACGGCCGACACCGAATGGAACTCGTTGACGTCGATGTCGGCGGGTACGCCGTTGGGATAGCTCTGCAGCCAGGGACGTTCCTGTCGCATTATTCCCCCTCCAGGAAACGTTGATGGTGTGATGCTGACGGAGAGTATCCGTCGATTCGGTCC
>NZ_JBNBBE010000846.1:0-244 GCF_050031795.1 Stenotrophomonas sp. SrG
ACCTCGATGGGGCGTGCGGACCTGCGTGGCATGGGCATCGACCCCGAGCCGGTCGACGTGGGGGTGGAACGCGCGCTGGCCGCGCAGGCGGCCGGCATCGACGGCGTGATCGCCGCGGGCCAGGAAGCCGGCCCGATCCGCGCCGCCACCGGCGCCGGGTTCTCGATCGGGTGCCCGGGCATCCGCCCCGGTGGCCCGGTGGGCGACGACCAGAAGCGCACCGTGGGCGTGGCCCAGGCGTTCG
>NZ_JBNBBE010000847.1:0-244 GCF_050031795.1 Stenotrophomonas sp. SrG
CGCCCGGGCACCTACCCCGTGACCGAGCCGACCCCGCCGCCGCAGACGCTCAACGGCATCACCAGCGCCGGCACCGTCAACGCCGCCCTGGTCGGTGTGGCCAGTGTCCGCGCCAGCGTGCCGTCGGCGATCAGCCAGATCGTGCTGCCGCTGGGCGTGGACGCGCTGGAGTACAACTACGGTGAGATCGGCGAGTCTCCCGCCCTGATGGTCAGCAAGGCGTCCACCAGCACGCGCTTCACGG
>NZ_JBNBBE010000848.1:0-244 GCF_050031795.1 Stenotrophomonas sp. SrG
CATCCAGCAGGCGTCGCCCGGCAAGGACCAGGACTCCAACTGGCTGCCGGCGCCGGCCGGACCGTTCTACGTCATCCTGCGCAACTCCAGCCCTGGCCAGACCGTGCTGGACCGCAGCGGGCAGAAACCGGCATTGACGCCGGTTGAGCGCAAGGCCGATTAAGTCCCGGTCAGTGCCATGGCGGGCATCGTCCGGTTGGCATGCCGCCAGCCGGCCGACTGCTGCAGCTGCTGCACCATGTGG
>NZ_JBNBBE010000849.1:0-244 GCF_050031795.1 Stenotrophomonas sp. SrG
CACCCACACATTGCCCTCGCGATCGGGGAACAACGTGCGCGCCTGTCGTCCCGGATAGCCCATCGCCTGCGTGGGCCGCACCCAGCGCTGGCCCTGCAGGAAGTGCGGGCCGGTAAAGGTGGCGGCCCATAAGCGGCCCCTGCCGTCTTCGGCGAAACGGAACCCGGTGCTGGTCGGCAGGCCCGCCGCTGAACCGTAGTGACGCACGCCCGGGCGCTCGACCCGGCACACCCCGCCAGAGCGG
>NZ_JBNBBE010000850.1:0-244 GCF_050031795.1 Stenotrophomonas sp. SrG
TCCAGCATGCGCATCAGGAACGTGGCGCCCATGCGGTTGAAGGTCTGGTTGGTCACGGCCGTGGCGATGATCTCGCGCTTCAGGCGGTGACGCTCCATCGCATCGGCCTACTTCTTCTGCAGCGGCGTCGGGAAGTAACGCAGCAGTTCCTTGGACAGGTACGGGTCTTCCGGGATGTACGATTCCAGCAGCTGCTGGAACGCCACCAGCTTGGAGTACGACAGCAGCACCGACAGCTCCGGAC
>NZ_JBNBBE010000851.1:0-244 GCF_050031795.1 Stenotrophomonas sp. SrG
ACTGCGGCCGGGGTCACGGTGATGCGCGGCGGGGTACGGTACGGCGCGGCCAGGCCCAGCACGCTGCTCAGCTCACCGCTGCTGGCCATCTGCAGGATGATGTCGCTGCCGACCACCAGTTCGCTGTCGATGTACATCTGCGGGATGGTCGGCCAGTCGCCGTAGGCCTTGATGCCTTCGCGGATTTCCGGGTCGGACAGCACGTTGACGTGGGCAAACTCCACGCCCAGGTCCTGCAGCGCGC
>NZ_JBNBBE010000852.1:0-244 GCF_050031795.1 Stenotrophomonas sp. SrG
CATTACGACAATACGCATTTTCAAGCAGGATTCGCACTCCTCGATAGAGCGTTGTTCGGAGACGAACAGTTTCAACAAACCGGCATTCGTCGGTTGCACGACCGCGCCCATCGCTCCTGAAAGAACGTAATCACTTCCGGCCCGACATGCACGAAGCCCCAGTGATAACTCATGCAGTCAGTGACCGATCAAAACATCCAGCCCTTCCCGAGCCATGCGGCACTTGCTGGCCTCAATCGGATCG
>NZ_JBNBBE010000853.1:0-244 GCF_050031795.1 Stenotrophomonas sp. SrG
ATCCAGCGGCAGGTCGGTGAGCGGCCAGCGGCTGTGACCCTCGTCCCAGGCCGTCTGCAGGCGGGAGTACTGGGCCGGCGGCACCGAGCCGCGGGCGTAGCCCACCAGGTCGTTGTCGGCCAGGTGGCGGGCGATCTGCGGCAACGCGGCCACCGGCTCGGCGGCCGGTGCATCCGGGGCGATCGTGGCGCGCTTGCACGCCCCCACCAGCCGCAGCCCGCACAGCGACAGCGACAGCACCCAG
>NZ_JBNBBE010000854.1:0-244 GCF_050031795.1 Stenotrophomonas sp. SrG
GCCATGGCCGGTGAAGCCACCGCCGAGCAGGCCAAGGACGCTGCTGAAGTAGCCAAGAAGTAATAACTTCTTTCTTCAAGCAAGTCTGAAGAAGCCGCTGGTTCGCCAGCGGCTTTTTCGTTGGCTTCACGGCAGGGTGAATAGGATCAGCGTCCCTGAAACCTGACGGAGAACGCCAAGAAGATACGGGCGATCACCACCCCGCTGAGGGCCGCCTCCCTGCTGCTGGCCCTGGTGGCCTGCA
>NZ_JBNBBE010000855.1:0-244 GCF_050031795.1 Stenotrophomonas sp. SrG
AAGCGGGGCTTCTTGTTTGCGTCGGCGTTCATGAAACGTGACGGATTCAGCGATATTTTCACCCCATTGATTAAAGCTTCTTGACATTGGGTCGTTATTGATTTCAGCCACGGCAGATCGACATCGCGTGGCGCTCCCACACGGGAGAAACACCTCTATCACCCGGCGACATCGTCGCCACCAGGAGCAAGAAAATGGCACTAGTCATCAACACCAACGTGATGTCGCTCAACGCCCAGCGCAG
>NZ_JBNBBE010000856.1:0-244 GCF_050031795.1 Stenotrophomonas sp. SrG
GGGCAGCGGCCCGTTCGTCGCTGTGGGCCAGGGCGTCGGCGTCGGGCGTGGGCAGGGAGGTCGGCATGGTGCGGGCGATTGCGGTGACAATGCACAGCATAGCCGAGCAGGAAGGAGCCCCGATGACCGCCACCCCACCCGTCGTGCTGATCACCGGCAGCGCGCGCCGGAGCGGCGCCGCCCTCGCGCGCCCGTGCCATTCCTGTGGCGGGTCGGTGGTGCGGCACGCACCCCCCTCCCCCGC
>NZ_JBNBBE010000857.1:0-244 GCF_050031795.1 Stenotrophomonas sp. SrG
GTCCAGCGCGCCGCCGCGCGCGGTGATGCCGGGCTTGGGGTCCTAGGGCTCGAGGTTGATGTCGTGCATGGTCAGGATGACCACGCGCGGCAGCGAAGCCACGCCGCTGCCGAACGCACCGAACTGGTGGTAGCTGCCCACCATGCGCAGGGCGATCGGCTTTTCGGCGTCGAACTCCTTGGGCACGTCCTCACCGGGCTGGAACAGCGCGTTGACCAGGCCGCTGGACAGCGCGGTCTGCGAG
>NZ_JBNBBE010000858.1:0-244 GCF_050031795.1 Stenotrophomonas sp. SrG
GCACCAGGTCGCCGGCAAGGGCGCCGAACACCGCGCAGAACAGGTCCACCGTGCGCCTCGCCTGCGGGTCGCCAAGCAGGGCGCGCGCGGTGACGTCCACCGGCTGCAGCTGGCCCGGGTCGACATCGGCCATCGCGCACACCGCGCGATGGATGTTGACCAGGCCCGGCCCGCAGATCAGGCGTTCCTTCGAGACCCGGCCGACCTGCTCGGACAGGAGCTCGAGGATGCGGATCTCCTCCGG
>NZ_JBNBBE010000859.1:0-244 GCF_050031795.1 Stenotrophomonas sp. SrG
CGGGTCTTGCCGGAACCGGCACCGGCAAGCACCCGATGGGGGCCGGGCGGGGCGGACACAGCTTCGCGCGGAGCGGGGTTGAGCCCGTCGAGCAGGTGGGAGACATCCATGCGCCCATATTACCCCGCCCGCCGCCAAGCAGGGGCAGGTCAGCCAACCGGTTCAGCCGCCGCCCGGTAGGGCACGACCCTTGGTCGTGACGCAGCAACGCAGCCCTCGCGGCCGGTTGCGCCAGGGGCCGCAG
>NZ_JBNBBE010000860.1:0-244 GCF_050031795.1 Stenotrophomonas sp. SrG
TTCCTGACGCGCGTCCCCGGGGAAAGGCAGCCGACTAACAGTCGGCTCTACCGGGGCTGGCGTATCCGGCTCGTCATGCGTTCGTTCCGGACGCAGCCGGATCGTCGTGCGTTTGCTCCGGACGTATCCGGATCGTCGTGCGTTCGTTCCGGACGTAGCCGAATCGTCATGCGATCGCCCGCACTTCGTAGCGCCGACTGTCAGTCGGCGACCGCGCGCAGCGCGGCAAACCATCCCGGCGCGG
>NZ_JBNBBE010000861.1:0-244 GCF_050031795.1 Stenotrophomonas sp. SrG
CTGTTAGATCTCAGCATGCCGGGCATGAGTGGGCTCGAAGTCCTCGAGGAGTTGAGGTCCCGCCGGTGCGACATTGCCGGCCTCGTCGTTTCGATGCACGACAATCCGGCGTAGGTGCGGCGAGCCTTGGACTTGGGCGCTAGAGGGTATGTCCGTAAAGACGCTTCGGCCGACCAATAGTTGGAGGCTATCGACAAGGCCACCCATGGCCTGCCTGCCATTAGCCAGGACGCAGCAAGGTGGG
>NZ_JBNBBE010000862.1:0-244 GCF_050031795.1 Stenotrophomonas sp. SrG
TTCGCCGGCGGCCTATTATGCGGCCCCGCGCGTCAATGAACTTCAACCGGGCCCGTACGATGGAACGCAAGGGGTTGAACCGGTCTGCGTGCTGGTCCAGACTGCCGCCCGCTGACCGCGCCAGCTCGGTGCGCCCAGCGAGACCCTTCCGGCGGCCACCCCCATGGCCAGGGCCCGGAGAAGTCGGCCGTGCGCGTCGCCAGCGGGGGCCACCGCCGGACCCGGGACGGTGCGCCGGCGTTGG
>NZ_JBNBBE010000863.1:0-244 GCF_050031795.1 Stenotrophomonas sp. SrG
GTTCAAGTTCTACAAGGGCCTGTGCGACGCTGCCGGCTACAAGGGCCCGCTGCACAAGTGCAGCTTCTACGGCAACAAGTAAGCCGGCCAGAAGTTCTGGGCGATGCTGAGCAAGGGTGACAGCCAGCCGTGGCAGGCCACGCTGAAGGAAATCACCGGCGGCGACAAGCTCTATGCCGGCCCGATGATAGAGTATTTAACCCCGGTCAACGAGAGGCTCAAGCAGAAGAACCAGCGCCAGATG
>NZ_JBNBBE010000864.1:0-244 GCF_050031795.1 Stenotrophomonas sp. SrG
GCCATGATCGGGGTTTGCCGTCCCCCGGGAACCCCTGCTCGTGAAATCACCGGTCGTTGCTGCGTGGCTGCTCGCCCTGGCCGTTCCTGCCCATGCGGCACGGGCCGCCCCCCCTGCGGCACCGACGGTCGCGCCGGCCCGCCTGGCCACCGATGCGCCGGCCGCCGCGGCGGTCCGCGCCATCTACGATAAGGACTGGGCCTGGCGCCAGGCCGGTGGCGGCGAAGCCAGTGAAGACGGTGAT
>NZ_JBNBBE010000865.1:0-244 GCF_050031795.1 Stenotrophomonas sp. SrG
CGGAAGCCCCCCTCGTGGACAGCGCGGACACGCCGTCCGCCGCGGCCGTCCCCCAGCCGCGGGTCGCGACGACGGCGGCCCCGGCCGAGGGGGTGGTGGAGTGCCGGTGACGAGCGGGTCAGCCGGGCATTGCCCGGCTCTCCCGCTGAGCTCATCGGCGCCGAGCTGCTCCGGCCTTGCTGTCCGCGTCGGTGTCTGCTAGTTCCCCCAACAGGCTTCGGAAGCGGTTGCGGCGGCACTGAAT
>NZ_JBNBBE010000866.1:0-244 GCF_050031795.1 Stenotrophomonas sp. SrG
ATGTTGGGGACTCCGCAGACGCACGTGTCGCCCCGGCGCCACGCTTCCCACACCGGATCACGGCGATCGCTGGGCCGGTCCGGAGTCAGCAGCACGATCGGCTGGCCGATGATGTCTTCGCGGGCGCGGCCAAAGGCGCGGATGCCGGCCTTGTTGAGAGCCAGCCCCACGCCGGAGTCGCGGAGGATGCTGGCCGGATCAGGCACCGCATCAAACAGTGCGGGGTAGCGGCGCAGCGCCCGCG
>NZ_JBNBBE010000867.1:0-244 GCF_050031795.1 Stenotrophomonas sp. SrG
TCACGAAGGCGATCCAGTGGTCGAAGGCCTGCACGTAGCACCACGCGGCGCGGCCGAGCAACCAGCCGATCACCGGCCGAAGGCCGTCGATCCCACCGAAGATGAGGCCGGCACGCAGCGCATCGGGAAATCGCGGCTAGCGCATGGCAGCGCCTTTGCCGATAGCCGCGGCGAAGGCATCGGTGGACATGGCCAAGCCGATCAACAGCATAGAAATGGGGGACATCACACGACAGTGCAGGTG
>NZ_JBNBBE010000868.1:0-244 GCF_050031795.1 Stenotrophomonas sp. SrG
TAGTATGCCTCACTTTCGCGGACATTGCCGCTCATCGCCAGTGCTTTGACATTCTCATTACTCGGTTACTTAGTCATGGTGCGGCTGCTGCTGGTGTATGGACTTCCTGCCCTCTGGCTGGCGCTGAAAGTCCGCCTCGCCGGGCCGGCGACAGCGGTCGGAATATCCTTGCTCCCTGGGCTGTGCAGAGGGTTCGGCGACTGGCCCGGCTCGAGTATGTACGGGGGACCGTTGGCGGTGTCTG
>NZ_JBNBBE010000869.1:0-244 GCF_050031795.1 Stenotrophomonas sp. SrG
GGCAACACCGAAGAGATCCGGGCGAAGATGAAGACCGCCGCGTCGCTCAACCTCAACGACACAATCTAGTACATCCTGAACTCGCTGGGCAAGGCGTACCACATCATGCGCCCGGTGGCCTCAAGGAAGGGACTGTTCCTCTATCTGGTACTGGACCGAAAAAATACCAACCTGGCACTGGCACGCCGCCGGGTGCAGGACGTGGAGGCGACCCTGGCGTTGTAAGACCTGACGCTGCTGACGG
>NZ_JBNBBE010000870.1:0-244 GCF_050031795.1 Stenotrophomonas sp. SrG
TCCCGCTGCAGGGCGCACCGGCGGATGAGGCCACGGCATTCCTGGCCAGCGAGCATGGGGCGATGCTCGACGCGCGTGGGTGGGGTGATGCGCAGACGTTCGCCGCCCTGGCGCGGCGGTCGGTGGCGCGGGTGACTGCACAGCGTTGAACTGTTGTTCGTAAGCCAGCTTTGTGCGGGCTTTTGCATGACTAACGCACCTACCTACAAGTAGGTATCCTTGAGGATTACTCCCATGACCCATA
>NZ_JBNBBE010000871.1:0-244 GCF_050031795.1 Stenotrophomonas sp. SrG
CCGTGGTTGTGCTGTTCCTTGCGCTCGTCGGCCTGGATGTAGCTGATCTTCTGCACGTTTGCGTTGACCGAGACATTGCGCGTGTGGTTCACGTCGCTGGTGTCGCTGTAGCTCATGGTCGTGGTCCTGGTGCTGGTGTAGGAGCTGGTGTTTGTGGTGCTGTTGTTTGGTAAGCGGGTGCGCGAATACCAGTCATTGCGGATGTTGTTATCGATATTGGTATAGATATAGGTATAGATTCTGG
>NZ_JBNBBE010000872.1:0-244 GCF_050031795.1 Stenotrophomonas sp. SrG
GCTCAACTGCTGCCGGCATGCCCGCTACCCACCACTGGATTTCTCCATGGACCAGCGCTATGCCCGATCCAAACGTCGTCTACGGCACAGAACAGAATGACACCCGGTACGGCTCTCTCGGTGAGGACATCATCTACGGCGGTGACGGCGAGGCCTCGATCAACGCAGGTGGGGGCATCGACAGGCGGGGGGGCGGCGCGGGCAATGGTGTGCTGTCTGGTAGTAGGGGTGCCGATGTGTATCG
>NZ_JBNBBE010000873.1:0-244 GCF_050031795.1 Stenotrophomonas sp. SrG
CGCTTCCAGGCCGATGGCCACCGCCTGCAGCTGCCCGCCGGCGCGCCCGGCCGCGCCGCCGCCGTGGCGCCGCTGCAGGCCGGGGGCGAGCGCAACGACGGGGCCGTGGTCGCCCAGGGCCAGACCGCGGATGCCGCCTCGGTGGCATCCGCTGCGCTGCAGGCCGGCCCGGCACGCGGCACCGAGGTGCTGATCGCCGACACCGCCGGCCGCCTGCATACCCAGGGCGGGCTGATGAACGAGA
>NZ_JBNBBE010000874.1:0-244 GCF_050031795.1 Stenotrophomonas sp. SrG
TACCGCGCACACGCTCACGTCCTCCCACACCCCCAGATTGCCCCCCCCACCCTTGAGGGTATTGTACATCGTGCGTGTCAGCGCCCCCTCGGCAATCGCGGGCGCGGCCAGGGTGGGGGAACTGCTCATGTTGGAACACGGCCCTCACCGCGGAGCACTGGCACTACTGGATTCGACCCTACCCCACGTGAAGCCCGCTGGGCACTGCACCATGTAACGCGCTCCAGCACGACAGCGCGCCACC
>NZ_JBNBBE010000875.1:0-244 GCF_050031795.1 Stenotrophomonas sp. SrG
TGCGATGACACCGGCGCGGTCGGCCAGCAGCCGGTAGATGTCCAGCGTGCCGCCGACGGGAACCTCGCCGGCCAGCTGCCCCCGCTTGACCAGCACCCGCGCGACGGCGCGATCGTCAGCCGCCGGAACATCGAGGGTGGCCTTGATGAGGAGCGACACGCGCTGCGGGACGAGCATGAGATGGGGCAGAAGCATCTGGATCTTCGTCAGAGCGGGCGCAGTCTCGTCGATCACTTGGGAGGCG
>NZ_JBNBBE010000876.1:0-244 GCF_050031795.1 Stenotrophomonas sp. SrG
CGAGCCCCCCGCCCCGGCAACCGAGCACTCGCTCCCCGCGCGCCCGCCCTCCACGTCGATGGAGAGAGCACAGCGCAGCAGCGCCCGCGGGCGGCCCAGCGCACTCAACTGCGAGGGCCCCCACGCGCCCCGCTGACACCGAGCCCAGGCCGGTGCCGGCGGCCCCGCTCAGCGCGGCGCCGGCGTACGCATCGACGTGCGCCAAGGCCCACATCCCCTGCTTGCCGGGGAGCGTGGCCTGCTG
>NZ_JBNBBE010000877.1:0-244 GCF_050031795.1 Stenotrophomonas sp. SrG
GGCAAGCCCGCAGTGCGCCCGCGGGCGGTGTCCGCGGTGGACACCGCGTTCTCCCACGACCCGCCGTGGCACTGGAACCCGCCCCCCGCCAGCCCGCGCCGGCCCCACCGCGGCCGCCCCACCCGCCCCCCCCTCGACCCCCCCACCCTGGACGTCTGCGGCCAGGCTCGCGCCCCCCGGGTCGCCCAGCCCCAGCGCAGCGGGTTCACCCTCCGCCACGCCTGGCGCGAAGGCAGGCCCCCAC
>NZ_JBNBBE010000878.1:0-243 GCF_050031795.1 Stenotrophomonas sp. SrG
GTCTACGACCGTCTGGCGGCGGACAAGCCGCTCATGATCACGCGGCCCGCGGACCCGGCCGCCGCCATCGACACGCACGGCTACCTTTCGGCCTGCGAGTGGCTGGATGCCTCCGCCGCGCCGTCGATCGTGGCCGAGACCGAGCGGCTGCTGGGCGATCCCGATGCCGTCGCCCGGCTCGAGCAGTGGGTGCGGCACTACTTCGGCGATGCCGCACCGGGCGCGGCGACCGAGCGCGTCCAC
>NZ_JBNBBE010000879.1:0-243 GCF_050031795.1 Stenotrophomonas sp. SrG
GCCGTTCGCTGGATTCCAGGTTGAATTCAATCGCCGGGTGGCAGGCCACGAACGAGCCCAGCCGTGGGACCAGCCAGTTGGAGGCCATCGATGGCAACGCACTGACCGACAGCACGCGGTCGTGGCGCGCGCCCAACGGCTGCAGCGCCTGCGCGATCGCATCCAGGTGTGGGCCTACCTGGTCCAGCAACCCCTGCCCGTCGGGCGTCACCCCCACCCCCCGTGCCAGGCGATGCAGCAACG
>NZ_JBNBBE010000880.1:0-243 GCF_050031795.1 Stenotrophomonas sp. SrG
CATGGCGGCCAGGCTCAGCGCATCGGGCACCTTGACCAGCGCATCCACGCGGGTCGGGATGAAGCTCGATTCCACTCGTGGGCGGCCGATGCCTTCCCCCCGCGAACCACCGCTGCAGGTGAGCTCGCGCCACGGTTCACCGGCCAGGGCCGCGCGGTAGCCGTCGAAGACCCCCGACACTTCCGGGTCCGCGCACAGGATGCGGGTGTCGTGCCGGCGGTAGCTGACATAACGGCCCAGCGT
>NZ_JBNBBE010000881.1:0-243 GCF_050031795.1 Stenotrophomonas sp. SrG
TGCGAGGGGTTCGAGAGGCTGAAACCCGCTTGATGGCACACGGCGCGGCGCAATCCCGCGACGGAGTTGTACTCCGCCACCCTTCCCACATAGGACATCAACGATTGCTATAAGTGAAGTTCCAGCTCCGAGGCGACACCAGGCCCTAATCCGCACGCCAAGTGAAATTGCTTGTTTCGCAGAATATTGGATTTCGATAGGCACGCACTACCGAACGTCATGGTAGACACGCAACCAACATAG
>NZ_JBNBBE010000882.1:0-243 GCF_050031795.1 Stenotrophomonas sp. SrG
GCCCAGCGCCGGCCCGAGTGGCTGCATGCCTACATCGGCATCGGGCAGATCTCCCATGCGACGGAAAGCGAGCGCCGTGGTTTTGCGTGGACCCTGCAGCAGGCGCGGCCCGATGGCAACGCCGAAGCGGTGGCCGAGCTGGAAGCATTGGCGCCCTACGCACAGGGAAACCACCCCGTGCCGCTTGAGAAGCTGTTCAAGCAGCGGAAGTGGCTCAACCACTACGGCGGCATGGTGCACAAC
>NZ_JBNBBE010000883.1:0-243 GCF_050031795.1 Stenotrophomonas sp. SrG
AAGGTAGAGCGACCACGCCAGCTGCATGACCATGACCCCGGCCATCAATCGGCTCAAGAAGCACGGTATCGCCCACCGCGTGCTTGCCTACCACCATGCTGCCAACGCCGCCTCCTATGGCGGCGAAGCGGCGGAGCAGCTGGGGCTGGACCCCGCACTGGTGTTCAAGACCCGGCTGACCAGTACCGAAAAGCACGAGCTGCGGGTGGCGATCGTGCCGGTCAGCGGCACGCTGGACCTGAA
>NZ_JBNBBE010000884.1:0-243 GCF_050031795.1 Stenotrophomonas sp. SrG
TTGCGCTCGTTGTAGAGCACATCGGTGGTCAGGCTGATGGTGTCGGTGTAGTCGTAGGTGCCGTTGACGTACAGCGACTTGCGCTCGATACCGGTCAGCAGGCTCATCTGCTCGTTGGAGGTGGCGTACTCCTCGGCGGTCAGCGTGTGGTAGTCGTTCGGGTTGTTCGGGTTGCCACCCTGGTTCAGGGTCCGCCACACGGCGGTCTTGGAATCGGCGCAGTTGACCTGCAGCGGGTTGCAC
>NZ_JBNBBE010000885.1:0-243 GCF_050031795.1 Stenotrophomonas sp. SrG
ACCGAGCTGGAAGCGGGCGCGCGCAAGTCGCTCAGCACCGTGACCCGCTACCTGGGCATCAACGCAGCGGTGCTGTGGAGCCTGACCGCGCTCGGCATCGGCTTCGAAAAACAGGCGCTGGTCGTGAGCGCCCTGTCGGTGGGTATTGGTTTCGGCCTGCAGGCGATCACCCAGAACTTCGTCTCCGGGATGATCCTGCTGGCCGAGCGACCGGTGAAGATTGGTGACTGGGTAAAGCTCGGT
>NZ_JBNBBE010000886.1:0-243 GCF_050031795.1 Stenotrophomonas sp. SrG
TCCCGACACCTTCAGCTACCAGGTCTGCCTGCCTGCACCGACGGGCACTGTCTGCGATACCGCGACCGTCACCGTCACTCTCGGCGCGAACGCGCTGCTGGCCAACGATTACACCTTCGCCACCGCCATCCCGGGCGCCGGCGGCACCACGCCCAGCGTGCTGGGCAATGACTCCCTCAATGGCAGCGCCGTGGTGCCGGGGACGGTGACCGCGACCCTGCTGTCGACCACGCCGGGATACAC
>NZ_JBNBBE010000887.1:0-243 GCF_050031795.1 Stenotrophomonas sp. SrG
CTGCTGGACCTGCTCACCATCGCGGTACTGGTCAGCGGCCTGTTCCTGTGGTTCAAGCGCGGCAGTACCGAAGCGCGGGTAACCGAGATCGAGCGCGCTGAAAAATCCGGGGGTGCTGCATGAGCCGGACGCCTGCGCCCAATGGAAGCCCGTTCACGGCGCCCGCGTGGATCGCCTCGGCAAGCCTTCTGGGTCTGGTCAGCGCGCTGGTTGGCGATGGCGTGTTCGACGTGGTGTCATGGG
>NZ_JBNBBE010000888.1:0-243 GCF_050031795.1 Stenotrophomonas sp. SrG
CTGATGGCGCTGCCCACCATTCCCTCCGACGCGCTGCCCACGGCAGCCGAACTGCCGGCGCCGCGCGGACCGGGGCAGCCTGAACCGGCGCGCATCGCGCTGCTGGTGCATGACATGCAGCGCTACTTCCGGGCCGCGTGCGGCGCCGATGCCGCGCCGCTGGCCCCGGCAACCGCCAACATCGTCCGGCTGGTCGCGCCCTGCCGGGCGCAGGGCATACCGGTGTTCTACACCGCCCAGCGA
>NZ_JBNBBE010000889.1:0-243 GCF_050031795.1 Stenotrophomonas sp. SrG
AAGGGGCTGTGGCCGGCGGCGCCCCGGCTCGCGTGGGCCAGGTCAATGTGACCCTGGGCAACGCCACCTCGGTGAACGTGCCGGTCAGCGGCGTGAGTACCCTGGGCGCGGTGCAGGTGCGCGCCCCGCAGGTGGTGAACCTGGTGGACGTGCGCTCCACCGAATCGGCCACCCACATCACCCGCGAAGAACTGCTCCGGCTGCCGGTGGACCGTGACATCACCGCCGTGGCGCTGCTTGCCC
>NZ_JBNBBE010000890.1:0-243 GCF_050031795.1 Stenotrophomonas sp. SrG
GGCTGGTAGAGATCCAGCGAAAGCCCCAGCTCCGCGGCGCGCGCGCGGATCGCCTCGGGAGAGTCCGGCGACGCGACGAGATCGGGCTCGAAGATCTCCACTCCATCGAAGCCCGCCTCGCGTGCGGCGACGAGCTTCTGATCGAGAGTCCCGCTCAGGCAGACCGTGGCGATCGACGTGCGCATGGCACCTTTCTGGGGCCACCGACATTGGTGCCCGCGATTGTGGAACAGCATTGCATGG
>NZ_JBNBBE010000891.1:0-243 GCF_050031795.1 Stenotrophomonas sp. SrG
CCGGGTGTCTTGGCCGCTGTCGCGGATCAGCTGCAGGTCGCGTGCGGCAATGGTCTTTTCGGTGATCTCGATGGCCGCTTCCAGCATCGACCGGGTCATGCCCTTGACGCCGTAACCGAACACGCCGAGGTTGCGCTGCTGCACCTCGAGCGGGTGGCGCGCGGTGGCGGTGGCGTGCACGTCGATGTAGCGCGACAGGATGTCGAGGTACTCCTGTTCGGCGGTGCGGTAATAGTCCTCGCT
>NZ_JBNBBE010000892.1:0-243 GCF_050031795.1 Stenotrophomonas sp. SrG
GTGTCGAACTGCGCCGGGGTGCGCGGTGGGTTGCCGGTGGTCAGCGCCAGGCGGTACGGGTCCTGGGTGAACTTGCCATCGGGGCCGATGAAGCCCGGGCTGGAGGCGATGGTTTCGCGCACGGCGGCGTCGCCGATGACGATGCCGGACTGTTCGCCGGCCAGGCGCACGACCGGCTCATCGAGCATCTGGTCGAGCACGGCGCGCTTGTTCTCGGCGCTGTCGAATTGGCGCGGGTCGAAG
>NZ_JBNBBE010000893.1:0-243 GCF_050031795.1 Stenotrophomonas sp. SrG
TAAGTAGGCATCGCCCAGGTTGAGGTGGGCTACCGCGCGTGACGGGTCGAACTTCAGCGGGTTTTCCAGCCAGCGTGCCGCTTCAGCGTAACGCTGCTGGCGGTAGAAGACGAAGCCGAGGTTGTTGGCCGCCTGGGCGAAGTCCGGTCGCAGCTTCAGCGCTTCGGTGAAGTGGGCAACGGCCTCGTCAGAGCGCTTCTCGCGGTACAGCTGCAGGCCCCGGTCGTTGGCCTGCTGCGCGCG
>NZ_JBNBBE010000894.1:0-243 GCF_050031795.1 Stenotrophomonas sp. SrG
TTCGGCCTGGTGGCGATGAGCGCGCTGGCGATCATAGAACCCTACCGCATGCGCCTCATCACCTCGTTCTGGGACCCGTGGGCCGACCAGCAGGGCGACGGCTACCAGCTGTCCAACGCGCTGTTGGCGGTGGGCCGTGGCGAGTGGACCGGCGTGGGCCTGGGCAATTCTGTGCAGAAGCTGTACTACCTGCCCGAAGCAAACACCGACTTCTTCTTCTCGGTCACCGCCGAAGAACTGGGG
>NZ_JBNBBE010000895.1:0-243 GCF_050031795.1 Stenotrophomonas sp. SrG
TCGCTGGACGGTCGGGGTGGTGGTGGCATTGGCCGCCACCGCCCCGCCAGCAAGTGGTAGCCAGGTATTCGCCACCCTGGATAGCAATGGTCAACTGCAGGTGTCGAAAGCCCCATTCGTGGGCGCAAAGGCGTTTGACCCGCACCGACACTACATGCCTACAGCGCGCAAACCCATGGCAACTGGCCCCGGGCCATCGCCCGCTGCACCGACCGCCATGCCCAAGGCAGCAGCACACTGGAA
>NZ_JBNBBE010000896.1:0-243 GCF_050031795.1 Stenotrophomonas sp. SrG
CGCTTCGTGGTGCCGCCGGAATGGTGCCTGCTCGGGTTCATCCACGAGGCCGACCCATCGCGAAGCTGGTGCCACGGCGGGAGTCTGGGCGCGGGTACGGCATTGACGGTGTTTCCCGAAGGCGCCAGTGAATTCGCGTTCAGTGCCGGCAGCCGGTTCAGCTTCCTGCTTACGCCCATGCAGCGGGTGCAGCGCAAACTCACCGAACTCAGCCTGCGTTCGAACCTGCCGTGCGGGCAGGCA
>NZ_JBNBBE010000897.1:0-243 GCF_050031795.1 Stenotrophomonas sp. SrG
CCTGCCCGCACCGGGCGGCAGTGTCAGCGCTACCGCCACGGTGACCCTCACAGTCAGCGCGACCACGCTCACCGCGGTGGCCGATGACTTCACCCCAGCACCGATCGCACCGGCGACCGGCGGCAGCACCGCCAGCGTGCTGCTCAAGGACACCTTCAATGGGGCCGCCATCGTGCCCGGGACCACGGCGGTAACCGCATCGCTGCGGACCACGGCGCCCGGCTCCACCCTGGCCGGCCACGG
>NZ_JBNBBE010000898.1:0-243 GCF_050031795.1 Stenotrophomonas sp. SrG
AAACCGGCCGGGAGAGCCGACCGTTGGATGCGTTTCGACCCCGGCGAAGCCTCGGGGGCTGCCGTACGGGCGCGATTTTCGCGCAACCGGACGAGCATACGCTCATCCGCCAACGCAGTCAAGCGCCCTCGCCTTCCTCGATACCGCACACAGCAGAACGGCCGGGCTTCCCCGGCCGTTGTGTTTTTCTTTCCACTAGCTCAGTTCATCAGTACTGGTAGCGGACTCCCAGCGGCACCGACC
>NZ_JBNBBE010000899.1:0-243 GCF_050031795.1 Stenotrophomonas sp. SrG
AGATCGACCAGGCCCTGCGGGCTCAGGCGCAGGGCGCCGGGCCCGCGGTGGAAAGCCGGCAGTCCAACGCCGAGCACGTGCTGGTGGACAGGGTGCAGGCCGCCCGTACCGACGGTACCCCCTTCATCCTGATCAATCCGGCGGCGTTCACCCACACCTCGGTCGCCCTGCGCGATGCGCTGGCGGCGGTGGATGTGCCGTGCATCGATATCCACCTGTCCAACCCGCACGCCCGCGAACCGG
>NZ_JBNBBE010000900.1:0-243 GCF_050031795.1 Stenotrophomonas sp. SrG
CGCATTCCTGCCGCTGGATGACGAGCGCCTGTCGCGTGCGCTGGATGAGCTGGTGGACCGCCGCGTGCGCTTCCTCACCGAGTACCAGGCCGCGGCCTATGCCGCGCGCTACCGCGCGCTGGTCGACCGCGTGCGCACGGCGGAGTGGGACAAGGCCGGCACCCCGGCGCTGACCGAAACCCTGGCGCGTTAAAACTTAAAGCTCATGGCCTACAAGGACGAGTACGACGTGGCGCGCCTGTA
>NZ_JBNBBE010000901.1:0-243 GCF_050031795.1 Stenotrophomonas sp. SrG
CTGGCCCAGGCACCGTGCTGGCTGGACGTGGCCTACCACGAATCCAGCCGCACCGACCGCCGCGATGTCCCGCAGGCCGCGTTGGGTGACTCCGAGCGGCTGCTCATCGGCATGGAACAGGGCGCCAGCCCGCTGCCCACCGACCCGGCGCTGGTCCCCAACGCGAAGTTCCGGCGCGCCGACCTGTGGCAGGGCATGCGCGTGCTGCCTGGCACGCCGGGCTTTGCCTGCGCGGCGCAGCAG
>NZ_JBNBBE010000902.1:0-243 GCF_050031795.1 Stenotrophomonas sp. SrG
TTCCGTGAACCACAGCTCTTCGGTGGCGTAGCCCCTCATGCGCTGGTCGACCACGCCGTCTTGCTTGACCAGACCCTTCCACGGCTCGGTCCAGTTGCCGGCGATCCCGGTGACCATGAAGCCGCCGTAGCTGGCGCCCAGCGCGCAGGCCGTGTCGCGGTTGAGGAACGGGTACTGCTTCTGCGCCGCCGCCCAGCCGTGCTGCAGGTCTTCCAGCGGGCGGTCGCCCCAAGGCTGGCTGAT
>NZ_JBNBBE010000903.1:0-243 GCF_050031795.1 Stenotrophomonas sp. SrG
GTTCGGCCAGGTGGTCGGCTTCCTTCTGGTCGTCCTTCAGGAAATCCGGGCACCGCGCCAGGATGCGGCCGGACAGCGAGAGGTCACGTGTTTCCACTGCGATGCCGGCGGTGGCAGTGTAGGCCTCGACGAGCGGCAGCGGCGACTGGGTGGCCAGGCCCGGGGCTTCATCGGGAAGCGGGGGCAGACGCGTGGGCGTGTGGGACCGGGGGGACCGTGCTCTCCGGGGTACGCCCGCGGTGT
>NZ_JBNBBE010000904.1:0-243 GCF_050031795.1 Stenotrophomonas sp. SrG
TTTCGTTCTCGGCGCGTCGCGCGGTACGCCACGGGGGCGTTTCTGCGGGCCTCGCATCCAAGAGAAAACAGATCTGTCGATCGACACCCAGACGGTCATTGAAGACCACAAGCGCAGCTCGGCCGATACCGGCTCCCCGGAAGTCCAGGTTGCCCTGCTCCCCGCCCGCAGCGAACTGCTGACCGGCCACTTCAGGACCCACCAGGAGGATCCCCACCGCCGTCGCGGTCTGCTGCTGGTGGG
>NZ_JBNBBE010000905.1:0-243 GCF_050031795.1 Stenotrophomonas sp. SrG
CTCTCCGGCTACAGGGAAGCATCACCCGCAACGCGGGCAAACTGTCAGCGTAGCTCGGGTGAGCGGGTTCGGGACCGGCGAAAGGTCACTGGCTGTATCGACCAACGGTCGATACCTGCCTGCCCACGCCCGGTAGGTGCGGACCGTTGGTCCTCACGCACGGAGCGCAGGGAAATCCCACAACGGTGTGAATTTACAGTTCTTTTCCCTGGTTGGCCACGGCCGCAGCGGCCTTGCGGGCTG
>NZ_JBNBBE010000906.1:0-243 GCF_050031795.1 Stenotrophomonas sp. SrG
CGCGCCGCGCGGGGCAGCGCGCCCGGCCCGCCACCGCCGCCCCCCGCGAGCGCGGCCCCCCGGCGCCCCGCTCCGGGGCGCCGCCACCGCCCCGCGCGCTCGGCGCGCCCTGCTCGCGGAGGCCCCGCCGGCCGGCGGCCAGGGTGGCGGCGATCGCCAGGTAGGGCAGCGCGTCGGAACCGGCAACACGGCCTTCCACGCGCATGTTTCCCGGGGTGTCCATCGGCACCCGCCGCCCGCAGG
>NZ_JBNBBE010000907.1:0-243 GCF_050031795.1 Stenotrophomonas sp. SrG
GGGTGGACTTGCCGGCCCCGTTCGGGCCCAGCAGCGCGAAGAAGTCTCCCGGGGCAACGTCCAGCGACACCCCTTACCGGGCCGGGGTGCCGTGGTCATAGGTCTTGCGGAGGTCGCGCACCCGCAGGGCGGGGGCGGGACTGGGCGCGGGAGTGTTCTGGGATGCCAAGCTCTTGCCTTCGCGCCCTTGGGACGGCGCGGGAGCGGGGCGGGGGAGCGGCGAGGATAGACGGCCCCGAGGGT
>NZ_JBNBBE010000908.1:0-243 GCF_050031795.1 Stenotrophomonas sp. SrG
TGGGCCTCCCCGACCGCTTCGCTGTGCGCCACACCGACGTGGTCAGCCCCAGCGAACGGATCCGGAGACTGCGTTGCTGTCCCTGGCACTCATGGCCGCCGGTGCACCGGCGGCCAAGGTCGGCCAGCCCGCCGCCGCGGCACCCAGCATGTCCGGCGCCGTGCTCGCACTGCTGGCCGTGCTGGCGCTGATCGTCGGCCTGGGATGGGTGCTCAAGCGCATGCACGGCAGCGGCTTCAAGCC
>NZ_JBNBBE010000909.1:0-243 GCF_050031795.1 Stenotrophomonas sp. SrG
TTGTAATAGCGCGCCCGGTGTTCGCCGACCAGTTCCGCACGGTCCAGTTCGTCCTCGCGCCGGGCCCCTGCTGCAGTCCCGCCGGGCGATGCGGTGCATACTTGGCACCGCAGAACGCCATGGCCGCTGGGTGCATGTCCCACCACTGGACGTCGCTGTCAGCGAGGACCTCAGACCACGGCTCCGGGGCTAAGGAATTGCCGACAACCCAGAGCCCGCGCCAGCGCTGGGGTCCGGCCAAGT
>NZ_JBNBBE010000910.1:0-243 GCF_050031795.1 Stenotrophomonas sp. SrG
GCAGACGCCCCCCTTGAACGCCGGGCTGCCGGCCACCCGCAGCTGGTGGCAGCCGGAGAGGCCGCAGCCGCCGACGTCGCGCGCGTCCGCGCCCACCTGGACGAGGTGCTGGCGCTGGATGAGCGCGCCCAGATCGACGCGATGCCGGACGGCTTCGTCAATTTCTACGCCGATGACGCCGTGACCCCGTCCGGCGCTCTTGCTGCCCGCGGCGCCTGGGTGGTGACCCTCCCGGGTGCGGTG
>NZ_JBNBBE010000911.1:0-243 GCF_050031795.1 Stenotrophomonas sp. SrG
TTCCCCCCTGCCTTCCATCAGTTGAGGCGCGCGCTCAGGGCCCTCGACACAAATAACGGCCTTCAGCGACTCGATCCTTTCCTGGGTTTCCACTGGATTCGGGTCGTTGTTCAGCACCTCGTTCAACCAGTTCATTAGCGCTCCCATTACCGCACGCACGCGCGCGACTGTTTTAGATTTATAGCCGCAAAGTGTATCGCACCAATTGGGTTGCTTACTTCGCTAAGGGTGCGTAT
Source organism: Stenotrophomonas sp. SrG (assembly GCF_050031795.1). Classification (NCBI taxonomy): domain Bacteria; kingdom Pseudomonadati; phylum Pseudomonadota; class Gammaproteobacteria; order Lysobacterales; family Lysobacteraceae; genus Stenotrophomonas; species Stenotrophomonas sp. SrG. The sequence goes on from NZ_JBNBBE010000911.1 coordinate 237, forward strand.
GGAAGTG
>NZ_JBNBBE010000912.1:0-243 GCF_050031795.1 Stenotrophomonas sp. SrG
CGACAAGGTCGCCTCGCCCAAGTGCACCCAGTCCCTGCACGACACGCCGCAGACCAGCCAGAACATCAGCCGCGACCTGTGCACCCAGCAGGGCGCGACCACGCTGACCGATGCGCATCGCAACAGCCCGGGCGTGGGTACGTTCTACGTCGGCGAGAACCGCAACACCAACACCGGCGACAGCATCTTCATCCGTGGGATCGATACCTCCAGCAGCATCTTCGAGGACGGCGTGCGCGATCT
>NZ_JBNBBE010000913.1:0-243 GCF_050031795.1 Stenotrophomonas sp. SrG
GTTCACCACCGCGTGCACCGGGCCCCCATCGCCCCGTGCCCCGACGTACTGCACCCCGGCTTGGCCGGGCCGGCCCGGGCGGCGGGGCAGCACCGGGACCCGGTGCCCGGCCGCCCGCAGCCGCTGGCACAGGCGCTGGCCGAGGAATCCGGTGCCGCCGGTGCTCAGGATGTCCATGCGTGCTCTCCGGGGGGACGGCCACTGTACGCGCCCGGGGGTCATCGCAACGCCCGCCGCCGGGTA
>NZ_JBNBBE010000914.1:0-243 GCF_050031795.1 Stenotrophomonas sp. SrG
ATCGAGACGGCACTGGCTTCCGGACCCAGCGCCCCGGCGCCCACGGTGCCGGACAGCCGCTCGCCCCGGACAGTGCCGCGCCACGGCGGGCGCGGGGGATAGGAGACAGCCATGGGGGGCCAGGCGGCAGAACGGCGCGCAGGATACCATCGACCCACCCTCGAGCAGCTGGTAGGCTTCCATGTACGGTCTGATCGGAAAGATGAACATGGCTACCGGCTACCTCTTCGCGGTCATCGCGAT
>NZ_JBNBBE010000915.1:0-243 GCF_050031795.1 Stenotrophomonas sp. SrG
TTGTAGCCACCCGCCTCCAGCAACGTGCGGGCGTGGGCGACGTTTTCAGCGGCTTTGGGGGAGAGGTCAGGCTGCATGTCGCCACTATACTAGTCGGTAGAGCTTGGGTCAACATCCTGCGTTGGAGCAGCGAAGCGCACGTCCAGCGACTACGAGACACAAAACGGGCGCCTGTCGGCGCCCGTCCCATTCCACTCAGTCCCCCTCGATCGTTGCCGGCGGCGTGCCGGAAATGTCGTAGAC
>NZ_JBNBBE010000916.1:0-243 GCF_050031795.1 Stenotrophomonas sp. SrG
CACACCCGTGCGGGTACGCACCACGACGGCGTCGAACACTTCACCCTTCATGACCTTGCCGCGCGGGATTGCATCCTTCACGGGGACCTTGATGCTGTCACCGATGTGTGCGTAGCGACGCTTGGAGCCGCCCAGCACCTTGATGCACAGCACTTCCGTGGCACCGGTATGGTCCGCGACCTCGAGGTAGCTCTGCAGCTGGAGCATGAGTCAGATCTCCTGAGTGAGCCGCACGGGTGACCA
>NZ_JBNBBE010000917.1:0-243 GCF_050031795.1 Stenotrophomonas sp. SrG
TTCCAGGACCATGCCGTCGGCATGGTCCTGGAAGAGCGGGTGCAACAGTGGCGTCACGGATTCCTGCGCGATGGCCGGTGCGGCGAAGCACGCCAGATGGCTGCCCAACATCCATCCCATCCTCGGTTTACCGCTCATCGCCCAGCTCCCGGTGCCGACGGACACTGCAGCGCGTGGAAGTACGCCAGCGGGTGCGGTGGTGGCGCTGCACCCGCTGGTAATGGCCTGCCGCGGAGCGAGGGG
>NZ_JBNBBE010000918.1:0-243 GCF_050031795.1 Stenotrophomonas sp. SrG
CGCCACGCGCACGCGCACCCCGCGAACAGCAGCGCGCTCCACACCACCCCGCCGGCGTGGGGGCGCGATGCGCGCCCCACCGGGTCCACCCCGATGAGGCCCGACAGCGTCACCGCGAGCACCGCCCCGACGGTGAGCGTGGGGATGGGGGTGATGGCCCCGGCAAAGCGCGCGGTGCCCGAGACCCCGGGCTGGCGGGCCAGGGCGGGGACCGCGTTGCTGTGGGACATGCAGGGCAACATC
>NZ_JBNBBE010000919.1:0-243 GCF_050031795.1 Stenotrophomonas sp. SrG
TGGTGCGGAAGCCGGTGCTCGGGCCACGTCCTGGCGGGCGTGCCGTTCACGCGGGGCGGCCACGTGGCCATTCGCCGCTGCCCGGGCGGCCGTCAGCGGCGAGGCCCGCAGCGTGCGCGCGCCCGGGCCCTGGCGCCCGTCGAGGTTGCGGTTGCTGGTGCTCCCCGCCGGCGGCGCGGGGGCGGCGAGGTCGCCGGTCAGGGCCCGCGACAGCGAACCGCCCGGCGCGCGCGCGGCGGCGCG
>NZ_JBNBBE010000920.1:0-243 GCF_050031795.1 Stenotrophomonas sp. SrG
CGCGACGCCGCCGCGCACGCCGCACCCCCGCCGGCCCCGCCGCCACCACCCCCCGGCCCCGCTTCACCCCCTGCCCGGCCCGCCGATGCACCCCCTCCGCGGCATCGCCCCGCGCCAGCCCGCGGCCTGCCACGTAGGCACGGGCCCGCGGGCGGCGGAGGGGGGCGGCGGCGCGCCGCGAGGCGAGGGGGAGCGCGCCCAGCCGGGCGCCGGAGGCGCGGGTCAGCTCGGCGGGGAAGGTGG
>NZ_JBNBBE010000921.1:0-243 GCF_050031795.1 Stenotrophomonas sp. SrG
CGTCGTGCGGGCAGCCGGACACGCCGCTGCGCGCGGCGCCGACGCGGCCCGCGGCGGGGCGTGCGCGGGCCATCTGTGCGCTGGGCGAGGAGGTCCGGCCGCTGGGCCGGTTGCTCGCTGAGCGGGCGCTCGTCAATGCGGTGTTCCCGCGGATCGCCACGGGCGGGTCGCCCACCCACCCGAACCACTGGACCGCGGGGGCGCGGGCGGCGGGCATCGTGCTGCCGAGGGACGACATGGACC
>NZ_JBNBBE010000922.1:0-243 GCF_050031795.1 Stenotrophomonas sp. SrG
ATCTTCAAAGCAACGATCAGCTCAAAGGACAAGATTGACAAGATCCTTCATAACGTATCCAAGGCGCGGGGAAGAACAACGGTGCGACGGCGCTGCAGATCAGCGACGCCACCGCTGCCGAGGGCGCGCTGATCCTGCGCGACAACGGCGAGCGGGCGAGCGACGAATGGGGCGCATCGGCGGTGCTGGCGGGACTGGCGGGCAAGGTCGCCAGCCTGTTCGGCGAGGGCCGCAAGCCGCGCG
>NZ_JBNBBE010000923.1:0-242 GCF_050031795.1 Stenotrophomonas sp. SrG
CATCGATGCGCTGCCGCGCCCGGGCGCGCGGGATGTCCTGCACCGCCGCCAGGAACTCCAGGTTCTCGCGCTCGGTGAGGTCTTCAAACAGCGAAAAGCGCTGGGTCATGTAGCCGAGGCGCCGGCGCAGCGCTTCAGCCTGCTCCGGTATGCGCAGGCCGAGCACTTCGATCTCGCCCGCGCTCGGGGAGAGCAGGCCGCACAGCATGCGGATGGTGGTGGACTTGCCCGAGCCATTCGGC
>NZ_JBNBBE010000924.1:0-242 GCF_050031795.1 Stenotrophomonas sp. SrG
TCTCGGCCTTCTTGACAGCCTTCTTGACCTTGGCAACCTGGGTGGTGGCAGCCTTGCGCGCGCGCTAGGCGGTCTTCTTCACCGAAGCGACCACTTCTTCAGCGGTGTGGGCGATGGTCTCGCCAACGTTACCGGCGGTGTCTTTCACAGTTTCCACACCCTGCGACAGGGTCGCGGGGACGCCATTTCCGTTGCTCATGTTTTGCCTCCTGAGGGGCCAGTCAGTGATTTCGCTGGCGATG
>NZ_JBNBBE010000925.1:0-242 GCF_050031795.1 Stenotrophomonas sp. SrG
GAGCAGTTCCGCGTACCGCTGCAGGCCAAGACGATCGAGATGCCGGCCGGCCTGGTCGGCGATATCGACGCGGGCGAATCGATTGAAGACTCCGCCGTGCGCGAGCTGGAAGAAGAAACCGGCTGGACCGCCGGGCATGCCGAAGGGTTGATGATCGGCCCGACCTCCTCCGGTGCCAGCAGCGAGAAAATCGCCTTCGTGCGCGCCACCGGCGTGCGCAGGGTCGGCGAAGGCGGCGGCGA
>NZ_JBNBBE010000926.1:0-242 GCF_050031795.1 Stenotrophomonas sp. SrG
TCCCGCACCGGCGGTGCATCGAGCAGGCCGGGGGCGCGTACGGGGCTGTGCAGCCCCACCTGGCGGCGGGCGCGCTCGACCACGGCGGTGGTGATGGCCACCGCCTCGTCGGCGTTGTCGCTGGCGACCGCGCCGCCCGGCAGGCGGCGCAGGTGCGGGTCGGCGCTGCCGGGCCCGCTCAGGTCAGGCGCCGGCGCCGCCGTCGGGGGTGCCGACGGCCTGGTCGTCCTCGCTGTCGTCGG
>NZ_JBNBBE010000927.1:0-242 GCF_050031795.1 Stenotrophomonas sp. SrG
CCATGGTGCCCGACTACAGCGCTTCATTCGGGGCCGACTACACCTTCCAGGCCGGTGCGCTGCGTGGCGTGAGCCTGGCGGCTGGCGCGCGCTACAACGGCGAGAGCTACGGCGACAGCGCCAACCTGTACCGCATTCCGTCCTACACCCTGTTCGACGCTGCGCTGCGCTATGACCGGGGCCAGCATGGCAACACGCACGTGCAGCTCGCGCTCAACGCCAGCAACCTGGCGGACAAGCGG
>NZ_JBNBBE010000928.1:0-242 GCF_050031795.1 Stenotrophomonas sp. SrG
TGGTGCCGTAGATCGGTGCCAGCGCACCGAACTTGTTATCCACCGGATTCCAGTCGGAGGAATAGAAGAAGCTCAGGCCCTGCTCCTGCAGGGCATGGCGGCCGCCCCCCAGCATCGAGAGCGCGGCGCAGGCCAGGGCGACCAGGACCAGGACGACGGTGGCGATCAGCACCCCCCGGAACAGTTGGTCATTGCGGGCGTCACGCAGGTCGCGGGTGGACGGTGCGGGAACAGGCTGGGCG
>NZ_JBNBBE010000929.1:0-242 GCF_050031795.1 Stenotrophomonas sp. SrG
CGGGTATGCCGCCGACGACCGCGACGCTACCGCCAAGGCAGTCACCGCCGGCCTGGCCCTGAGCATGCAGAGCGGCTTCTACGCCGAACACCTGCCGGGCCTGATCGACAGCGGCGAGGTGCCGCTGGCCACGCTGGACGAATCGGTGCGCCGCATCCTCAACCTGAAGGAAGCGATCGGCCTGTTCGACGAGCCCTACCGTTCGCTGGATCCGGTGCGCGAAGCCGATACCTCCTACATCG
>NZ_JBNBBE010000930.1:0-242 GCF_050031795.1 Stenotrophomonas sp. SrG
GGCCGGCGCATGGAGGCTTCGTTGGCATGCTGGCTGGTCCAGGTGGCCAGCGCGGCGGCGTGCTGTCCGGCACGGTCCTGCACCGCGCCCAGCCAGGCGCGCAGGCCCGGCTTGGCCTCGGCCGGGACCTGCTCGATCCGCTGCTCCACGTGCGCCACAGCCGCCGCCGGGGCACGCGCCAGCAGGGCCTCGACCACGCGCATTTCACCGCTGCTGCGGCCGCGCTCCAGCGCAAGGCTCCG
>NZ_JBNBBE010000931.1:0-242 GCF_050031795.1 Stenotrophomonas sp. SrG
ATAGCCCAGGCATCAGTCAGGCGCGGTCCACGTCGACATCGACATCCCGTGCGGTATCGCGCAGCAGGTCCACGGTAAAGCGCGGTGAGCCGCGCAGCGCCGTGATGACGACATCCTCACCGTCCACGACGACGGCCGCATAGCGTTCGCCAAGCCGGTTCGCCAGTGCCTCGCGGGCGGCACGCGCGATCTCGCGGTCTGACTCGCCCATGCGGATGGGAACATCGACGTGCATCGGCGAT
>NZ_JBNBBE010000932.1:0-242 GCF_050031795.1 Stenotrophomonas sp. SrG
AATAAGCCAGGCCCAGGTGGATCACATCGCCCGGTGCCTTCACCGGGGTCCACTCGCCGCGCACGGCCTGGGTGGTGCCGGGATTGTCACCCTGCAGGTCCTTGCCGCCATAGGCGCCCACCTGCCTCAGGTACTGCGGGCGCTCCAGCACCCACTCGGCACCGGTGCGGTGGCCGGCGTAGAAGGCCTGCACGGGCAGGGCGGTTTCCACGAAGCTGCCGGCGCGCGAAGCGGTGTTGGAA
>NZ_JBNBBE010000933.1:0-242 GCF_050031795.1 Stenotrophomonas sp. SrG
GTACAGGCTGGCCACGTGCTGGCCGGGCGGCGCCAGCGAATCGTCCAGCGTACACGGGATCAGCATTGCCACGTTCGGTTCGCGTGACCAGCCGTGCTGGCGCGCATCGCGGTAGGCGCGGTCCATGTAAGCCAGCGTGGGCGCCTTGATGATGCCGGCCGTGAGGTGGTCCCCTGCCCCGGGCAGCACGGAGAACGAGGGCAGGCAGGACAGCGCGACGTTCATGCGGAACGTGCCTGAAC
>NZ_JBNBBE010000934.1:0-242 GCF_050031795.1 Stenotrophomonas sp. SrG
TGTAGGCGTCGGCCAGGGTGTTCTGCGCGATGATCGTGTTGGCACGGGCCTGGTCGTACTGGGCGCGGGCTTCATGCCCGTCGGTGATGGGGGCCAGGCCCACTTCCAGCCGCTGGTCGGCGAAGTCGAACTGCTTCTTTGCCGCCGCTTCGTTGGTCTGCGCCGCCGACAGCGATTCAATGCCCACCAGCCCGTTGAAGTACGCCGCCGAGGTGCGCACGATCAGGTCGTCGTTGGCCGAA
>NZ_JBNBBE010000935.1:0-242 GCF_050031795.1 Stenotrophomonas sp. SrG
TGTATGCAGAAGTGAAACACGGACCAGTATTTTCCGCAAACACATGCCCCTAACGTGTCCGCTCCTATACCATCGCAACAACCGCCACGGGGGCGCAGTGCCATGTCGCAACGACTGACTGTCCGGATTCTGGGTGCCTTGGTTACGATCGGCCTGGCCGCGTCGGCAGGCGCGCATTCGGCATTGCAGCAGGCACCGGAGGGCGATGCTTCCGCGCCGCAGGCGACCGGCGCGGCACCTCC
>NZ_JBNBBE010000936.1:0-242 GCF_050031795.1 Stenotrophomonas sp. SrG
GCCATCGTCCTTGCGGCCCTGGAAGAATCCGGCGGCCGTGTCGAACACGGTGGCGTAGGTGCCGGCGCGGGCGCGGAAATACGCCGCTTCGGTACTGTATCGCTCGCGTGCGGCCGGGCTGCCGGCGGTTTTCGCCAGCGCGGTGGCCATGTTGGCGATGCCGAAATCGATGAGCGCGCCTTCCATCGTCCACGACATGCCTTCGTGCACGTCGCCGCTGGCGAAGCCACGTAACGTGCATT
>NZ_JBNBBE010000937.1:0-242 GCF_050031795.1 Stenotrophomonas sp. SrG
ACCACGGCACCAAACAGCGGATTGGGCCTGAAAAGCTGGGCGCCGGCGATGCATCCAAGCAGTTTTCCGTACCAGCGCATGGTCGTCGGGGCGGCCGGGGCAACAAAGGAACCTCAATTTACGTCACAGCGGCCCCAACCCGCTTTACACTAGGCCGCCCGCTGTCCCTGCGGGCCCTCCGGGTGCCCTGGACTGCCGTCTCGACGAAGCCCCAGGAGTGCCCGTGCCGACCTCGTTGTTGA
>NZ_JBNBBE010000938.1:0-242 GCF_050031795.1 Stenotrophomonas sp. SrG
CTTCTGCACCAGGTCGGGGGTCAGCACGGCGACCAGGTCCGCATCCTTGACCGCCTCGGCCGGTGCCTTGACGGTGAAACAGTCGGCCTGTGCCTTGACCTCGGTCGGGCCGCCCGGACGCAGGCCGATGACCACGTCGCAACCGGATTCACGCAGGTTCAATGCGTGGGCGCGGCCCTGGCTGCCGTAGCCGACCACTGCGATCTTGAGCTGGGGCAGGTCGGTGGTGCTCATGGGGGCGG
>NZ_JBNBBE010000939.1:0-242 GCF_050031795.1 Stenotrophomonas sp. SrG
CACCAGGCAGGCCTGGGTGTCCTGCGCCGCCTGCAGGATCGGCGCCAGCGCGTCGAGCGTGGCCGGGTCGGCGGCCGGCAGGGGCGTGCGGGTGCTGTGCAGCAGCCGCGCCAGGCCGAAGATGGCCAACGCGATTGCCACCCCCAGCAGTGCGCGCAACGCACGCGGTGCGTTGCCCTGCGCGGCGAACTGCGACCACAGCTCGTTCTGGTATTCGACATGGCTGTAGACGAAGAACAGCA
>NZ_JBNBBE010000940.1:0-242 GCF_050031795.1 Stenotrophomonas sp. SrG
CTTCTACTGGCGTGACACCGGCAGCAGCTAGGGCGATTACGACCTGTTCGCCGGTGCACCGCGCCAGGCGCGCCTGTCGGTCACCTTCGGCCTGTGAGCGCGCGCCTGCTCGAATGGAGCGCCGTCGCCGCCAGCCTGCTGGGGGTGTGGCTGATGGCCAAGCGCCGCGGACTGGCGTGGCCGGTGGGACTGCTGGCGGTGGGCCTGTATGCGGTGGTGTTCATCGAAGCACGGCTGTATTC
>NZ_JBNBBE010000941.1:0-242 GCF_050031795.1 Stenotrophomonas sp. SrG
TGGATAGGGCTGAGACTAGGACTGCACCGATGACGGATCACATGAGTCACGAAGATTACGTGCTCCAGGTGCGCGGGGAAGCGGTGAGAACCTGCGCCGGCATTCTGGCTGGGTCGGTCGGCGTGCTGGAAGGGTGCCATCTGCTCTCGTCGTTGCGATGGGAAGTGGAGGGGGACGAGCGGGATTCCGACTTTGTCACCTTCTCGATGATCTCCAGCGAGATCGAAGGGTTACCGATCGGC
>NZ_JBNBBE010000942.1:0-242 GCF_050031795.1 Stenotrophomonas sp. SrG
TCGATCGGCTTCGCGGCGCCGGTGATCCTGATCGTCCTGCGCCTGGCCCAGGGCCTGGCGATGGGTGGCTAGTACGGTGGCGCGGCGACCTACGTGGCCGAGCATGCACCGGCCGACAAGCGTGGCCTGTACACCAGCTTCATACAGTGCACGGCCACGCTTGGCCTGTTCATGTCGCTGCGGATCATCCAGGCCTGCCGCTACTTCCTGGGCCACCAGGCCTTTGAAGCCTGGGGCTGGCG
>NZ_JBNBBE010000943.1:0-242 GCF_050031795.1 Stenotrophomonas sp. SrG
CCGGCGGTGCTGGCCAAGCCGGCCAAGGCCGGCAAGAAGGCCGCGGCGAAAAAGAAGGCACTGGGGGTGGTCACCGGCCGGAACCTGGAGAAGTACCTGGGCGTGCGCCGCTTCGACTTCGGCCGCGCCGAAGAGCAGAACGTGATCGGCCTGGTCACCGGCCTGGCCTGGACCGAAGTGGGCGGCGACCTGCTTCAGTTCGAATCCACCCTGGTCCCCGGTAAGGGCGCGCTGATCCTGAC
>NZ_JBNBBE010000944.1:0-242 GCF_050031795.1 Stenotrophomonas sp. SrG
ATCCAGCAGCTGCGGGCAAGCCACGGCAGCGTCGCGGCATGGCTGGATGCGCACCACCCGCGCGACAAGGCCGCGTGGGTGAAGCTGTTCAAGAAGACGTTCCGCTTCACCGGCGGCGAAATCACCGGTGAATTCCTGCTGAGCCTGGGCTACCTGCCCGGCGCGCACAGCCCGGATTGCCCGGTGTACCAACCCCTGCAGAACCTCAAGAACACCGGGTAAACCCTCAGACGCCCATGTAG
>NZ_JBNBBE010000945.1:0-242 GCF_050031795.1 Stenotrophomonas sp. SrG
CGCGAGACGCTGGCACTGACCGGGGCGTTGCCATTGCTGCACCGGGGCTATGCCGAATTGTCCGCCGGTGAAAACCGGCGCGTGCTGATCGCCCGTGCGCTGGTGAACCGGCCGCAGGCGCTGCTGCTGGACGATCCGTCCACCGGGCTGGACCTGGTGGCGCGCCAGCACCGGATCGCCACCAGGCGCCCCCGGGCCGCGCAGGGCATCACCCGGGTGCTGGTGACCCACCACATCGACGA
>NZ_JBNBBE010000946.1:0-242 GCF_050031795.1 Stenotrophomonas sp. SrG
GCAGGTGAGGGTTCGCAGGCGGTTGCGCGTATCGTAAGAGCGACTTGCGCGTCGCGCCGCAACGGCCGGGGAGCTGCCGTCCTGCTCGCCGTCTGTTAAGCCAGGCAGACCGCCAGCAGACCAGGCTACATTGCCGGCGCCGTCATCGCCGGTCAGGGTTGCTCCGGTTTCCGGCTCCACTGTCCGGCAGAGTTCCTGATAACTGTGGTATGTGTAACTGCGGGTGACCTGAAGGCTTCCGT
>NZ_JBNBBE010000947.1:0-242 GCF_050031795.1 Stenotrophomonas sp. SrG
GTGCAGGGCGATGTCGGCTCGGGCAAGACTGTGGTGGCCGCGCTGGCGGCCATGCGGGCGGTGGGGCAGGGCAAGCAGGTCGCGCTGGCTGCCCCCACCGAACTGCTGGCCGAACAGCTCCTCACCAACCTGCGCGGCTGGCTGGAACCGCTGGGCGTGCAGGTCGCCTGGCTGGCCGGCTAGGTCACCGGCAAGGCGCGCGCGAAGGTGCTCGAACAGGTCGCCAACGGGCAGGCCCATGT
>NZ_JBNBBE010000948.1:0-242 GCF_050031795.1 Stenotrophomonas sp. SrG
CCAGCGCGATGCCGGGCCGCGTTTCCCTGAAGGCATGGGCGGGCGGGGCCGACGTTGCACGCGCCTCGTGGGTGACTGCCGCCTTCGCCGCACCCGGATCCCCGCCGGTAGGTTGGGGCGGTCCCTCCGCGTCGGGCGAAGGCGTACAGGCGGTAGACGCCAGCACGGCGGCCAGCAGCAGCGGACGAGTGGACAGGATGGGCATCGGAAGCGGCACCAGGGAATGGAAACGCACGCATGCG
>NZ_JBNBBE010000949.1:0-242 GCF_050031795.1 Stenotrophomonas sp. SrG
GTCGTAGAACAGGAAGCTGTCGGCCATCAGTGCGCGCCCTCCAGCACGGACAGCTGTTGGTGCACCCCGCGGTCCAGCGCGGCCCAGTCGATGTGCTCCAGGCTGTCGTGGCCGGCGGTGGCCGTTTCCAGGATGCGCCGCTGCAGCACGGTGCGTTCCAGCGCCACCGCGTTCGGCGTGTGCAGGAACGTCACCATGGTGTAGTGCGGCACGAAGCGGGTGGGCCAGCGCGCCTGCAGCTG
>NZ_JBNBBE010000950.1:0-242 GCF_050031795.1 Stenotrophomonas sp. SrG
AGGTTGAACAGTCCGGGGTCGGTGGTGGGCGCCAGCGTCTTGTCCAGCTGCACGGAGGCCGCGCAGCTCTGCGAGATGCTTTCGACGGTGAATACCGCCTGGCCGTTGCGGATGCCGAGCAGGCCCAGCAGGTTGTCCACCACGCCGCCAAGCACGGCGCTCCGGACCGGTGCGATGACGGTGTTGATCACGCCGCGCACCGGCGACAGCAACGCTGGAATGTGGGCGTGGACGAGGCTGTG
>NZ_JBNBBE010000951.1:0-242 GCF_050031795.1 Stenotrophomonas sp. SrG
TTCGCTGGAAGAACTGGAGCAGCTGGTGGAGAAGATGGAAACCGGCGACATGAGCCGGGAGCAGTCGCTGAGCGCCAACGAGCGTGGCGTGGGCCTGTACCGCCAGTGCCAGCAGGCGCTGGAGCAGGCCGAACAGCGCGTGCGGCTGCTCAGCGACCCGGCCCGCCCGGAAACCGCCGAGCCGTTCGACCCGCCCAGCCCTGCCGGTTGAGTCCACGTTCGCGCGTTGGCGCGACCGCATT
>NZ_JBNBBE010000952.1:0-242 GCF_050031795.1 Stenotrophomonas sp. SrG
CCGGCGCAGCACGGCAAAGCACAGCGCTTCGAGACGGGCGCGGTCGCGGCTGTCGACCAGCGTCGGCAGCGCGGTGGCCAGTTCGGCCTTGAGCGCGCGCCCACGGCCGCTCACCTGGGCCAGCACGCGGGCGGCGAGCACGCGGGTGGGTACGCCCGGGGCCAGGGCGGACAGCGCGGGGGACGGTTTGTTCTGGCGGGGCTGGGCCATCTCAGGTGCCCACGGCCAGGTCGCGGCGGGCG
>NZ_JBNBBE010000953.1:0-242 GCF_050031795.1 Stenotrophomonas sp. SrG
CACCAGCACCCGCTGCCCGGCCCGGGCCAGCTAGGCCGCGCAGACCAGGCCGTTGTGTCCGCCGCCGATGCTGACTGCATCCCAAGCACGCGTCGTTGAAGTGTCCATGCTGGCTGTAAACATGACCTTCGACACCCTTGCAGGCCGGGCCAGCGGCGTATCGTCTGGCCCACCGCCCCCAACAGGGGGCCATCCTGAAAGATTCTTCGGCCCGGAGGCCAAACTAGTGATCTCTCGTACTC
>NZ_JBNBBE010000954.1:0-242 GCF_050031795.1 Stenotrophomonas sp. SrG
CCCTTCGACTCCGGCAGCAGGAACGCGGCCACCAGGAAGTACAGCAGCGAGCAGCCGGCCCAGAAGCAGAACATGCTGGCGTAGCCGTGGTGGCCCACCGTGGGCAGGAAGATCGCCGCGATCACCGTGGATCCGAACTGGTTGATCAGCAGCGCGATGCTCATGCCGTTGGAGTGGATGCGGGTAGGCATCAGCTCCGACAGAGCCAGCCACACGCATACGCCCGGGCCCACCGCGAAGAA
>NZ_JBNBBE010000955.1:0-242 GCF_050031795.1 Stenotrophomonas sp. SrG
CGTCGGCCCGAAGCCCGAGGGCGCTACGCCCTCCCGACGCGTGGCCCAGGCCGCCACCGCCATCAGCCAGCATTTCCACGATCTGGTCCGGCTGGCGGAACGCGGTCTGCGCGCCGCGCTTCTGGAGAGAACGGTCCACCAGGCGTTGGGCTACCAGCGCGCGCTCGCGGTGGATGGGCGGATGAAGACCCATGTGGCGGGCTTCGACAACCGCGGCCTGCCCATGGACCGCGGCTCGGAGC
>NZ_JBNBBE010000956.1:0-242 GCF_050031795.1 Stenotrophomonas sp. SrG
TCCACAGCGAGCACAGGGCGATCAGCCCGACCACCGGCAGCACCCGCCGCACCACCGGCCGCAGCAGCCGCTTGGGCCCCACGCCAATGGCGGGCAGCACCGCCATTTCCGAATCCCGGTACAGCCGCGCGGTGGCCAGCAGCAGGCCCAGCATCAGCGCCAGCGGCAGGTTCAACGGCAGGTAGACGATGACCTGCAGGCCCAGCTGGGAGAACAGCAGGCGGGCAGGCAGGCGGCCGGCG
>NZ_JBNBBE010000957.1:0-242 GCF_050031795.1 Stenotrophomonas sp. SrG
GCCTTCCACATAGGCACCGGCATCGCTGTCGTCGCTGCCGCTGGCCTGGAAGTACTTGCTGGTGGGTGCAGCCACCGCAGCCACTTCCTTCAGCTGAGCCACGTTCACCGCATCGGTGTCTTCGGAACCGGCACCCACGTTGGTGATCTGGCGGTCAATCGCGTCAAGCACCACGCCGGCCGCATCGGTCCAGGCTTCGGCCGCACCGACCGATACCGTGTTGGCACGATCAGCCAGCGTGC
>NZ_JBNBBE010000958.1:0-242 GCF_050031795.1 Stenotrophomonas sp. SrG
ACTCCGGGTTGTTCCAGTGCCACCTGTCAAAATTGAACACCGCGACGAGGTTTTCTACGTTGTCGGGGAGCGAGTACGAGTACGACTCGGCATAGACGGTGTCGATGCCTTCGTTTGCAAACTCGATGACTTTGTCGGGGGAGTTAGAGTATTGGTAGCCCTCCGAGATGTAGTATCGGTCGTCACCTTTTCCGCCCCTGAGGACATCGACCTCCTCGTCGGTATTCGAATTCGAATACAGC
>NZ_JBNBBE010000959.1:0-242 GCF_050031795.1 Stenotrophomonas sp. SrG
AAAAGCCGGCTGCCTGAGCGGTAACTATGTAGAACGCAGAAATCCCGCCGAAAGGCGGGATTTTTGTTTGTGCGTAATTATCAACGGGGTGCTGCATTGGTAGGGTCGGTTCCCAAACGACTGCACGTAACGGTGCAACGCTCGGTTACGCATGTCCTGCACCGAAGCAAAAGCCGTCCAAGCCGATGTTCATGCCCCAATAGAACGCGGGCAATTCCACGGCAGTCGATTGGGATGCGACC
>NZ_JBNBBE010000960.1:0-242 GCF_050031795.1 Stenotrophomonas sp. SrG
GCTCTGGAATTCGTAGGCTTCGGTGTCGGCCGTACCGGTCATGCCGGACAGCTTCTTGTACCTGCGGACCAGGTTCTGGAAGGTGATGCTCGCCAGCGTCTGGTTCTCGCGCGGGACCGGCACGCCTTCCTTCGCTTCCACCGCCTGGTGCAGGCCATCGGACCAGCGGCGGCCAGCGAGGGTACGGCCGGTGTATTCGTCCACGATCACCACTTCGCCATCGCGCACGATGTAATCCACGT
>NZ_JBNBBE010000961.1:0-242 GCF_050031795.1 Stenotrophomonas sp. SrG
TCCGTCGCTGCCGATCATCGGCGAAGGCGCCAAGGAACCCAACGATACCTCCCTGCCCCAGCTGGTGGCCAACGCCGAAGCAGCGGTGGATGAAGGGGTGCGGCGCGGGGTGACCGACCGCGAGCACATCGCCATTGGCGGGCATTCGTACGGGGCGTGCATGACCGCGAACCTGCTGGCGCATACGCGGCTGTTCAGGGCCGGTATCGCGCGCAGCGGTGCGTCCAACCGCACGCTCACCC
>NZ_JBNBBE010000962.1:0-242 GCF_050031795.1 Stenotrophomonas sp. SrG
TCCGCGCTTTTCAAGAGCCGAATACGTCGCCTCTTCCAGACGGGCTCGGAAGGCAACCACGTCCATCGACTGCGCTTCGCCCATGCGGCCCTCGAACACCATGCGCGGCGTGGTGTTGCTGACGTAAGCGTCCAGGTTCGCCTCATCGTCGATCTGCTGCACCGCTCCATCCAGCGCCTCGCCGGCAAACAGACCGCGCGCACGCGACCACTACCAGATCTCGGCCTTCAGCTGTCCATCGG
>NZ_JBNBBE010000963.1:0-242 GCF_050031795.1 Stenotrophomonas sp. SrG
CTTTAGGAACAGATTCAAAGAAAGCATGCCGGGTCGCGGGTAGTGTGCGCGTCATACGCACGCGGGGACCCGGCTAAGACACTAGATCACGTCCTGGGTGGGGCATCGCTGCTGATCCTGGTGGCGGAGTCCACGGTGATCAGAGCCGGGAGCGGGGTGGAGGGGGGAAGTGGGGGGCCCGCGGCGCCCGGCGCAGCGGGAGGAGCCGCAGCGGACGCGGTGGGGGGTGTGGGGGGGGCCGG
>NZ_JBNBBE010000964.1:0-242 GCF_050031795.1 Stenotrophomonas sp. SrG
CCGCGGAAGAACAGCATGACCGCCTGTCGGGGCCAACGCGTGCGGAAGCCGGTACCGGCCTGGGTGGCAACGCGGGGTTTGGGCGAGGTGGGCATGGGTTGGCAGGTGGGTGGGTGCAACCCTTCAGATTATCACGCGCGCAGGCTGCGGAACCCCTGCCGGACTGTTTGTCAGCGTGTGCTGTCGGCGGGATGGTGAACTCCATCCTCGACTGGAACGTAGGGTATGGCGAAGGGGTTGAT
>NZ_JBNBBE010000965.1:0-242 GCF_050031795.1 Stenotrophomonas sp. SrG
CGACGGCCCCCCGCCCCCCACGTGCACAAGGGCATGACCCTTCATCCGCGCGACCGCAACGTGATCGCGGTCGGGTCCGGCCAGGGCGGGGAGGGCAAATCCACCACGGCGGTGAACCTGGCCGGGGCGCTGGCCCGCCTGGGGGCGCGGGTCGGGCGGGTGGCGGCCGACATCGACGGCCCCCGCGTGCCGGTGAGGCTGGGCCGGAGCGGCCGCCCGGAGAGCCCGGGCACCACGTCGGT
>NZ_JBNBBE010000966.1:0-242 GCF_050031795.1 Stenotrophomonas sp. SrG
ATCGGCTTCGGAGCGGGTGCCCTTGACGCGCACGTCGCACGGCGAGGCACCGGCGGTGCGGTCCAGCACCTGGGCGTTGCGGTTGCGCGTGCCGACCAGCGCGCTGGCGGCCAGGTCGATGCCCGGGGCGTCGCAACGCGGGGTATCGCGGTCGCCCCGCACCGTGCCCGCTGACGCGCCGGCACCCAAGCGCACGCTCTGCGGGCCTTTGATGATGGTCAGCCGGTCGAAGGTTTCCGGGG
>NZ_JBNBBE010000967.1:0-242 GCF_050031795.1 Stenotrophomonas sp. SrG
CGGCGGGCAGGCATGCCGATGATGGAATAGAGCCCGACGAGCTCGCCTCCTTCTACCGATTCGAACAGGTAGGTATGCGGGCCGTCGGCGAGATTCAGATAGACCGAAAGCGGCGTATCCAGGTCGGACAGCTCTTCACGGACGACGGGGATGCGGGGGTGGCCTTCAGCGGCCTGCGGCTGGACCTGCGCGAGCGAGAGCTAGACGACTTTCCATCCGGGAAACGGCGGAGGCGGGACGGA
>NZ_JBNBBE010000968.1:0-242 GCF_050031795.1 Stenotrophomonas sp. SrG
ACCGACATCCCCGGGGTCATCGACGAGCCAGGAGTGCTCGATCAGATCTACGACGCCGCCGACTGCGGGCGCGACGATGGGGACGCCCGCTGCCGCAGCCTCCAACCGGATGGGGGGCAGGCCTTCCCAGGCACTGGTGAACAGGTATGCCGCGTGGTCCGGCCGCTGGATGCTCTCGAAATGGCAGAAGGCCCCCTGCAGCGTGACCTGCGGCAGCGACGTCAGCAGCGCCAGTGCAGGAT
>NZ_JBNBBE010000969.1:0-242 GCF_050031795.1 Stenotrophomonas sp. SrG
TGTTATCGCATGCACACTGGCTCTCCACATCTCCCCGCCCGCGTGGCCCTGGTCACCGGCGGCAACAAGGGCATTGGCCGCGGCAGCGCGCTGCAGTTGGCCACGCGCGGTTGGGAGGTGATCTTAACGTACCGCCGCGACCCCGCCGCCGCCCGCAGCGTGGCCGCGGCCAGCGCTCGGCCGGGCCGCGACGTGATGACCCTGGCGGTGGACGTCACCGACCGCGGGAGCTTCCCGGCATG
>NZ_JBNBBE010000970.1:0-242 GCF_050031795.1 Stenotrophomonas sp. SrG
CCCGGCGCGCACCGAGGGTCCGCACGGCGGTTCGCTAGGCTCACCAGCGACTGCCGTGGCATTGCCCGCGTTCGATTGGCGCATGAACATCGGCGTGGTCGGCTTTTGCTTCGGTGCAGGTCATGCGTAACCGAGCGTTGCACCGTTACGGGCAGTCGTGTGGGAACCGAGCCTACCAATGCAGCACCCCGTTGCTCATTACGCACAAACAAAAATCCCGCCTTTCGGCGGGCTTTCTGCGT
>NZ_JBNBBE010000971.1:0-242 GCF_050031795.1 Stenotrophomonas sp. SrG
TGGCGTCCGTGGCTCGAGCGAGCCGCGGGTCAGCGGGGAGGCCCGGGGCCTCCTGTAAGATGGGCGCACGCTGCCGTGCAGCCGCCGGCTGCTGCCGGTGCTGCGCGCCGCGCTGGGGCAGGGGCCCGCGCCGGCCGACCCTGCCGCGACGCCGACAGCAACATGAACAAGCGCTCTGGGCTACAAATCCGGTCTTGTCCCAAGCCTGCATTACCGCCGATATGCTCGAGCTCAATCCCGTG
>NZ_JBNBBE010000972.1:0-242 GCF_050031795.1 Stenotrophomonas sp. SrG
GATCTGCTCTTCGCTCAGGCCGGGGTTGCCGCCCTGGGGCGGCATGATCCCGCCGTCCGGGCCGGTGTAGCCCGCGAGGGCGTGCGGGTAGGGGGTGTCCTTGCCCTGGGCCAGGCGTGCATCCCAATGGGCGTGGTCCCGGGTCGGTGCCTGGCCGACGGCGGTGGTGTGGCTGGCGGTGCACAGGTTGTCGTGGATCACCTGGCCGTCGGGGGTGCCGCCGTAAGCCCCCTGCGAGGCGG
>NZ_JBNBBE010000973.1:0-242 GCF_050031795.1 Stenotrophomonas sp. SrG
CTACGCCCCGCAGGGGTCGCCGCGGCAGAAGTACGACGGCATCGCTGCCACCGGCGGCAATGTGCCCAACTGGGATTTCGCGCTGGAGCCGGACAAGGACGCCGACGCCGCACGCGCCCGCTTCGAGATGCTGGTATTCACCGATTCGCACACTGCCAGCCGCCAGGACGTCGGCTAGTACCATCGTGCCAGCGGCGAACCGATCATCGGCAAGCATCCGGCGCGGCTGGGCACCACGCTGG
>NZ_JBNBBE010000974.1:0-242 GCF_050031795.1 Stenotrophomonas sp. SrG
GCGTGCAGAAGCTCAAGGAGGGCTCGCCGGCCTCGGCCACGCCGTGGCCCCCGCCCGCCGCCACCGGACCTGGCGCAGCGCCTGCCGGCGCTGCACCGGCAGCGGGTGCCGCACCGGCTGCGGGCGCCGCCCCGGCCGCCGGCACCGCGCCGGCCGAGGCCGGCGCTGATCCGGCCGCCAAGCCCTCCGATGGCGCTCCGGCGGCCGAACCGACCTAGCACTAACGGGAGGTTCCGTCAGGC
>NZ_JBNBBE010000975.1:0-242 GCF_050031795.1 Stenotrophomonas sp. SrG
CGCGCGAGCAGAGCGCGTTCCAGCGCATGCTGGACGTCTTCCGCCGCATTTACGAGCGGTTCGGGTGCCTGCCGGTGGAAACCCCGGTGTTCGAGCTGTCCGACGTGCTGCTGACCAAGTCGGGTGGCGAGACCGAGCGCCAGGTGTATTGCGTGCAGTCGACCGGCGCGTTGGCCACGGCGGGCGCAGCGGGTGTGTAGAGCCTGCCGGGGCTGGGGCTGAGCTTCGACCTGCCCGTCCGG
>NZ_JBNBBE010000976.1:0-242 GCF_050031795.1 Stenotrophomonas sp. SrG
TTTCCGCCACACGCATACGCCAGATGCTGCGCGAGGGCGATTTCGCCCATGCGGCCGATCTGCTCGGTCGCCCGTATGCGATCGGTGGCAGGGTAGTGCGCGGGCGCCAGCTCGGCCGCACCCTCGGCTTCCCCACAGCCAACCTGCGCTTCCCGAAAAAGGCGGCGCTGGCGGGCCTCGATGCCACCTGTGTGCACGGCGAGTTAGACCAGCCGTGGCCGGCGGTATCCAGCTTCGGCACC
>NZ_JBNBBE010000977.1:0-242 GCF_050031795.1 Stenotrophomonas sp. SrG
GTACGATGCAGCGGGCCTGCCCGGCTGCGGCCACGTCGCGCGGGGGGTCGGCGGTGATGGCGGCGACCGAGAGCAGGCGGCGCTCGGGGCCGTCCCATTCCGACCACAGGCAGGCGATCAACCGATCGCGCGGTGGCTGCGGGCGGATTTCGAGCACCAGGTACTGTGGATTGTCGCCCGGTGCCTGGCTGCGCTGTTCCAGCGCTTGGCGGGGCACGTGTTCGGAGAACGATTGCACGACG
>NZ_JBNBBE010000978.1:0-242 GCF_050031795.1 Stenotrophomonas sp. SrG
AACCGGGTCATGGGCGTGCCTCCGTGGACAGCATCAGAACTCGGCGCTGCCCGGTGCGCGCGGGTCGGGGCTCGCATCGCGGATGTTGCCCAGCCCGCACCCGTATACCACCAGGCGCTCGAAGCCCAGGCCGAAACCGGCGTGCGGCCCCGCGCCGTGGCGGCGGAACTCGCGGTACCAGCCGTCGTGGGCCGGGTCCAGGCCGCACTGGGCCCTGCGCGCGTCGTCCCCCGCCCGGCGCT
>NZ_JBNBBE010000979.1:0-242 GCF_050031795.1 Stenotrophomonas sp. SrG
CGCTCCGGCCCGCGCTCGCGGCACCCGGCCCGGTCCCAGGCCGGAGGCGGCGACCAGGCCCCGCGCAGGCCACCCCGCCATTGGCTGTAGCGGTACTGCGCCAGCGACCCACGCGGCAGCAGCGCCAGGTCCAGGTCGGTGGCGCGGGAGCGTGCGTTGGTCGAGAGCGCGTGCCGGCCGCTGCTGCCATACGGGTGGTGGTACTCGGCGACGGCGTCTTCCACCTCGCCCAGCCCGATGCG
>NZ_JBNBBE010000980.1:0-242 GCF_050031795.1 Stenotrophomonas sp. SrG
CGTGTCGTCCGGACGGTCGCTGCACACGCCGGCCGGCTAGGATGCGGCGAAGGCCGTGCCCCCGACCTTCTCGAAGTCCAGATACTGCATCTGGGTCTGCGGCGTGCCGGGCTCTGGTGCTTCGATCACCACGGCGTCGCTGCCCTCGCCTGCCAGCTCTACGGCGGTGTCG
The DNA here is from genome assembly GCF_050031795.1 of Stenotrophomonas sp. SrG. Taxonomy (NCBI): domain Bacteria; kingdom Pseudomonadati; phylum Pseudomonadota; class Gammaproteobacteria; order Lysobacterales; family Lysobacteraceae; genus Stenotrophomonas; species Stenotrophomonas sp. SrG. The sequence continues at coordinate 173 of NZ_JBNBBE010000980.1, forward strand.
TTGGCACTAAGGATGTATCGGTCATTCCCCAAACCGCCAAACAGCATGTTGGCGCCAGCCGACGTGCGTA
>NZ_JBNBBE010000981.1:0-242 GCF_050031795.1 Stenotrophomonas sp. SrG
CTAGCCGGGCCCGCCGCAACCCCCCCGGGGCGGGCTGGTGGTCTGGGTGGTCTATTACGCCCGCCGGTATTTCGCCCCCCACCCGCGGTTCCGTGCCGCGCTGCCCCGCCCGCAGACCGCCGTTCTGGAACCGGGCGATGCAATCTTCATTCCCAGCATTTGGTGGCACCACGTGCGCAGCCTGGAACCGTTCAAAGTGCTGGTGAACTACTGGTGGCGCAGCGTGCCCAGCTTCATGTCCT
>NZ_JBNBBE010000982.1:0-242 GCF_050031795.1 Stenotrophomonas sp. SrG
CGAGTGGGCGCAGAAGAATTATAAAGAACACACCGATACTGCACCCGCGGCCGAACCGGCTGCGGTGGACCAAACGAAAATCGACCACTCGACCATGGATCACGGCAGCGCCAACCACGCGCAGATGGATCACACGACGATGGATCACGCAGCCATGGGACATGTCACCGCGCCGGTTTCTCAGCGCGAACCCATTCACGAAGTCACAGACGCCGACCGAGATCCCGCCTTCCCGCCCATCA
>NZ_JBNBBE010000983.1:0-242 GCF_050031795.1 Stenotrophomonas sp. SrG
CATGAAGCGGCGCTTGCGCGGGTCAATGAAATCGCCCTTGTCGCTTCGGTGGCCGATCTGGGTTGGCAGGCCGGCGATAAGTGCTCGGTTCAGGGTCTGGTAGGCCGCGGCACGCACGCGCTCGCTGAAGGCATTGCTGGCCTCTACGGCCACTGCGGGGGCGGCCGGCACAACAGTGGTAGCCGGAGGTTCGGTCTTTCCATCGCGGGCCAGGCGGGCGGCACGATGCTGATGGCCACGGG
>NZ_JBNBBE010000984.1:0-242 GCF_050031795.1 Stenotrophomonas sp. SrG
CGCGCCGGTGCCGGCGCGGCCCCCCGGCGCCCGCGCGCGCTTCTTCCCGCCCGGCCTGGGCCACCTGCTCGCCCTCCAGGGCCTCGCCGGCCCCGGCTGGGCGGCCCGCGACCGCGGCGGCCGCGGCTAGCGCCCGGAAGGCCTCCCGTTGCTGCGCCTGACCCGCGCATTGGAAGGGGGCTTGTTGGTCACCATCGAACCTGGCCTGTACAACTGGGCCGACGACCGCTGCGTGGTAGCGA
>NZ_JBNBBE010000985.1:0-242 GCF_050031795.1 Stenotrophomonas sp. SrG
AGGGCGCAGCACGGCGTTGCGTACGCCTCTCTCAGCCCCGGTGAGGGCCTGGCGTCTCTCGTCTCGTTGCTCGGCTGCCTCAAGGGCGCCAAGGTTCGCTGCGGCTCCGCGTAGGAGCTTGCTGGTCTTTCAGATTCCCGCTACCAAGCCCTTATCTCCGCCTGCACTGGCTCTGCCTTGTCCGCTCAGTGCGCAACGGATGAGTAAAAGCTGGGTGCCGCGTACTCCTCTATGGTCCAAAG
>NZ_JBNBBE010000986.1:0-242 GCF_050031795.1 Stenotrophomonas sp. SrG
TGCCAGGTTCTGCGCGCCCGGCAGCGCCGTGCCGGTGGGTTCAACCGCGGCGCCGTCGAGGGCCTTCAGGGTCACGGTCAGCGCTGGTGGCGGCCAGTCGCTGCGCGGTGCGCACCGGCCGCGGGCAGCTGCGCCCGGGGCGTCCCCTCGGTCGAGCTCGCCGCCGGACGGGGGCAGGCCGAGGAGGGTGGCGGGGGGGGTGGGGGCCGGCTGCGTGGCGCGCGCGCCGCGGCGGCGGGCGT
>NZ_JBNBBE010000987.1:0-242 GCF_050031795.1 Stenotrophomonas sp. SrG
CGTCCCCACAACTCGATTCGCGCCGCGGCGGCCGACACACGGGCGACCCCCTCCCACCGGCCGCGCGCACGTCCCATCTAATCCCGCCCCCCGAACAACCCCGTAATCCGGTCGCCGGAGGCGGGACCTATCCGGTGCGCCGCATCGACAGTGTCGGCCGCAAATTCCCCGACCACGCCAAGGAAATGGGCGCTGCGGAGCCCGCCGCCGATGACCCCGGCCGGCCGATGGTCTACAGCAAG
>NZ_JBNBBE010000988.1:0-242 GCF_050031795.1 Stenotrophomonas sp. SrG
CTTCTCCGAGGGGTGGCGGGAGGCCTCCGAAGAGGGCTGCGAGGCGGGACTGGAGGCACAGCGGGGCTGGCGTGAGGCACACGCTGAGGTCGGGGTGGAGATTGCGGCACAGGGCACCGTCCGCATCTGGTTCAGTTCGCACAGCGACCGGAACGTCGGCGTCGGGCGGGCGCCCCGGGTGCTCGGCCGACTGGCGGCGGTGGGCGTGTCGCTGGTCCACGACGTCGGCCAGGGCGCGTGAG
>NZ_JBNBBE010000989.1:0-242 GCF_050031795.1 Stenotrophomonas sp. SrG
ATCCAGCGGTCCAGCGCGACCATGTCGGCGGTCGCTACCAGGTCATGGGCGGGATCGAAGCCGTCGCGGTTGCCGATCAGGAAGGTCGCGGTGTGGGGCAGGCGCCGGTAGGCGTCGGCGGTGCGCGGGAGGATTTCCTGCGACAGCGAGAGTGCGGTGCTGTAATCGGCGGAGGCGAGCCACAGGCGCAGGGTGACCGCGCCCAGGGTCTGCATGAGGTCCTGCGGGTCGAGGCCAGGGCC
>NZ_JBNBBE010000990.1:0-242 GCF_050031795.1 Stenotrophomonas sp. SrG
ACAGTCGGCGCTACCGGGTGGGGCGTGCGGATTGTCGCGTGGTGGGAGCGGAGGTCGCGTGGTGCGTGCGGAGTGCCGCGTGGTGCGGGGTGCCGCGGGTTGGCTCCCCGGCCATGGCGCGGGGGTGCAGTGGCGGTGGCGGGGGAGATATCGGCGAGCCGCGGCGGCGGGGCTGTCGCGTTGTGCACGGGGCTGTCGTCGAACGGCTGGTTGTGGTCGGCGTGCGGGTGGACCGTGAGGCG
>NZ_JBNBBE010000991.1:0-242 GCF_050031795.1 Stenotrophomonas sp. SrG
CCGCGCGCGGGTCTCCCGGCAGCTCGGCGGGACCGCAGGAGCTGAAGGCCTGCACTGGGGCTACCGCAATGGGCTGGACTGGGTGATGGGGGGGTGCCGGGGCGTAATCGCGGTCGCCCGGGGGCGGGGGCGGGAGGGCGGGGGGGGCGGCGCCATCCGCGCCTGGGCGGGCGCCTCGGGAGGGCCGGGCGGAACCGACGGGCCCGATGGCGGGGGGAGGACGGGGCTGGGCGAGAGCGCGG
>NZ_JBNBBE010000992.1:0-242 GCF_050031795.1 Stenotrophomonas sp. SrG
TGTAGACCGGCGTCGCGTGGGCGTGCGCGCGGGCGATCTGCAGGTTGGAGGTTGTGGGATCGAGCTGGAGCTTGTTTCTCAGGTTGAACTGCGCGGAGAAGTGGCCGCCATTCCACACAACGGCCTGGCGGGCTGCGGCGGCCTCGCCGGGCCGTGCCGGGGTGCACGCTGCGGCGTGGTGGGGAGTGGCGCGGCCGGCGAGGGGTGCGGGGGGAGGGTGCGGCGGGCGGGGGGGGGGGGGG
>NZ_JBNBBE010000993.1:0-242 GCF_050031795.1 Stenotrophomonas sp. SrG
TGGGCCAGCCGACGGACAGTTACTACCGCGCACGCCCCGCGCACTTCCCGGACGACACGCCCACGGCGCCGGTCACGTCCCACTTCGGCGCGCAGGCCACGAGCACTCCGCCCGAGGCCAACCCGGCCCACCGCGAGCCGCATCCGCACCGCCCGGCCCCCGACCACCCGCCCACCTCCAGGGTCACCCCCCCCAGCCTGGACCCGGGGCCCCCCGACCCCAGCCTGGCGCCCCAGCTGGAC
>NZ_JBNBBE010000994.1:0-241 GCF_050031795.1 Stenotrophomonas sp. SrG
TCTTCGCTGAGCGTGCCGTTGGCCACGGCGTAATCGCCGCTGGCAAACGCACCGGCGCCGACCGCGGTGGCGGCCTCGCCACTGGCCTGGGTGTCGACGAAGAAGCCCAGGCCGGGACTCAGGTCGACCGGACCGCCGATGGCGGTGCTGCTGGTGCCACTGGCCGCGCTCTGCGTGCCCACCGCCGTGGCGTTGTCGCCGGTGGCATTGGCCACCGCGCCGAACGCCGACGACTGTGCGA
>NZ_JBNBBE010000995.1:0-241 GCF_050031795.1 Stenotrophomonas sp. SrG
GCCACCCTTCCGGGTGAGCGCAACTGGGGCTACGACGGCGTACTGCAGTCTGCGCCTGCGCCCGCCTACGGCACGCCTGACGAGCTCAAGGCACTGGTCGATGCCGCCCCTGGCCTGGGGATGATGGTGCTGCTTGACGTGGTGTACAACCACTTCGGGCCGGACGGCAAGCCGCTGCCGACCCTGGCGCCGGCGTTCTGCCGCAGCGACCTGTGCACCCCGTGGGGCAATGCGGTCGATT
>NZ_JBNBBE010000996.1:0-241 GCF_050031795.1 Stenotrophomonas sp. SrG
GCGATGCGGCGTTCGCCCGCCGACCTGTGGTCACGCTCGGAGCGGATGGTCACCAGAGGCGGCATGGGGTCATCAAAAAGGGGACGGGGGGACGTGACCAGCGCGGCGGCTTGATCATCTCCAACCCGCGCACCTCGGTGATGCCCAAGCCGGGCGCATCGCTGATGGTGCTCTCCGACTCGTTGAAATGGACCCCGCCGGTGACCGGATTGAACTGCCCCAGCGACGGGCCGTCCAGGTC
>NZ_JBNBBE010000997.1:0-241 GCF_050031795.1 Stenotrophomonas sp. SrG
TGGCAAGGAACAAACCGACTGGCGGAGGAAGCAGGTGCCAGTGAACTGGTGAAAGTCGTCGCCCGGCTGGGTGCGGCAGTGGTGATGGTGCCGTTGTTCCGCCGGCTGGGATTGGGCTCGGTGCTGGGCTATGTCGCGGCCGGGCTGGCGATCGGTCCGTTCGGCTTCGGCTGGTTCTCCGATCCGCAGGCGATCCTGCATCCGGCCGAACTGGGCGTGGTGATGTTCCTGTTCGTGATCG
>NZ_JBNBBE010000998.1:0-241 GCF_050031795.1 Stenotrophomonas sp. SrG
ATGCAGTACCGCGCGCTGGACGCGCTGCGCGGCTCCAGCTTCGAGCTGGTGGGGCACCCGTGCGATTCGCGCAGCCCCGGCTACATCGAAGGCGTGCGCCGCTTCGTGCAGCAGCAGAAGCTGCCCGGGGTGATCCTCGTGCCGCGTGCCTCGGAAGACCAGGCGCTGGTGGACATGCTCGTTGAGTTCGGCTGCCGCTTCACCCGCATCGCCGCGCTGCCGCTGGATGACACCTCGCAGG
>NZ_JBNBBE010000999.1:0-241 GCF_050031795.1 Stenotrophomonas sp. SrG
ATCGCATCGCGGCCCAGCGCGCCGGCCTCGGCGGCGATGCCGGCCGCTTGCAGCCGCTCCAGCAACACATCGCGACTGCCGTGCTGGCGGTTGACCCGCAGCCACAACGGCGCCGGCTGCAGGCTGGCGGCACAAACGTCCTCGGCCTGGTCGGGCCAGTCCTGTTCGAGCTGTTCGGCCATCCACTGCGGGAAGGCCTCGCGCGCCGGCAGCGCTGGAATGCCATCGCGCTGGGCGCGGA
>NZ_JBNBBE010001000.1:0-241 GCF_050031795.1 Stenotrophomonas sp. SrG
TCTCAGCCCAGGCTGCGTGCGGTGTTGATGATGTTGATGCCGTCGAATCGCGTGGTCGCCGAGCCATGCGACACCGCCGAGACCTGGCCGGGCTGGCCCTTGCCATCGAAGAACGAACCGCCGACGCGGAAATCGCGCTCGTCGCAGATCGCGCTGCACGCGTTCCAGAACTCCGGCGTGCGGATCTGGTCTGCGGCGTCTTCGACCATGCCGGCGATCTGGCCGTTCTTGATCTGGAAGT
>NZ_JBNBBE010001001.1:0-241 GCF_050031795.1 Stenotrophomonas sp. SrG
ACGCAGCCAGGGCGTTCTTCTGCTCGTTGTTGTTGCCGGCGGCGCTGTTCACGGCGATGTTGCCGGTGGCGCCGCGGAAGGCGTTGCCGCTGAGGCTGGAGTTGTTGCCCACGCCATCATTCATGGTGGTGTTGCCGGCGCCGTACTGGTTCACGTACACCTGCGCATCGGACATGCCGACGGTGAACGAAGCATCGGCGGCGGACAGCGACGCGGCGTTGTCCTGGGCATTGTTGTCACA
>NZ_JBNBBE010001002.1:0-241 GCF_050031795.1 Stenotrophomonas sp. SrG
CAACTGGCCCGAGGGCGTGGCCTGCCGAGTACGCCTGCCCTTCCGTACCCTGGAGGTGGAAGACGAAGCGCCGGAGTTCACGGCGGGAGTGGCACCGGCAGGACCCTCTCGGTGCTGGTGGTGGACGACGAGCCGCTCGCGCGCCGCGCGAGCGTGCGCCTGCTGGCCGAGGACCCGGAGATCGAACGGCTGGGCGACTGCGGCGACGGCGTCTCCGCAGTGAACGCCATCCGCGAGCACT
>NZ_JBNBBE010001003.1:0-241 GCF_050031795.1 Stenotrophomonas sp. SrG
GCGGTGGGCCGCACCGGCATCCGCGGGCTGGGCTACCAGAACTTCATCCTGACCGATGCCTCGATCAACCCGGGCAACTCCGGCGGCGCGCTGGTCTACCTGCAGGGCCAGCTGGTGGGCATCAATACCGCCAGCTTCAACCCGCAGGGCAGCATGGCCGGCAACATCGGCGTGGGCCTGGCCATTCCGACCAACCTGGCTCGAGATGTGGTGGACCAGCTGATCAAGCATGGCGTGGTGG
>NZ_JBNBBE010001004.1:0-241 GCF_050031795.1 Stenotrophomonas sp. SrG
CAAGTTCAGCGAAACCACTCCGTATGCCCCCAATTCGCCTTAGTCGGCGTCCAAGGCGGCATCGGACCATCAGGTGCGGGCGTTCCACCACACCTACGGGCTGCCGGTGCTGACCACCAACTGCTCCAACAACTATGGCCCGTCCCACTTCCCGGAAAAGCTCATTCCGCTGGTGATTGCCAGGGCGCTGGCCGGCGAACCGCTGCCGGTCTACGGCGATGGCAAGCAGGTCCGTGACTGG
>NZ_JBNBBE010001005.1:0-241 GCF_050031795.1 Stenotrophomonas sp. SrG
GTCGTCGGTGGGCTGGCCGCGGGCGATCTCCACGAGCAGGTCCTTCATGTGCTGGATGCCCAGCACTTCCTCGCCATCGCTGTCGAACCACGGGTAGCGGCTGGAGCGGCTTTCGGCGAACTCGGCCATCACCCCGGCAAGATCCATGCCCTGGCGGAACACGCGCATGAGTTCGCGCGGGCGCATCAGGTCGCCGGCCACCAGTTCGGGCAGCTCCAGCGCGTGGCTCATCAGGGTCAGG
>NZ_JBNBBE010001006.1:0-241 GCF_050031795.1 Stenotrophomonas sp. SrG
CTCAACGACTTCGTCGATGTCACCCGCGAACTGGTCCGGCAGGGCTATGCCGCCCAGGACCGGGTGGCCGCATCCGGTGGCAGCGCCGGCGGCCTGCTGATGGGTGCGGTGGCCACCCAGGCCCCGCAGGATTACCGGGTGATGGTGGCACAGGTGCCGTTCGTGGACGTGGTGACCACCATGCTGGTTGCCAGCATCCCGCTCACCACCAACGAATACGACGAGTGGGGCAACCCGGAAA
>NZ_JBNBBE010001007.1:0-241 GCF_050031795.1 Stenotrophomonas sp. SrG
TAACACGTTGACGCGGAAGAGTCCCGCATCCGGCAGGGCGATTGCCATGTTGAGCTCAAGGTCGCGTTCGAACTGGGGCACCTGGCCCTCGTCCATCAGCGAATAGGCGATTTTCTAGACCATCCCGGGCGGCAGCCCGGTATTGCCCAGCGGGTACAGCTTGCCTTCGATCTTGTTGTACACCGGGGCGCCGGTGGTCAAGAACATGTCCTAAGCGGTCTTTTCGGGCCTCAGCTTCAGG
>NZ_JBNBBE010001008.1:0-241 GCF_050031795.1 Stenotrophomonas sp. SrG
CGGCTGGACGCGGCTGCCCAGGCGGCCTACGACAGCGCCACGGCGCTGCATTCGATGCGGCGCGACGCCGACCGGCAGCCCGCGCTTGACGCGTTCATGCGGGCCCGCCTGCGCGAACGCGCCGCCTCGGACAAGATCAGCCAGGCGCTGGTGGACAGATTCATGACCCCGATCGAGCGCGAAGACATCGAAGCGCTGGGCTCGGCGCAGTACAAGATTCCCAAGCAGGTCGAGAAGTACG
>NZ_JBNBBE010001009.1:0-241 GCF_050031795.1 Stenotrophomonas sp. SrG
AGCGCATCGATGTCGTAGGCGCTGTGTTCTGCCGCACGCATGAACTGCGCATAGGGCATTACCAGCGCGCCGGCGAAGTAATTGGACATGCCGATCCGCGCCTGCGCGATCTGTTCAGGTTCGCGGAAGCCCGCGCGCGCGATCACCGCATCGATCTGCGCCGCATACCCGAGCATCGCCAGCTCGGCGGCCATCTGGAAAGCCTGCTGGCCCGGTTCCAGGTAATCGGGCTGCCACAGCT
>NZ_JBNBBE010001010.1:0-241 GCF_050031795.1 Stenotrophomonas sp. SrG
GCTTGAGGTCGTCCACCACGACGCGGTTGTGCACCACTTCATGGCGCACGTAGATGGGCGCGCCCCGCGGTTCGATCGCGCGCTTGACGATCTCGATCGCACGATCGACACCGGCACAGAATCCACGCGGGTTGGCGAGCAGCACCTCCATCAGACAGGTCTCCCGGCAGCGGCCGGCGGTGGGTTACGGGTTGGAATTATCCGCCTTTTTGGCGGCCTTGCCGTCGAACAGGCCGAACAC
>NZ_JBNBBE010001011.1:0-241 GCF_050031795.1 Stenotrophomonas sp. SrG
TCACGTTGTCGTCGGGGGTGACGGCGATGATGATCGCGGCCAGTCCGCCGGCGTGGGTTCGTTCGCTGTACTCCCACGAGCCGCGCACGACCATGCGCTGGTACTTGCCTTCTTAGACGACCTTCGGGGCTTGCGTGTTGGGGCTCATGCGAACTCGCTTGCGGGAGGAGAAATATCGGTAATGCCGGCGGCGTTGAACAGCCGGCGCCGGGTCAGCGGACCAAAGCGCAGCGCCTCGCAA
>NZ_JBNBBE010001012.1:0-241 GCF_050031795.1 Stenotrophomonas sp. SrG
GTGGTATTGGAACGCTGTATGGAACAAAAAAAGACGCAGCCTCGCGGCTGCGTCCATCGTGAGACCGTGCCGGGAGAGAGTCGGCGGGACTTACTTGACCTCAAACTCCTGCGGCGTTCCGGCCGCCTAACCATCTACCGTGACCTCCGCGCGGTACTTGCCCGCCGGCCAGCCAGTGGCATTCGTGAAGCTGAGGTGGGTGGTCTCATCGCGAGGGGTGTGCCACACCTGGCTCTGGTCG
>NZ_JBNBBE010001013.1:0-241 GCF_050031795.1 Stenotrophomonas sp. SrG
CGCGCGGCCAGGGTGGAGCACATGACGCGCTGCACGCCATCGCCGCCGTTGGCCAGCAGCAGCAGCGACACCGGCGGGTTCTGCACCATGGTGTCCAGCAGCAGCTCGCGCTGCACCAGCCCCTGCCGCTGCTCGCGCAGCACGTCACCCTGCTCGCGGTGCGCCTGGACCAGGTCGGCCAGGTCATCGGTGCCCGGCCCGTGCACGCTGTAGTTGGATTCGCCATCGCGGTCGCTGCTGG
>NZ_JBNBBE010001014.1:0-241 GCF_050031795.1 Stenotrophomonas sp. SrG
AAGGCGAAGTGGGACTTACGCGGAACGTCGTGAGTCACGGCGGGAGACTCCAACGCGGAAAGCTGGAGCGTAGCCATGGCCCCGTGCGCCAAAACCCGTACTTCTACTGCGGTTCGGCCCGCATTGCCCGCAGCGGGGTCGACCTCTGTGATGAAGACCGCGACTAGAGGACTTTCCGCCGCGTTGACACCTGAAGGTAGTCCTTAGGCGTATCTACCGTTCCTGCGCACTTCATGAGCAA
>NZ_JBNBBE010001015.1:0-241 GCF_050031795.1 Stenotrophomonas sp. SrG
CCCCCTCCGCCCGCGCGCCTACCTGGTGTGGACCGCCTGCGACGCCTGGCCCTTCAAGGGTGGCGTGAGGACCGGCTACCAGACCCCGCGCCCGGACCAGCTGTTCCCCGGCGTCACCGGGTTCGGCGGCCATGGCGTGCTGCCGCTGGTGGGGTCGCCCAACCTGCTTCCGGAGACCAGCACGAAATATGAAATCGCCTCGTACTACGAGGGCGAGCGCTGGGGCTTCAACGTCACCGGA
>NZ_JBNBBE010001016.1:0-241 GCF_050031795.1 Stenotrophomonas sp. SrG
CGTCAACGCGGTGGCATTGATATAAGAAAACACGCTGTACTGCGGAATCTAGGCCTTCTCACCGTCCAACGGCGCGATCAGCTTGGTCGGGTCCATCACCACCACCAGCTCGGCACCAAAGCCGTCGCGGCGATAGGTACAGCGCAGGCCGGCGAAACTCACCGAGGATGCCGACACCATCGTGCTGGGAATGCTGGCCACGCGCAGCTCGTCGACGTCCGAGGTCAGCGACCAGCGCTCG
>NZ_JBNBBE010001017.1:0-241 GCF_050031795.1 Stenotrophomonas sp. SrG
GGTGACCGGGGGGGTCAGGGGGCGGTGGTGGGGCGCGGGGGGGGGGGCCGGCCGGGCTGGGGCGGGGGGGGGCGGTGCGGGGGGGGTGCTGCCGGGGGGGCGCGAGGCGTGCAGCAGGTGGTCGGCGTTGTTGCGGGTGCCGTCGAAGAACTGGCCGAGCTGCAGCGTGACCGGCACGGGGGTGGTCGGTGTGGGCTGCCCTGCTATGGCCTCGGTTCCACTGTCGATGCGCGTTGAAGGT
>NZ_JBNBBE010001018.1:0-241 GCF_050031795.1 Stenotrophomonas sp. SrG
CCGCGCGGCAGTGCCGCCAGGCGTCCGGGCTGCCGCCGGACCGCTTCCTGCTGACGCGGCGCCGTGCACGCGCGGTGGCACTGTGCCGCGACACCGCGCTGCCGATCACCGAGATCGCGCGGCAGACCGGCTGGAACAGCCTGGGCACGTGCGGGCGGATCTTCCGCGTCATCTCCGGGCAGAGCCCGGGCGAGCTGCGTACATGCCTGGCCGCCGGCACCGCGGCGCAGGCGCCGGAATG
>NZ_JBNBBE010001019.1:0-241 GCF_050031795.1 Stenotrophomonas sp. SrG
TGTGGCGTTCCCGCAGCTGACCCCGCGCCTGCAGCGCGCGCGGTGACAGCAGGCTGTATTCGCCGGTATCGGCTGGAATCGGGATCCTCGTGAGCCGCCCGATCACCCGGTAGAACGCCTCCGCCGTACTGCGCTTGAGCCAGCTTTCGCCGTCGCGAGCCTGTCGGGTGCCGTACACGTTGTCATATCCCTGCCGCCACAGCGCCACTAATTCCGGAATGAGCTCGGGAGTGTCCTGGCA
>NZ_JBNBBE010001020.1:0-241 GCF_050031795.1 Stenotrophomonas sp. SrG
CACGCAACGCCCGCAACCAGCGCGTGGACGTGCGCATGAGCGGTCACGAAGGCGGGGTGCAGAGCAGCCGCCGCGACGGCTGGGTCGACTGAGCCTCGCCTGCATGACACAGAATGCAGACGGCCGGGTTTCCCCGGCCGTGGTGGCGCTGCAGGGGGAGCCGGTTACCAGCCCACCGGTCCGGGCCCGGCGGCGGCCGAGTAGCCGCGGCCCTACCCGTAACCGCCCCCATCCGGCCCAG
>NZ_JBNBBE010001021.1:0-241 GCF_050031795.1 Stenotrophomonas sp. SrG
CCGGCCGAGAGTGCCGGACCCTGAACGGGCAGGGGCGATTGCGAACCCGCCAATCCCCCCCATCGAGCTCGCATGCCGACCCCCCTGGCCGACTTCATCGACCGCGCCCGCCGCCTGTTCGTCCTCACCGGCCCCGGCTGCAGCACCGCCTCGCGCATTCCCGATTACCCCGATGCCGACGGCCAGGCGAACCGCGCCCCACCGGGGGACTACCAGGAATTCATGGGCGAAGCGGCCACCC
>NZ_JBNBBE010001022.1:0-241 GCF_050031795.1 Stenotrophomonas sp. SrG
CTGGCCATCACCCTGTCGCTGGATGACGTGGCGATCGCCAGGATCGTGGCCGGGCCGAATTCGCCCCCGCTGCCGATGAAGGTGTTCGCTTCGGTGCGGATGGGGATCAAGCCGGAGAACAACGCCTTGGCCACGTTGATGGTGCTGCCGGAGTCGATCGCGGCGGTGGTGGGGTGGATAATTACCTCTCGCAGCGAGAAGCGCCGGCAGCGCGACATGCAGATGGCGCTGCAGGAAAAGG
>NZ_JBNBBE010001023.1:0-241 GCF_050031795.1 Stenotrophomonas sp. SrG
CTCAACTACGGCGCGATCGGTGGCGTCATTGGGCATGCGATTTCACACGCGTGCTCCGCCGAATCCCGCCAGGTCGGGCGGGTCGGCAGGCTGCACGGTTGGTGGAGCGATGCCGACCGGCGGCGCGCTGCCGCGATCTCCGCGCAGCTTGCTGCGCAGGTCGACCAGCAGCTGGTGGACGGGCTGGCGCTCAATGGGCGGCTGACCGCCAGTGTGAACCTGGCCGACCTGAGCGGCGTGG
>NZ_JBNBBE010001024.1:0-241 GCF_050031795.1 Stenotrophomonas sp. SrG
CTGTGAATTTGGTGCTGTTCGGCATGCCCGGCGTTGACCTGTGGGCGATCCAGATGGCTTGGATTCCGTTCTGGGGCGCAGGCGTGGTCAACGGCCTGGGCCACTGGTGGGGATACCGCAACTTCGAGTCGGCCGATACCTCCACCAACCTCACGCCGTGGGCCTTCAGGATCGGCTGCGTAGAGCTGCACTCCTACCACCATGCCTTCCCCAGCTCGTCCCGCTTCTCGATGCGCCGCTG
>NZ_JBNBBE010001025.1:0-241 GCF_050031795.1 Stenotrophomonas sp. SrG
GCTGGCACCCTCGGCGCTGGCCGAGACGCTGCGGCTGCAGCAGCGCCTGCAGTGCCGCGTCGGCAGCCACGAGCGCGAGCGGGAGGCGCTGCTCGAGGCCGATGGCGGGCGGGTGCGGCTGGCGGTGCCGGGAAGGGGCCGGTCCGGCGTGCGCAGGGGGGGGGAGGGGCCGTCCGTGGGAGAGGCGGGGGCGCCGTGGCGGCCCCCGCCTGGGGGTGGGGGACGCGGGGGGGGGGGGGGT
>NZ_JBNBBE010001026.1:0-241 GCF_050031795.1 Stenotrophomonas sp. SrG
CCAACGAACCGGGACTGTACAACAGCGCCGACGACCGCAGCGGGGTAGCGCGCTTGCGCGGCATCGGCCTTCGCACCGAGGAGGACGAAGAGGTCACCGACAGCGGGCATCACGTGCTGACAGCGGGGTTGGCGCGAGGTGCTGATGAGATTGAAGCGGAGATGGCTGCTAGTCGCTGACTGGAGGGTTTGCGCTTTGTGCAGCGTGGCGGGTGGGACGGGGCGGGGGGGGCGGCGGGGGG
>NZ_JBNBBE010001027.1:0-241 GCF_050031795.1 Stenotrophomonas sp. SrG
GGCCGGGACCGTGGCCGCGGGGGGGCCGTCCCGGGCGCCGGGGGGCGGGGGACCCGGCCGGCGAGCCCCGGGGTGGGGGCGAGGCGGAGGGCGCCCACGCGCGGGCCGGGGGCCGGCGGCGGGCGGGGGGGGGGGGGGGGGGTGGGCGGCGGTGGAGCGCGGCAGGTCTGCGGCGGCGTGGGCGGGCCCGGCGGGGGGGGGGCGAGCGCGGGCGAGGGGGGCGGGGTGCGCGGGGGGCGCG
>NZ_JBNBBE010001028.1:0-241 GCF_050031795.1 Stenotrophomonas sp. SrG
GGTCGGTACCGTCCGGGCGCTTGCCGCGTCGTACGGCAAAGGCTCGCGCCGGGGGGTGGGTGACGACCGTGGGTCGTCGCGCCGGGAACGGTAGGTGACGGCCGTTGGGCGGCACGCCAGGAACGGTAGGTGGCGCCCGGTGGTCGGCAAACCGATCCGGAGATGAGGCGCAGCCTCAGAGCCTTGGGCCACGCCAACCCGAGCGATTCGGGCGCGCCCTCCAGCTCGCCCACGGGCCCCG
>NZ_JBNBBE010001029.1:0-241 GCF_050031795.1 Stenotrophomonas sp. SrG
CGCCCTCCGCGCCCGGGCGTCCGACACCCCCCATCCCCACCCTTCGACCCCGTCCTCGCACCGGCCGCACAGGCCGTCCGCAACGGACCTCAGCCAGGTGCGCGCGGCCTGGTCGGCGAAGGTCGACATGGCATCCGTCGCTTCCTGGGTCTGGCCGGCCAGCGAGTCGATACCGTCGCCGTAGAGGGCCTTGGAGTCCTCCCTGGCGTCGATCACCTGGGCCATGGTCTGCAAGGACGCC
>NZ_JBNBBE010001030.1:0-241 GCF_050031795.1 Stenotrophomonas sp. SrG
TTCCCGGGACATATACAATTAAAAAATACAAAACAAGAAGAACCAGAACAAAAAAGACCACAAAAAAATAAAAAAACAAAAACAAAATTCAAAAATAAAAAACCAACCACAAAAAAAACAAAAAAAAAAAAAAAAAAAAAAAACAAAAAACAAAAAAAACCAACCCAAACACACACCCAAAAAAAAACCAAAGAATAAACCAAGGAAAACAAAACCCACAACCCCAACGAAAAAAAAAAAA
>NZ_JBNBBE010001031.1:0-241 GCF_050031795.1 Stenotrophomonas sp. SrG
TGTCCGGGGCGAGGCCTAGCGCGCCCTGCAGGTGGTGCGCGGGGCCGATGGCGCGGGCAGTGGCGCGTAGGTGGCGCAGGGGGGCGCGCGCGGTGGCGCGGGGGCGCGCGGGGCGGGGGGGGGGGGGCGGTGGGGGCGGGGGGCGGCGGGCCGTGGTGGGGCTCCGGGGGGCGGCGCGGGGGCGGCCGGGCGCGGTGCGGCGGGCGGGGGGTGTGCGGCGGGGCGGGGGGGGGGGGGCGGG
>NZ_JBNBBE010001032.1:0-241 GCF_050031795.1 Stenotrophomonas sp. SrG
GGCTTGTAGAGCGGGTGGGGGGCCGGTAAATAAACGCCGGCAGGGCGGCGGGGTCTGTTTCATTTCCTGCGGGCGGGAGGGTCAGCCGGTCCCCTTGCCGAGTGGGGGCGGGGCGGGGTGGGGGGGCGCTATGAAAAAAAAAAGGGTTTGAAAAAAACACCCCCGGGAAGGCGCGCAGCAAGGGGAGCACAGCCAAGCCGGCGCCCCAAAACACAACCCCACACCCGTGGGCGCCGGGCCC
>NZ_JBNBBE010001033.1:0-240 GCF_050031795.1 Stenotrophomonas sp. SrG
CACATGATGTCCGAGGCCGCCCGCCTTGAAACCGGCATGCTGTAATTGACCCCGTAACCAGAACAGGAAATTTCCGGTGTCCCAGTCTTCCGTGAGCTTCACCACCACCCGGTCCGCCCAGCCGCGCAGCAGCGAGGAGCGTGAACGCATCCTGGCCGCCCCCGGTTTTGGTCTGCACTTCACCGAGCACATGGTGGAAGTGCGGTGGGACAAGGACACGGGTTGGCACAACGCCAGCGT
>NZ_JBNBBE010001034.1:0-240 GCF_050031795.1 Stenotrophomonas sp. SrG
CTGACGCCCACCTGCTGGCCCAGGTTGTCCTGCAGGGCCACCGGGCGGGTGCAGTTCTTCGGCGGGACCGGCTGGCCCTGCTTGGCGCTGGTCAGCGCCTTGCGGCGGTCGCTCGCGCACCAGACCGAGATCCTGTCGGTGAAGTCCTTGCTGCCCGGGCCCATGCGTGGGAACGCCACGTACTCCACGGTGATACCCATGCGGTTCCGCTCGGGAAGATCCTGGTGCAGCGTGCGGCAG
>NZ_JBNBBE010001035.1:0-240 GCF_050031795.1 Stenotrophomonas sp. SrG
CGTGGCCAAGGCCTGGGTGCTGATGGATTACGCCACCGGCCAGGTGCTGGCCGGCGAGAACATCCATGCACAGCTGGCCCCGGCCAGCATCACCAAGGTGATGACCTCGTACGTGGTTGCCGCCGACGTGAAGAACGGCAAGGTCCGTACCGACGACCAGGTGATGATGAGCGAGCGTGCCTGGCGCGATGGTGGCGCCGGCACCGACGGCAGCTACAGCGGCTTCCCGGTCAATCAGAC
>NZ_JBNBBE010001036.1:0-240 GCF_050031795.1 Stenotrophomonas sp. SrG
TTCGGCGCGTTGATCGACCGCCACGCCCGCGTCGTGTGGAGCTGCCTGCCCACCTTCGTCGGCGACCCCACCTTCTGCGCTCTGCTGCAGCCCAACCAGCAGGTCGGTGGCGATTTCGCCATCGAACTGGAAGACATGGTCAGCAGCGAACAGAGCTCCCTGACCAACACCGCCATCCTGCGCACCGTGCTGCACGACAAGCACGGCGGCTCGCGGGAAATCATCGACTTCGCCCCGCGC
>NZ_JBNBBE010001037.1:0-240 GCF_050031795.1 Stenotrophomonas sp. SrG
GCACTGGCAGCTGCTGGCGCTCACCATCGGTGCGGCGTTGGTCGGAATCGTCACTTTCGGCTCGCTGTCCGGCTCGATGCTGCCCTTCATCCTCAAGCGCCTGGGCTTCGACCCGGCCCGCGCCTCGGCACCGTTCGTGGCCACCCTGGTCGACGTCACCGGCCGGGGGAGCTACTTCAGCATCGCGGCGATGATCCTGCGCGGCACGCTGCTGTAACCGCACCATGTCGCCCCGCCGCG
>NZ_JBNBBE010001038.1:0-240 GCF_050031795.1 Stenotrophomonas sp. SrG
GGTGACCGGGGTCGGGTAACCGCCGGCTTCGTGCGTGTCGACCACTTCCACGCCGGGCGACCGCGACAGCAGCTCGCGCGCCGCATCCGGCGTGACCTGGTCGCGGGTTTCGATGGTGACTGCTTCGGAGTGGCCGTAGAACACCGGCACGCGCACGGCGGTGGGGTTCACCAGACTGCTGTCATCGCCGAGGATCTTGCGGGTTTCCCAGACCAGCTTCATTTCTTCCTTGGTGAAGCC
>NZ_JBNBBE010001039.1:0-240 GCF_050031795.1 Stenotrophomonas sp. SrG
CGGTGGGCGTGGCCGTGGCGGGCGCCGCCTGCGACGCAGTGGCCTGCCCGGATGCGAGTGCCTGGATGCGTGCGGTGAGCATGTCCACGGTCTGGCGCAGCCGCTGGATCTCCGCGTCCTGGGACGCGTCGCGGGTCTGGGCCACGACGGCGCCCGGCAGCAGCACGGCGGCCAGGCAGAGGGTGCGGGTGGGAATGCGCATGGACAACGGCCTCGCTGGGAGATCGGGAACATGACAAA
>NZ_JBNBBE010001040.1:0-240 GCF_050031795.1 Stenotrophomonas sp. SrG
TCGGCATCGGCAAGCTGGCGAGGCTGAGCACGCGGCACGCGCTGCTGCTCGGCAGCGTGCTGTGGCTGGGCGGTGAATTCGCGGTCGTGGTGTTCAACGAAGCGCAGCGCGCGAACCTGCTGGGCAATGCCAACCACGACCGGCTGGTGGCGATCGTCGGCCTGTCGATGGCGCGCACGCCGCGGCTGTTGATCGCGTTGCTGCGCCTGCTGGGTCGCGATCACGAGGTGGCGCGCGACA
>NZ_JBNBBE010001041.1:0-240 GCF_050031795.1 Stenotrophomonas sp. SrG
TCCTCAGTGGCGATGACGGCCCGGCCGCCCGTTCGCTCCTGTCGGGGGTGGACGGGCTGATCTCGGTCGGCTCGAACGCGCTGCCCGGTGCCTCCCGGCGCATGTGCGCCCTGGCCGCGGCCGGCGAACGCGAGGCCACCGAGGCCTGGGATGCCCGGCTGGAGCCGTTCCATGAATTCTGCGGGGTGGAACCCAACCCCATCCCGGTGAAAGACCTGCTGCGCCGGATCGGCATCGGCC
>NZ_JBNBBE010001042.1:0-240 GCF_050031795.1 Stenotrophomonas sp. SrG
CGCGGAAGCCCAGCGCCGCGAGCGCATCAAGGAATGCGGGGTCCCAATAATCCAGTGTCCCGCGGAAGCGCGTACACAGCAGCAGCGGCGTGCCACTGCCGATGTCACGGTCGGCAAGGCGACGACCCTGCACCTCCACGAAACGGTCCGGCGCTTCGATCGCGCGCATGGGTGTCGCCGGGAGCGACGCACTCAGGCGCTGCGCTCCGCGGCGGCCGCGGCGGCGGCGGTGAGGTGCCG
>NZ_JBNBBE010001043.1:0-240 GCF_050031795.1 Stenotrophomonas sp. SrG
CCCCAAGCCGGTGCAGATTCCCTATTTCGACCAGGCCGCCGACGGCACGCGGTGGGCGGTGGACGATTGGGGCGCGCGTCCGCTCGCCCAGGCCGATCCCGACCCGCGCCATGCACGGGCCACGGACAGCTGGCTCGATCCCGCCTTCAAGGGCGCGGGGCTGCGTTTCGACCGCGATGGCGGCAAGTGGCTCAGCACCGCCGGCGGAATCGCGCGCGTGCGCGATCCGAAGGTGCTGCG
>NZ_JBNBBE010001044.1:0-240 GCF_050031795.1 Stenotrophomonas sp. SrG
TGTCCGGCCGCGCGCGCCCGTCAGCCGCTGGCACCTTGAGCAGGTAGACGCACTGCAGTTCGCCGCCGCTGCGGCGCCCGGCGGGCGGCACGGTCCGGCCAGGATCGCAGCCTGCCTGCAGCCGCTGGCTCCAACCGGGGCGGGTCTCTTCCACGCGAAGGCTGGGCACGCCCAGCCGCTCGGCGATGCCGACAATGTCGTTGCAGGTACCGGCGTGGGCGTTGCCGACCAGCGCCACCC
>NZ_JBNBBE010001045.1:0-240 GCF_050031795.1 Stenotrophomonas sp. SrG
CGTTCGCACCGGTTGCGACCAGCGTGCCAGTGACATCGTGGCACCTGACGCGCACCTCAACCCTCGTGCGGGAAACCCTGCTTGCCGTCGGGCCGGAGGCTGCCAGCGCCTGTTCGCCATGGACCCCATGGCGCGCCACGCGGGCCAGGCGCCGGCCCAGTTCCTGTTTGTTCGGCGGATGGATGTCGTAGGCATCGCCGTTGTCGATGGCGAGTGCCAGCCCGGAATGCGGGTCCTCTG
>NZ_JBNBBE010001046.1:0-240 GCF_050031795.1 Stenotrophomonas sp. SrG
GCGCGGTTTTGCCTACTAGGGGCAACCCCCGCCCGTAGTCGCCGCATGAGTGCGCCCGATCTGGCTGGTTGCCACCCCGGCGCCGCGCTGTCCGCGCCGTGCCCTACCCGCGCCCCTGGCGGATCCTGACGGATGAGCCAAGGGGGAGGCGGGAACCGGTGGCGGCCGGTACATGCAGTAGAGACCGTGCAGCGCCTGTGCCTGGCGCTGGTGTTGCTGTGCCTGGTGTTCGGGGTGCCG
>NZ_JBNBBE010001047.1:0-240 GCF_050031795.1 Stenotrophomonas sp. SrG
ACGTTTTCGCGGCGTGCGCGGATCTGGATGCGGGGGCGGCGGACGCCTTCGTGGCCACCCGCCCGGGGCATTGGAAGGTGGATCTGGACGCGCTGGCGCGGCGGCGGCTGGTGGCGGCCGGGGTGGACCCGGGCGGGATCAGTGGTGGGCAGCGGAGCACGATTGCCGAGCGGGAGCGGTTCTTTTCGCATCGGAGGGATGGACGGACCGGGCGGATGGCGACGTTGGCGTGGCTGGCGC
>NZ_JBNBBE010001048.1:0-240 GCF_050031795.1 Stenotrophomonas sp. SrG
TGCATACGCCGGGTACAGATCCTTCCAGCTGCGCCTTCCCTGACTGCGGCGGCGTTCGTAATCGCTTCGCATGTACTGCAGATAGTCCTGCGCAACGGCCTCCGGCTCTTCTGCGCGCGGACGACGGCCGCGGCGCGCGTTCCGGTCCGGCTGCAGGTAGGCGTTGAACAGCGCGGGTGCGGTACGGCTATCCAGGCGGGGCATGGCACGTCTCCGGCAGCGGTGGGGGTTGGCAGGAAT
>NZ_JBNBBE010001049.1:0-240 GCF_050031795.1 Stenotrophomonas sp. SrG
ATCCAGTCGCAGGTGCATGATGAATCGCTGTTCTGCACGGTCACCTGCGGTTTCCACTGCCGCGGACGCTTCGTGTTGCCGCCGGAATGGTGCCTGCTCGGTTTCAGCCACGAGACCGACCCATCGCGAAGCTGGTGCCACGGCGTGAGTCTGGGCGCGGGTACGGCATTGTCGGTGTTTCCCGAAGGCGCCAGTGACTTCGCGTTCAGTGCCGGCAGCCGGTTCAGCTTCCTGCTTACG
>NZ_JBNBBE010001050.1:0-240 GCF_050031795.1 Stenotrophomonas sp. SrG
CCTCGACATCGGCCACCAGGTCTGGGTGCAGCTGGTCCGCGTGGGCTTCCCCCTCGCGTGGTGCGCGGTCGTCACCGTCGCCATCCTGCTGGTAGTGCGCCTGGTCTTCGGCCTGCGCGTCCCCGAGGAAGCCGAGCGCACTGGTCTGGACGTCACCTCGCACGGCGAATCCGCTTACGAGGTCTGATAGCGGTCACAGTTTCTTCGGGGTTACACCATTGCGGTAATGCACGTTGACCA
>NZ_JBNBBE010001051.1:0-240 GCF_050031795.1 Stenotrophomonas sp. SrG
ACCCCGCACACCGCCATCGCTCGTGAGCGCATAGAGCCACGCCCTGCGTGGCTGGAACTGCCCACCAACGGTGTCACGGTTGCGTCATATGACCGTCGCTGCGCTGTCATCGAACCGTTATGGAATAGGCACCGGGCGGGAAACCCCGCACCTCCATCCATCCCAGGAGCCACCCCGTGATCCACGCCTGCAAGTCGCGCGCCGCGGTTGCCGTCCTCGCCGCGTCCTCCGTGTTCGCCG
>NZ_JBNBBE010001052.1:0-240 GCF_050031795.1 Stenotrophomonas sp. SrG
CCCGGGCGGCACTGGCGGCCGGATCGTTGGTGGATGTGGGGCCGGACTGTTTGGCCGCGCCGATGCCGGTGACCCTGCTGTATGCCCAGCGACGGCACCTGCCGCGCCGGGTTTCATCATTCATGGACTGGTTGGCGGCCCTGCTCACGCCCGAGCTGCTGCGGACGTCGTGCACCGCAGAACTTGCAGGTAAGCTGGGCGCCCTCGAGTAATCGTTTCCAGCACCATGCAGGCATCGCC
>NZ_JBNBBE010001053.1:0-240 GCF_050031795.1 Stenotrophomonas sp. SrG
ACTGTAACTGGCTGGAGGCGGCAACCCATGTCCCAGTTGCTACCGTGACCAGCGCCAGGCCAGCCAAAAAACGATTGGACAGCGGCACTGCGGAGGTGACCGGGAAAGCGCGGGGGTTGCCCAACAGCGGGAAAAACGCCAGGTGCAGGTAGGGCCCGTCGTCCGTCCATCGACGCGCCAGGCGCTGCCGTGTGTGGGTGATCGCCTTCAATGTGCGCAGCTAGCGTGCCGCCGCGTCAT
>NZ_JBNBBE010001054.1:0-240 GCF_050031795.1 Stenotrophomonas sp. SrG
TTGCTGGTGGCCGTGGGCGTGCTGGTGCTTTCGATAAGCCTGGTCCAGATCTGCCGCGCGGTGCGCGGCGGGATGGCGGGGTAATGCGCGGCGCTGTGCGCCGCCGCCCTACCAACGGTAGGGCGCTGCCGGCGTGTGGCGCGCCAACGGTAGGTATCGTCCGGTGGTCGATACCCCTCAGCGGTCGCCGCCGCGATCCACGCCACCCCAGGTGAGGCTCCGCGTACCGGGCGTGAGCAC
>NZ_JBNBBE010001055.1:0-240 GCF_050031795.1 Stenotrophomonas sp. SrG
CGGGCGATCCCCCCGGCAGCGACCGCGAACCTGGATTTCGCGCCGGCGATCTTCTCCGCGTTCGGCAGCAGCTACGACCTGCCGGTGGCGATGGTGATCCTGACCCTGCTGGGGTGGATCACGCCGCTGCAGTTCAAGGACGGCCGTGGGTACGCGTTCGTGGGCATCTTCGTGCTGGCTGCGGTGTTGACGCCGCCGGATGTGGTTTCCGAGTTGATGCTGGCGATTCCCTTGTGCCTG
>NZ_JBNBBE010001056.1:0-240 GCF_050031795.1 Stenotrophomonas sp. SrG
ACGGACTGGAAGGCAAACCGAACGCCGTGGCGGCCGCCGACGCGCTGCTTACCCGGGCAGGCAGCCAGCACGCGCTGCAGCAGCGCGGGGAGCAGGATCTGGTGGAGCTGCTGGCGTACCCGCGGTGAAGCCAGCCGGGCAGGGCCTGGGTCTACAGACGCTATCCTTCAAAAGCGCCGGGAGCTTTTGTGGGTTTGTCGTCTGAACGTGAAAAGCGTCCGATGGGGTTGGTGGGGGGGG
>NZ_JBNBBE010001057.1:0-240 GCF_050031795.1 Stenotrophomonas sp. SrG
GGATGAAACTGCGGATTGACTGCAGAATGTTCATCCTGGCGCCAATTCTGGCCGGTCTTTGCAGAGAATTACTGTATTGAGAGCCAATGCCCGGCGGTCTACCCGCACCTGGCCCCGCTGACTATCGTGCCGCTCCCGCAACCGCTGGTTGCCGCCCACTGGACCCCTGATGTCGCAGCAACCCCACCCCCTGGCCACCGCCCGCTGGACCCTCGGCGCGCCCGCCACCCCGTATGACTG
>NZ_JBNBBE010001058.1:0-240 GCF_050031795.1 Stenotrophomonas sp. SrG
CCGAGCACCAGCCCGCGCAGCAGTGCGCCGCCGGCGGCAACGGGGTCGGCGCCGGCGGGATCGAAGCCCACCGGGAGGTCGGCGATAAGGCCCAGCCCCATGCCGCTCGCGCGCGCCTGCGCCTGTGCACGCTGCCGGCCGCGGCTCACCATCCATTGTCCGAACAGGTACAGAGACGACGCCAGTCCCAGGCGCGGATGCATGACCGCCTCATGCCGCGCCAGCGCCGGGCCACCGTCG
>NZ_JBNBBE010001059.1:0-240 GCF_050031795.1 Stenotrophomonas sp. SrG
TCGTAAGCCCGCCCCCGCGGTCCTCCCGCAGGCACTGACCGCCGCTCCACTGCCCCAGACCCACGCGGTAGCAGGGCCGGAAGCTGCCAGGTACGCACTGCGCGCCAGCCGCAGACCGTCGCCGAGCAACGTTCCGGCCAGTCCCGTGCGAGGCGCGCAACCTCGTGGCGGCCAATAGCGATGGCTGCGGCTGAGCAGGTTGACCGGGAGGTCTGGCTGGAGGCGCCAGCGCTTTGCCGG
>NZ_JBNBBE010001060.1:0-240 GCF_050031795.1 Stenotrophomonas sp. SrG
TCCGCGTAGGTCGCCGGCAGCGCAACGAACAGCTGGTACGTCCGCCCGGAAACCGGGTCGGGATCATTCCAGACTTCGCTTCCAACCACTAGATAGGGAGCGCCGTCACCACGCTGGCCGCCCAGGGCCGTGGCCTTGGTCGGTATCGTCGGGGCCGCCAACGGCGCTGCGGCGTGCGGCTTGGAGTCCGGGGTCTCTGGCGGCTTGGCCCACCCGGTGTGAATCAGTGCACGCAGCACG
>NZ_JBNBBE010001061.1:0-240 GCF_050031795.1 Stenotrophomonas sp. SrG
GGCAGCTGGGCGGGCGCCTGTTCCTGCGCTCCACCCGGTCGACCTCGCTCACCCGCGATGGCGAGCTGTTCCACGACGGCTGCCGCCCCGGGGTCGACCGCATCCTGCAGGCGGTGGAGGAAATGCGCGACCTGCGTGACGGGCCGCCACGGGGGCACCTGCGGGTGGGTGCGACGCAGGGGTTCGGGCGCACGGTGATCGCGCCGCTGCTGTCTGCAGTCCGGGCCCTCGTCGCCGAAG
>NZ_JBNBBE010001062.1:0-240 GCF_050031795.1 Stenotrophomonas sp. SrG
GCCGACAGCACGTCGGTGTCCACGCGGTCGTCGTTGCCTTCCACCGTCAGCCGGAAGCGCTGGTCTTCGCGCGGCGCATAGAACAGCTTGCCGAGCCCGCTGCGGCCATCGCGGTCCTGCGGGTTGGCGGCGGTGCGGGTGCGGGCGCTGCGGCGCACATCGCCCATGCGTTCGGTTTCCTGGCCCTGGCGATGGTTGACGATCACCAGGCCGCTCCAATGGGCGCCGCCAACGGCGGTG
>NZ_JBNBBE010001063.1:0-240 GCF_050031795.1 Stenotrophomonas sp. SrG
CTGGTCCCCGCGCACGCCGCGCGCCACGCCCCCCCGGGGCCGGCCGGCGCCGCCCGATTCACCGAATTCGTTCGGCGTAGCAGCGACAGCCAGTGGCTTGATCGCGATATCGCGGAGGCCGTACCGCCAGCTGCTGCCGTGCTGCAGGCCGACGCGCAGGTAGCGCGCCTCGGTCTCGGGCAGTGCCAGCCAGTCGCGCTCGCCGCCGCCGCCGGCGGTGAGCTCGCGCAGGGTGCGCCA
>NZ_JBNBBE010001064.1:0-240 GCF_050031795.1 Stenotrophomonas sp. SrG
TGCCCGAGGTCATAATTCTCTCGCCGAAGTGGACGCTGAGGAACGCCCGGGATATCGGATCGCCCTCGACGGAGAGCAACATCGACCGACCGAACAGGCGCTCGGTGGCGCTGTGGATGCGGGGCGCGGCGGCGTCGGAGAACGCGTAGTACACGTTGGCCTTTCCGTCCTCGTGGACCTCCTGGCGCACGCTTGCAATCGCGCCGGTCGTGAACACGGGCGGGTTGGCCAGCTTGACGG
>NZ_JBNBBE010001065.1:0-240 GCF_050031795.1 Stenotrophomonas sp. SrG
CTTCACAGGCGCTCTCGTCCACGCCGTTCTCGGCCCACAGCCCGGTCTCGAAGCCGTAGCCAGCCAGGCCCGTCACCGTTTCCCGCCCGGCCTTGTAGCCGCAGCCGTAGCCGTCGTTGGGCAGGCTCCAGCCGCCGGG
This sequence comes from Stenotrophomonas sp. SrG, assembly GCF_050031795.1. Classification (NCBI taxonomy): domain Bacteria; kingdom Pseudomonadati; phylum Pseudomonadota; class Gammaproteobacteria; order Lysobacterales; family Lysobacteraceae; genus Stenotrophomonas; species Stenotrophomonas sp. SrG. Next base: position 140 of record NZ_JBNBBE010001065.1, read on the forward strand.
CATGTCGTGCGCGCGGTACTGTTTTGCGACGCTGTGGACCCCGTCCGGGGTGGTGCCGGTGGGGCCTGCGCGCCAGCCTTCGGGCACGCTGCCGGGCGTGT
>NZ_JBNBBE010001066.1:0-240 GCF_050031795.1 Stenotrophomonas sp. SrG
CCTGCGTGGTGGCGGCCAGCTGGCCGAAGGAAGACTGGTAGCGCAGTGGCGTGCTCGATTTGCAGAAGCCGATCTGGTCCGGCGCTATCACCCGGGAGCCGGCGCTGCTCAACGCGGTGATGGCATCTCGCCAGGTGCCCGCGCAGATATTCTTGCCGTGCAACCGCACGACCGTGCCGAGCTGGCGGCCGGCAGGCGCCACGTCCAGGTAGGCCATTTCCGGGGGCTGGCGCTGCGAGT
>NZ_JBNBBE010001067.1:0-240 GCF_050031795.1 Stenotrophomonas sp. SrG
ACCCTGAAAAATGCGGGGATCAATGCAAGGTGCTGCCCGATTACCGGTGCCAGGGTCAGCACCTTGATCGGTGCGATGGCGAGCAGGCGTCGCACATCCTCCAGCGTGGCTTCCACCACCAGCGGCGGCTGCGCACCCAGGCGCACGGCGCAGATGAACGGGCCTTCAGGGTGCACGCCCTGCACGCGCGCCATGCAGGTAAAGCTAAGCTAAATGTCGGAGCAAAGGCACACATGCGCG
>NZ_JBNBBE010001068.1:0-240 GCF_050031795.1 Stenotrophomonas sp. SrG
CGCTTGAACGCCTGGGCCTGCCGTTCCAGCGCAGCAACCTGGGCGACCGCGATGTGCACCAAGCGCTCGTGGAAGGTGGCGGGGAGCTCGGTGGTGAAGCGTCGGGGCACCGGCTATGCCTGGATCGCGCTACCACGGGCGATGCGATCGGCAGTGCGCTGCAGGTGCGGGAAGGGCTGCGTCGCGAAGGCAAGAGCCTGCGCGAATCGCTGGTCGGGCTGTCCCGGGGCCCGCAGAAGA
>NZ_JBNBBE010001069.1:0-240 GCF_050031795.1 Stenotrophomonas sp. SrG
GCCTCCGTCATCCTCCGAGATACCGCCCGTGTCGACGACGAGGAACGGGTGGTCCTCGACCAGACGGCAACCACCATAGTTGCGGTCCCGCGTGACGCCGGGCTGGTCATGGACCAGGGCGACACGGGTACGGGTCAGCGCATTGAAGATGCTGGACTTTCCGACGATCGGCCGTCCAACCAGCGCGACCAAGGGCAGCATCGCGGTAACTCCTAATTGTGCCACCCGGAAAGCGGTCAG
>NZ_JBNBBE010001070.1:0-240 GCF_050031795.1 Stenotrophomonas sp. SrG
TCCGCCCCCGCCTGCCGACCAGCTGATCGCTGCTACCGGCGAGCCCGCCCCCGTGCTGACCCCGTACTGGGACCGCATGGACGAACTCGCCGACTTCGAGCTGAACGTCAACGCCACCTCTGCAGGCCGTGACCGCAATGAAGAGTTCACGCCGCCGCTGTCACTGGTCAACAGCCAGACCACCGCCGTGGACCAGAACTAACGCGAGGCCTCCTTCGCGTTCCAGGCCTGGGCCCGCCC
>NZ_JBNBBE010001071.1:0-240 GCF_050031795.1 Stenotrophomonas sp. SrG
CGCGACCCCGATCCCCGGATTGCCCAGGTCGCGCAGGCGGGTGAGGGTGCCCCGCAGGCGCCCGTTGTCGCGCTGGTGCAGGCCGCTGGACGGCTCGTCGAGCACGGACATCACCCCGACCAGGCCGGCGCCGATCGGGCTGGCCCGGCGGATGCGCTGGGCTTCGCCACCGGACAGGGAGCCGGCCTTGCGCTCCCGGGTGAGGTAATCCCGGCCCACGTCGACCAGGAAGCCCAGGCG
>NZ_JBNBBE010001072.1:0-240 GCF_050031795.1 Stenotrophomonas sp. SrG
CCCGATGCGCCCGGCGCGGCGATGTCGCGGCGGGACGCATGCGATCACCCTCCATGTCCCGCGCTGTCAGTTCCTGCCCATTCAGCAGACGTAATGATGAACATGTCGCACAACCGGATATCCGCATTTGGCTTTAGGTGTTTCCCTATTGCGTTGTCGGTTGAAGCCTGATCTGCGTATCAGGGATGTCGTTGCTGGCGCGGGATGCGCAAAGCGGGGTCAGCGGCGTTGGTCAAACGG
>NZ_JBNBBE010001073.1:0-240 GCF_050031795.1 Stenotrophomonas sp. SrG
CACCTGCGCCGTGGACGCAGACGCCGGCTCGACCTGTTGCGGGCCCTCGGGCACCTGGGGGTCGAGCGCGGCACCTTCCCCCTGCTCGCTGGCAAGCCGGGCGCTGCCGCCGGACTGGCGCGCGAAGCCGGAGGGCATCGACCGGCCCAGGCCGGGGCAGTCGCCCTGCGGCGGGGGGGTGACGAACGGTTCGTATCGCTTGTTGATCGGGTCCAGTGGAATGCCGGTTCGGGGGGCGGG
>NZ_JBNBBE010001074.1:0-240 GCF_050031795.1 Stenotrophomonas sp. SrG
TGACGCGCTCGGGCAGTTCGGCGAACAGCGCCATGAATTCAGCGGCCAGGGACGGATCGAGGTTCCCGGTGGTTTCGTCGTCCACAAGCAGCTTGCGCTAGCCGACGATCGCACGGGCGATGCCCACGCGCTGCTGCTCACCCGCCGACAGCTCAGACGGCAGCGCCTTTTCCCGATGGCCAAGGCCCATCCGCTCGAGCACCGAACGCACGCGCTAGCAGAAATCGCCACGCCGGGTAC
>NZ_JBNBBE010001075.1:0-240 GCF_050031795.1 Stenotrophomonas sp. SrG
CCGCGCCGCCCGGCAGCCGGCGGCTGTTCGGCGGGCCCGGGGCGTCGGTGAACGGCTCGCGCCCGGCCATCCCGGAGCTGGCCGGCCCCCCCCCCTGGCGCTTGGCCAGGCCCGCGGCCTCGTAGGTCAGGCCGTAGCGGCGCATGACCTCGTCGGGCAGCTGCTGGCCACCGAACACCTGTTCGCGGCTGGACCGGCTGCGCCCGCCACGAAGAACGTTCAGGGTGGTCAGGGTGGCAC
>NZ_JBNBBE010001076.1:0-240 GCF_050031795.1 Stenotrophomonas sp. SrG
ACGTCGTCTCCCCTGGGCCCTTGAACCCCACCACGGCATCCACGCCGCACTGCGGGCAGAGCGCGGTCTGATCTTCGGAGGGAGGCGCACAGCGCATACTGCGCCACGCCAGTGCCGAACGACCCGTTCTCGCGCTTCACCTCCACCCGAGTGATGACGACCTCCTCAAGACGAATGCCCACCGCGGCGTGCCGGCCATGGGCGACGGCGCTGTAGAAGGCTGTCTTCTGCTCCATCGTG
>NZ_JBNBBE010001077.1:0-240 GCF_050031795.1 Stenotrophomonas sp. SrG
TCATTGTAGGTCGCATTTTGGTGTGCGGCGAAGAGCAGCCACGCAGGTCGTTGCTCTACGCAGGCGTTCGGGTCTTCAGGAGCGCGGAGACGCAGGGCGTTGGGCCGTGCGGAGCGCCTCCACGGGGGCGTTGCGGTTCGCGGTGGGGACCGTCCGGGGATATCTGGCCCGTGAGGTTGCTGGCGCGTGCTACCGCGCCCGGCGTCGAGGTAGTGGCGGCGCGTGTGGGCATCCAGGGAG
>NZ_JBNBBE010001078.1:0-240 GCF_050031795.1 Stenotrophomonas sp. SrG
CCGTTCCTCGGTCTGCGAATGCGTCGACGCAGCCGCGCACCGCTGGAGCCGCGCCTGGCTCCAGCGGTGGTACACCGTGGTGTGCAGGCAGTGCAGGCCCAGCTCGAACGCGAACGGCGAGCGCGGATTGCGGTCGAGCAGGCGTGCGATGAGATAGCCCACCGGACGTATACCGCGTGGGTGCACATAAATCACTAAATCCCGATAGAACGGATCGACCAACAGCGCGTCCAGATCAGC
>NZ_JBNBBE010001079.1:0-240 GCF_050031795.1 Stenotrophomonas sp. SrG
CTCCAGGGCACGGGGCCGCCCGTCTCCGACTCCCGCGCGGAGACATCCTTGCCGTTGTACAGCACGATCGCATCGGACGGCGCGGCGTTGATGGGGGTGGCCACGGTCGCGGGCACCGGCTTCCTCACCTCGGTCCTGGTCGGATCGCGCGCGGGGACAACGGCCTGCGCGAATGCAGGCGTTGCAGCCAGCACGCAGACGGCCATCTGCAGGGGCTTGCTCATCGGGTTCCTCATCAGC
>NZ_JBNBBE010001080.1:0-240 GCF_050031795.1 Stenotrophomonas sp. SrG
TGCCGACCGTGGGTCGGCCGGCCCCAGGGGTGCCGGGGTTCCCGCGTCACGGGTCTTCGAACCGGTTCGCCGCGACGTTCTGTCGCACGTGTTCGGGGTTCCCGATGCGGCCGTTCATGGCGATGTACACGCCCGGCTGCAGCGACTGCCCCGCGCCGATCGCACGGCCGATGTTGTAGTCGGCGACCGAGCCGCGGAAGCGCGCCGGGCTGTGCGCGCCGGTCAGGTCGATGGTCTTGT
>NZ_JBNBBE010001081.1:0-240 GCF_050031795.1 Stenotrophomonas sp. SrG
CAGCGGGTGGCGGTGCTGGTAGGGCGGGGGGTTGTTCGGGGGGGGGGGGGGGGGGGGGGCGGGGTCGGGGGGGGTGCGGGCGGCGGGGGGGTGCGGGGGGGGGGCGCGGGGGGGGGGGGGGGGGGGGGGGGGGGGCGGGGGGGGGGGGGGGGGCGGGGTGGGGGGGGGGGGGGCGCGGGGGGGGGTGGCGGGGGGGGGGGGGGACGCGGGGCGGGGGGGGGGGGGGGGGGGGGGGGGGTG
>NZ_JBNBBE010001082.1:0-240 GCF_050031795.1 Stenotrophomonas sp. SrG
CAACAGCAGCGCCCGCCCGCTGAGCGGGAACACCGGCAACTGCGCCTTACGCCGCAGGGGAGTTGGGGGTGTGCAGATGGCGGGGCACGGCTGCCGGGCGACCGCGCGCACGGGTCTGGACGAGGTGCTGGGGGTCCGGCCCGCCGTCATCGAGCCCCAGCTGGCCCGCACGGTCGAGGATCGGAATGGCCGGGGCGCCAAGGGCCCCACGCACGTAGGGGAGCGGCCGCGGAGGATGCG
>NZ_JBNBBE010001083.1:0-240 GCF_050031795.1 Stenotrophomonas sp. SrG
CTCGGCAAGCGGCGCCGCATCGCGACCGGGAACGGCTCGCTGCAGAACGGTTCCGGCCCGGTCCCGATCGCCCGGGTAGCCAACCGGACCGCCCCGCGCGGCCGTGATTGGTTCCGCTGGTTCGTGGCCGTACTCTCGCTCAGCCGGTGCTGCGGCGGGCGGGTGGCCGTCGCCAGCGTGGCCGGCGGGCACCTGCTGGGGTACCGTATCGGGTTGGGCTGGGGCAGCCCGCGCAGCGAG
>NZ_JBNBBE010001084.1:0-240 GCF_050031795.1 Stenotrophomonas sp. SrG
GCATGGGGGTCGACCGGCGGGCTGCGCTGGGGTTGCCGGCGCGAGATCGCAAGCGGGCGCTGGGTGAGCGTGGCCGCGCGCGTCGCGCCCGTCTGGGCGGGGTCCAGCGCGCGCGGGGAGCCGTCCGCCACAGCGCCCAGTCGTTCGGTGAGCAGCGTGGCGGTCTCCACGGGGCCCGGGCGCACGGTCAGGGGGGTGTTGAAGTCATGCGCGATGCGGCCGGTGAGCTGGCCCGCGGCG
>NZ_JBNBBE010001085.1:0-240 GCF_050031795.1 Stenotrophomonas sp. SrG
CGACACTGTGGGCGTTCCGCCAGACCGACCACCTGACCTACGCGCGCCGCTTCGAGCACCGGAGGATCGACAACCGCCAGCTCGCCCACGGCGCTTACGCTGGCGGCATCTCCGACGCCACCGACCTGCCCCCGCAGGGGCCGGGCCTGGCGCAGACGGGCGTGGAGCCGGCCCGGCTCACCCGCTCGCTCACCGCGCTGTCCGCAGCGGTGTACCGCAACGGCATGTACTCCCCTGGCC
>NZ_JBNBBE010001086.1:0-240 GCF_050031795.1 Stenotrophomonas sp. SrG
CGGTCCATCCACGTCTCGGTGCTCGGTCTCGGCACGGCGGCGGGAGCGGCCTACCGCGGCGGCGATGGGCAGAGCGGGCGCGCGCCGCTGGAGCCGGGCGCGCTGCGCGCGGGGGCCGAGGCCGGGGGGGGTCGCTCGGGGGGGTGGGCCGCCGAGGGGGTTGTCCCTAAATCCGGGGGCGTGATCACCCGGCGCGCATGCCCTGGCCCCCAGCAACACCGCTTTGGCGTTGGCCTGGCC
>NZ_JBNBBE010001087.1:0-240 GCF_050031795.1 Stenotrophomonas sp. SrG
ATCCAGCGCAGTGCTGGACATGCCGGCGCGCTAGGTCATGGACACCATCCGCGGGGTGTTCCAGGAAGGCCTGCTGCCGCGCGGGGTGTGGTATGGGCAGGGTGAGCTCGGGGATCCCGGGGCGATCACCGGCACCGCGCTGCTGAGCTTCGAAGGCGAGCTGGACGTCATAGCCGGCCTGGGCCTGACCGAATCGGCGCCGGCACTGTGCACCGGTAGCCCCGCCTCGCGCCGGGAGCA
>NZ_JBNBBE010001088.1:0-240 GCF_050031795.1 Stenotrophomonas sp. SrG
GGTCTGGTCGGCGCTGGGCTACAGCGTGGATTTCTGGGCCGATTTGGGCGTGGCCATGCTGAAGTCGGCCGTGTTCGGCGGCACCGCCGGGCTGGTGGCGTCGTACGTGGGCTGCCTCGCCGAGCCGACCATCGAGGGCGCGTCGGTGGCCAGCACCCGCGCGGTGGTGACCGCGTCTCTGCTGGTGCGGATGTTCATCTTCGTGCTGTCGGCCATGATGTGGCGCTGACGCGGAACGCG
>NZ_JBNBBE010001089.1:0-240 GCF_050031795.1 Stenotrophomonas sp. SrG
CACTGGACACTGGGGGCGGGGGCGGGGGTACTGGCAACAGCGCCGCCGGCGCGACCAGGCCGGGGTGGGCATCGACGTGGCCACGGTGGTCGCAATTGCCGGGCGCGTGCGCGAGGCCGGCGCGGCGCTGGTCGAGAAGGTCCGGCAGGGGGACGGCGGCGAGCGCGTGGCCCCGGGCCGCGGGGTGGGGGCCTCGCGGGCCGGCGGCGGCCTGGCCGCCGGCGGCTCGGCGGGGAGGGC
>NZ_JBNBBE010001090.1:0-240 GCF_050031795.1 Stenotrophomonas sp. SrG
CATCGATGCGTGCGCGGGGCACACCGATCCGCGCCTGACCGGCCAGTTCCTGGTGTGCGACTTCGACAGGCTGAGCAACCGTGCCGCGCAGGTCGGCACCGCATCCGACCCGGCCTGCCCGACCTGCTCCGTGGCTCCCACCGAGTATAAGCAGGGCATCAGCACCCAAGATACCTCCGAGAGCGCGTGCCAGCAGTCACGCACCACGTACCCAGCGTCGAGGCCCCTGCACCAGGCCGT
>NZ_JBNBBE010001091.1:0-240 GCF_050031795.1 Stenotrophomonas sp. SrG
TTCTCACCCTCAGGCAGGGTCAGTTCCAGCTGCTTCCCGCCTGACACCATAGGTTTAAACTAGGGCAGCGTGGAATAGTCGATGAGGCCGGTCAGGACCGAGCGGGTCTACACGCCCGGCCAGGTGTTCTCGGCGATGCCATAGGTGGCCTTCATCATCCACTGCTTGTCGTCTTTGTTGTCGGCGAAATCGATCTTGCGGATGGTGTTGGTCGGGATTTCCAACGCGGGCGCAGCGGCG
>NZ_JBNBBE010001092.1:0-240 GCF_050031795.1 Stenotrophomonas sp. SrG
AGCGAGACGCTCTTCATGAACTTCTAGGTACGAAGTTCACGGGTCACCGGAGCGAAGATTCGGGTGCCGATCGGCTCTTGCTTGGTGTTGCGCAGGACCGCGGAATTGGTGTCGAAACGGTTCAGCGAGCCATCGGCGCGACGCACCCCCGTGCGGGTCCGCCCCACGACGGCGTCGTACACGTGAGCCGTCGTGACCTGGCCGCGCGGGATTGCAGCCTTCCCGGTGGCCGTGATGGTG
>NZ_JBNBBE010001093.1:0-240 GCF_050031795.1 Stenotrophomonas sp. SrG
CCTGTCGTGGATGATTCGATGCTGTGTGCCATCTTATACGGGCTGGTTGCGCATGGCGTTCTGCCATGCGTCTTGGTATTGTAGACACTCGTGGGTAGATATGTTTGTTTGCGGTTGCTGTTGTTGATGTTCGGGGTATGTTTGTTTTTGGTGTTATCCATTTGCCGCGCGAATGGCGATTTGTGGGTGGTGTGGGTGTCTGAGGTGTGGAACGATGAAGTGGCCTCGTTGGGCCTGGAA
>NZ_JBNBBE010001094.1:0-240 GCF_050031795.1 Stenotrophomonas sp. SrG
TCGCGGCGGCAGGCCCGGGCGGCCGATGTCCGCGCCCGCCTGTTCGGGCTGAGCGCCGCGGCGGGTGGCGACCCGCGCGGGGTGCGGCGGGACCTCTGCGCGGTGGCGCGGCCGGCCGCCGGGCCGCGCTGCGCGGGCTCCGGGGGCGTCAGCGGCGGGTCGGGCGAGGTGATGGCCGCGATCCCGTGCCCGGTCGGGCGCGGGTGGAGCGGCGGGCGCGAGAGCGGGGCTGCGGCCGTG
>NZ_JBNBBE010001095.1:0-240 GCF_050031795.1 Stenotrophomonas sp. SrG
CCGCCAGAGCGGCCTGCTCGGCCCGCAGCTGGGGCTGTCCGGCCGCCACGGGTTCGTTGGTGACCAGCGGAGGTGGTGCTTCGTCCCGACGAGGTCCGAGGACGCCCTGGCCCCGCCCCTCCCCGCCGTCGACGAGCACGCCGTGGCCCCCGGCGACATGACCTCGAGCCGCCCGTTCTGTCCCGAACACGGAGCCGACCCCGGCGTCTTGGCAGGCAGCCGCGACTGATCCCCCTGCCC
>NZ_JBNBBE010001096.1:0-240 GCF_050031795.1 Stenotrophomonas sp. SrG
CGGCGGGGGGGGGGGGTCGCGGGCGGGCCGGCGCGCGCGGTGGGTCCGCCCGTGGGTGAACGGGCGGGGCCGGGGGCTCGGGTGGGGGGCGGCGGCGGCGGCCCGGCCGGCGGGGGCGGGGGGGCGCGGGGCGGGGGGGGCGGGGCGGGGGGCGGGGGGGGGGGGGGAGGGGGGCGTGGGGCTGGGGGGGGGCGCGCGGGGCGGCGGGGGGGGGCGGGGGGGGGGCTCCGGCCGCGGCGG
>NZ_JBNBBE010001097.1:0-239 GCF_050031795.1 Stenotrophomonas sp. SrG
CATCCAGCAACCCGCCGACCACCGCGTCGGCGGTGGAGGACAGCCGTGCCAGCAGCCGGTCGCGGGTGGCTTCCTGGACCAGCAGGTGGTCGGTCGAGCGCAGCACGGCCAGGGTGCGCACCTGGCGCAGCAGCCGGCCGAACTCCAGGTGCGAGGCACTGGGGTCGAGAGAGTACATGTCCGCGCCGAGCGCCTGCGCCATGAAGTCGACCACCTGCGCGCGCCGCTCGAATCCGTAC
>NZ_JBNBBE010001098.1:0-239 GCF_050031795.1 Stenotrophomonas sp. SrG
CGCCGTTTCCGCGCCGCCGAGTTCCCGATCGGCATCGATACCGCGCACATCGATCGCCAGGCCAAGGCCGGTGCCAACAAGCCGGCCGTGCGGGACCTGCGCAACCGCCTGCGCGACCGCCAACTGGCGATCGGCGTGGACCGGCTGGACTACTCCAAGGGCCTGCCCGAACGCTTCCTGGGTTTCGAGCGCTACCTGCTACGCCACCCTGACCAGCGTGGCAGCCTCACATACCGGCA
>NZ_JBNBBE010001099.1:0-239 GCF_050031795.1 Stenotrophomonas sp. SrG
ACCCTGACCGAACCCGGCCGTCCCTCGCCCTGGCGAGACCGCAGCGTGGACGAAAACCTGGACCTGTTCCGCCGCATGCGCGCCGGTGAGTTCCCCGACGGCGCGCGCACCGGGCGCGCCAGGATCGACATGGCCAGCGGCAACATCAACCTGCGCGATCCCGCGCTGTACCGCATCAAGCACGGCGAGCACCAGCACACCGGCAACGCCTGGCCGAGCGCCCCGCTGTACGACTTCGC
>NZ_JBNBBE010001100.1:0-239 GCF_050031795.1 Stenotrophomonas sp. SrG
GGCGCGGAATCAAGGTGGCCGGGCTGACCGCCAGGTCCAGGGCCCAGAAGCCGCGCCGGCCCAGCAGGTAGGCCACCGGCTCACCGGCAATGCGACGCTGCAGCAGCGCCGCGACCGCCTCCGCCGTGGCCGGGTCGAGCAGGTCGGTGGCATGCGCGAACAGCCAGCCGCGCTCACGCCCCACCACATGCAGCAGCAGCAGTTCGGCTTCGTGCCGGCCTTCCACCCCGGGCAGCACG
>NZ_JBNBBE010001101.1:0-239 GCF_050031795.1 Stenotrophomonas sp. SrG
CACCGGCCCCGGACCTGCTGCAACGCTGGCGACACCCTGCCGCCCAGCGCCCACCACCTGATCGGAGTACAACATGGCTGACCCGATTGCGCGCAGTACGGTGACATCGTTATCTCCCCGCCGCCCCGCCCGGCCCCGCCCCTGGCTGCTGGCCCTCGCCTTGGGTTCGGCGGCCCTGAGCCCCGGCCTCGCCCTGGCCGCCAGGTGTACCGCCGTGCCGGCGTGGAACGGCCACGCGA
>NZ_JBNBBE010001102.1:0-239 GCF_050031795.1 Stenotrophomonas sp. SrG
AATGGGTGTTCGCGCAGCCCGGCGGCACCATCGCGTTTCCATTGGACGCTAGTACGCTCTGCGACGATGGCGCGGCGGCGCAGATCCGGGCGGTGCAGGGCGCCGGCATCGCCCGCAAGTCGATCTGGGACGTGGCCGATGACCTCGACGCAGGGCGCCTGAACGAAGTGCTGCCCAACTGCGCGCTGGCGACTTCGCCGCTGAGTGCCGTGTACGCCCCCGGGAAGCAGGTCGCACCC
>NZ_JBNBBE010001103.1:0-239 GCF_050031795.1 Stenotrophomonas sp. SrG
CCGCACCGCATCTCCCGGAGCATCCCATGTCACGTCTTTCAGGCAAACGTACCCTCATCACCGGCGGCACCAGCGGCATCGGCCTGGAAACTGCACAACAGGTCCTCGCCGAGGGTGCCCGCGTCATCGTAACCGGCGTCAACCCCGAGTCCATCGCCAGCGCCCGGGCCATACTGGGCCCCGACGTGCCGGTGCTGCGCGCCGATTCTGCCAGTGTCGCCGCGCAGCAGGCATTGGCC
>NZ_JBNBBE010001104.1:0-239 GCF_050031795.1 Stenotrophomonas sp. SrG
GTTCACGGCGACTGCTCCAGAAGCTAGACCATTTCCAACGCCGTCAGTGCGGCTTCCTCACCCTTGTTTCCGTGGCTGCCACCGGCGCGGGCCTCGGCATCCTCGGCGCGTTCGACCGCCAGCACGCCATTGCGCACCGGCACGCCGAAATCCAGCTGCACACGCATCAGGCCTTCGGCGCAGCTGTCGGCCACGTGTTCGTAGTGGCGGGTGTCGCCACGGATCACACAGCCCAGGGC
>NZ_JBNBBE010001105.1:0-239 GCF_050031795.1 Stenotrophomonas sp. SrG
ACCAGGGTCGGGTCGGTACGGCCACCGGCCGCGCCCACGGTGAGGATGGGCAGCTTGCGGCTGCGGCACCAGGCAATGGTTTCCACCTTGACCCGGAAGCTGTCGCAGGCGTCGATGACCAGGTCGAAGTCGCGGTCGGGCAGCTCGACCATGTTCGACACGGTCAGGAAGGAAGCAACCGCAACAACGCTGATGTCCGGGTTGGTCGCAACGCAGCGCGCGGCCATTGCCTCGGCCTT
>NZ_JBNBBE010001106.1:0-239 GCF_050031795.1 Stenotrophomonas sp. SrG
CGGCTCGTGATCCGCTGAGTTCGGCCATGATGTTGCGGCCACATTCCTTTGCCCTCCAAAGCACCTTGCCGGTCACGCAGCGCGTGTCGCAGGCGGCCATCAGCCACAGCGGTGCGGGCGCGCACGGCAGCGCCAGCATCAGCACCTTGCCCTCGCCGGCTTCCAGCATCAGCACGTCCCGTTCGCCCAGCGACAGCTCGCGGCCCACGGCGGCGGCCAGTGCCAGCATCGCGCTGGTC
>NZ_JBNBBE010001107.1:0-239 GCF_050031795.1 Stenotrophomonas sp. SrG
CCACCCCCTCTGCCGCATCCTGTCCGGGATAGCGGCCTTTTTTATTTTTCCGCGGGAGCTGTGCATGGCCGAAGCCGTACGCCACGACAAGACGGCGCGCCAGTTGCGACTGTTGTCCGATTCACTGGACAGCGGGCGGCTGGGTCCGGTGCGCCGGCTGGTCAATACGCTGGCGCCGGCCGAGATCGGCAACCCGCTGGAATCGCTGCCGCCGGGCAAGCGCGAAGTGGTGTGGGGGC
>NZ_JBNBBE010001108.1:0-239 GCF_050031795.1 Stenotrophomonas sp. SrG
CGGCCACTGCGCCGGCCGGCGACACCCCCCAGGTCGGCGTGAGCTCCCTGGGCCTGCCGCCGGACGTGGTGGCCGGTGCCGTGCTGCTGCTCGCCGACGGCCTGATGCAGCTGCAGGTGGTCGAAGTGCAGGGCGAGCGCATCGTCAACACCGTGCTCAACGCTGGCGTGCTGTCCGACCGCAAGGGCCTGAACAAGCAGGGCGGTGGCCTTTCGCTGGGCGCGCTGACCGAACGCGAC
>NZ_JBNBBE010001109.1:0-239 GCF_050031795.1 Stenotrophomonas sp. SrG
TGCGAGCGTGGCCAAGACCATCGGCCTGACCACCTAGGGCGGTGCCGCCAGCCTGTATGACGCCGACCCCAACATCGCCATCGGCACTGCCTACCTGCGCCAGCTGATGAACAAGTACGAAGGCCTGCCCGATGTGACCATCGCCGCGTACAACGCCGGACCGACCCCGACCGCGCGCTGGCAGTCGCAGCGGCCGGGCTTCGTTCCGGATATCTGGATCGAGACCATCAGTTACAAGG
>NZ_JBNBBE010001110.1:0-239 GCF_050031795.1 Stenotrophomonas sp. SrG
CTGAGCCGGACCGCAGCGGGACAATACGGTACCGACTGGAACACCCGCCGCAGCAGCGCCCATCCCTGCTGCAGCAGGCTGTCCCGGGACAGAGCGAGTGAAAATTGCCCAAGCTGGTTGGCGCTGACGCCTCATGCCCCCACTATAGGCGATTCCCTACACCAGATTGCCGGTGTTATCCCCATGGCCGAAATCAAGGAAGCACTTGTCCCCGATATCGGTGACTACAGCGATATCCA
>NZ_JBNBBE010001111.1:0-239 GCF_050031795.1 Stenotrophomonas sp. SrG
TGCCCCATCCACGCGTCCACGCCAGGGCGGCCGAGAGCACGGCGCCCCCGCGCGTGTCGGAAGAACGTCGCTGATCGATGACCACGCCCGGGGTCTGGCTGCTGGCGAGTTCGGAGGCAACGACCATCTGCCCCCGTGCTTTGTTCCAGACCTTGCGATAAATCCGATTCAACGATGCGACTCCTGGTTGGCTGGTTTTGGGCAAAGCGACGCCAACGCCAGGCCGCGTGGCCCAACGT
>NZ_JBNBBE010001112.1:0-239 GCF_050031795.1 Stenotrophomonas sp. SrG
CCAAGGCCTACCTGGCCGGCGCCACCGTGGAGCTGGAAGGCCATGCGGTGGTGGGCGAGCGCGACCCGGTCCACCTGGATGCGATCCGCCGCTTCGCCGTGGCCTACCTGCGCAACGAGCAGAACCAGGACCTGGCCGCCTTCGGAGGGGATTTCGACATCTACTTCCAGGAGAGCTCGCTGTACAAGGACGGCAAGGTCGAAGAGACCGTGGCCCAGCTCAAGGCCGCTGGCCATACA
>NZ_JBNBBE010001113.1:0-239 GCF_050031795.1 Stenotrophomonas sp. SrG
TTCGGTATTGCCGCCGGCTCGGTGGTGGTGATGGCGCTGGTACTGGCGCGCGAGCTGCCGCACCTGGCACCGTCCACGTCGTTGCGGTATCCGGCGTTGCTGCGTTCGCTGGCCCACCTGTGGCGTGGACTGCCGCAGCTGCGCCGTGCGGTGTTCGCGCAGGGGCTGCTGGCGGTGGGCTGCTGGGCGTTCTGGTCGACGTTGGCGGTCATGCTGCACGACCGCTCCCAGCTGGGCAG
>NZ_JBNBBE010001114.1:0-239 GCF_050031795.1 Stenotrophomonas sp. SrG
GGCCGGGACTTTCTTACACAGACTGTTCGGCCTGCAACCGCTCGACGAACGCCTGGACGGACATGCTGCCCAGATCCTCGCCCGAGCGCGTACGCACGGCGACGGCGCCATTTTCCTTCTCACGGTCGCCCACCACCAGCAGGTACGGGACCCGCTGCAGCGTATGCTCGCGAATCATATAACCGATCTTCTCAATGCGCAAATCCGACGTTACCCGGAAGCCGTGATCTGCAAGGGTG
>NZ_JBNBBE010001115.1:0-239 GCF_050031795.1 Stenotrophomonas sp. SrG
TCCCCGTTCTGTGGGGTGTTCCTGGACAACAAGCAGGACGGCGTCTACGGCTGCCGCCTGTGCGGCCTGCAGCTGTTCCGTTCCAGCACCAAGTTCGACTCCGGCACCGGCTGGCCGAGCTTCTTCGCCCCGATCGACCCGGACCATGTGCGCGAAATCCGTGATGTCAGTCATGGCATGGTGCGAACTGTAATCGTTTGCGCCCGCTGTGACAGCCATCTCGGTCACGTGTTCCCGGA
>NZ_JBNBBE010001116.1:0-239 GCF_050031795.1 Stenotrophomonas sp. SrG
CCTTCCACCGGCCCTTCGGGACCAATGTTGACCGGCCCGGTCAGCACCAGGCTGCCTTCGGCGGTCCTGCGCCTTTCGCTGCGTGTCTGGGCGGCGGCGTCCGGTGCGGCGGCGACGATGCTGCCGCCAAGTGCCAGGGCCAGTGCCAGGTAATGGGAACTACGCATTGCACGACTCCGGGTGATCAGATGCCCAACGGGGTGAGCAGGCGCGGACCGTCATCCAGGTCGGCCATGTAG
>NZ_JBNBBE010001117.1:0-239 GCF_050031795.1 Stenotrophomonas sp. SrG
GTGCCGCGTAACGAAGAGCATCCTACGGCGTATGGTAGTTGTGCGGGTGTAGGGGGTGCGGCTACCGGCCGTGGGACGCTGGCCGGTAGGAATAGACCGTTGGTCGATACGCATCCTCAGACAAGCGAAGGTGCGTTCAGGTTTCAGGCGCGCCGGCGATCAATCCACCGGGGCCATCACGTTCAGGGGCGCCAGGTCATACCCCATCGCTTCGGCTTTGGCGTTCAGGCTGGCGAACA
>NZ_JBNBBE010001118.1:0-239 GCF_050031795.1 Stenotrophomonas sp. SrG
TGCGGCTGCTCGCGCTGGCGCCCAGCCCGCCGCGGTCGGTCTGCGCGTGGGTGGTGTACCCCAAGAAGTTGCGGTGCAGCTGGCCGGCGCGCTGGGCGCGGGCGAGGTTCTCTTCCGGCAGTGCGAAGTGATCCATGCCGATGTACTGGTATCCGGCCAGCGACAGTCGCCGCACCGCCAGGCCGAGCAGCGCCAGCTTCTGTTCCGGGCTGGGCAGCGTGGCATCGGGGATCTGCCGC
>NZ_JBNBBE010001119.1:0-239 GCF_050031795.1 Stenotrophomonas sp. SrG
TGTGTCCCCCGGGTCGCGTGCGGCCTTGGCCTTGTCGCGCGGGGGCTGCATGGCGTCGCGACGTGCCGTGGCCTGCGGTTCGGGTGGCTTGTCCGGGGCCGGCGGCACCGGGCGGTGGCAGCCGCACAGCGCAAGCAGGCCGGCCATTGGCAGGGCGATACGGATCAACATGGCAACCGCGCAGGCGACCCCAGGGAAGCGCAGTTTCGCACCGCTTTGCCGGCCCGTGTGTGATGGGG
>NZ_JBNBBE010001120.1:0-239 GCF_050031795.1 Stenotrophomonas sp. SrG
ACGTGGGCCTGACCGTAGGCGCGCCCGGCGAGGTGAGCATTGATGTGATGGACCGTGGGCCAGGCATTCCCGTGGCGTCGCTTGCGGCGGTGCTGCAGCCCGTCCATCGGCTGGAGCCTTCGCGTGGCCGCGCCCGTGGCGGCACCGGGCTGGGCCTGGCCATCGCCGCCCAGCTGGCCCGGGCGCTGGGGGGGCGGTTGATCCACGCCACTCGGGAGGATGGCGGGCTGCGCGCAACA
>NZ_JBNBBE010001121.1:0-239 GCF_050031795.1 Stenotrophomonas sp. SrG
CTGCCGGTGCTGTTCGTGCATTGCGAAGCGGGCCAGGATGCGCGGGAATTGTTGACCCGCAGACGGAGACGCCGCGCAGCCACGCAGGGCGTGGCGCTACCGTTCAAGAAAAACGCCGGCGATGCCGGCGTTCTTCGTTTCAAGGGGCCGGCCAACGGCCGGCGCTACCGGTTACGGTGGGGCTTTGATGACCGCACACGCCAGGCGCGCACCGGCGTTGCCGGTCGGCTGGGGGTTGT
>NZ_JBNBBE010001122.1:0-239 GCF_050031795.1 Stenotrophomonas sp. SrG
TCCCGTTGAGGGTGTCGCAGATGACGGCATCGCCCACGGTCCTGGCCACCGGCACCGGTTCGCCGGTCAGCATCGATTCGTCCACCGTGGAACGACCCACCAGCACGCTGCCATCCACCGGTACTTTCTCGCCCGGCCGCACCCGCAGGCGGTCGCCGGGCTGCAGTGCCGTGCTGTCCACGTCTTCCGCGTCGCCATCCTCGCGCAGCACCCGCGCGGTTTTCGGTGCCAGCCCCAGC
>NZ_JBNBBE010001123.1:0-239 GCF_050031795.1 Stenotrophomonas sp. SrG
ATCGGTGCGTACGATGCCGAATCCCGAGCGGGCAAGCTGCTGCATGGCCTGGGCTTCCCGTCCGACACCCATACACGGCCGGTGGCGACGTTCTCCGGTGGCTGGCGCGCGCGACTGACCCTGGCGCGCGCGCTGATGAGGCCCAGCGACCTGCTGCTGCTCGACGAACCGACCACCCACCTCGACCTGGCCGCGGTGTTCTGGCTGGAACAGTGGCTGCTCAAGTATCCGGGCACGCT
>NZ_JBNBBE010001124.1:0-239 GCF_050031795.1 Stenotrophomonas sp. SrG
CATCTTGTGCCACGCGACCCGTCTGGACGGCGGTTGGGCGCGGGACGGGGGGCCGGGGGGGCGGGGGTGCTGCTGCGGACCCGGTGGGGCCTCCAATGGAAATGGATGACCGGGGTACTGCGGCGGGATTTCGGTTACTGCGGCGTTAGCGCGTGGCGTGCGTCAACAACAACTGCGCAACATCCCTTGCGGTGGCTGCGGCGTCGTAGTCACCCATCACGCGCGATACGGTGATGGCG
>NZ_JBNBBE010001125.1:0-239 GCF_050031795.1 Stenotrophomonas sp. SrG
TCTCTACGACGCTGCTCAGCGCCTTGATCCCCAGATCCGGGGTGAGTCCGACCTGGCCCGCGCCCATGGCCAGTCGCCACAGACCGTGAAGAACTGGGAGTCGCGGGCGACGGGGGTCAGGGCGGGTGGTGCCTCGAAAGCCCAGCAGGCATTGGGCATCAGCTCCACTTGCATCCTTGAAGGATCGCTGCCGATGTTCGTCGGCGGGGAGCGTCCGAGTCAGACTCAGCCTGCGGGAC
>NZ_JBNBBE010001126.1:0-239 GCF_050031795.1 Stenotrophomonas sp. SrG
TGCTGGACGACCCGGACCAGGTCGCCCTGATCGCCCACGAAGCCGCCCACCAGTGGTGGGGCAACCGGGTGTCGTGCATCGGCTGGGAGCACTTCTGGCTCAACGAAGGTTTCGCCAATTTCATGTCCGCCGCCTACCTGCAGCAGGCGCAGGGCGACGCGGCGTACCCGGCGCAGGTGCAGCGCGGGCGCACGCGTGTGGAGGCGCTGCGTGCCAAGGGCGCCGACCACGCGCTGGTG
>NZ_JBNBBE010001127.1:0-239 GCF_050031795.1 Stenotrophomonas sp. SrG
ACACGTAGCCGCGCACTTTCCCCCCGTCGACGCGGGCGCGATCGAGGATCGGGGCGAAGCGCGCCAGCGTCTCGTCGAGGCCGGCATTGGGGTTGGTACGGTTGAACGTTTCCGAGGCGGCGGGGAACACCGCCACTTCCTCCACGCCCACCGCGCGGGCCCGGTCGTAGCGCTGCTCGGGGGGGACCAGCACCGGGGACGCACTACCCGGGCGGCGTTCGATGCCGGCTGCGAGCTCG
>NZ_JBNBBE010001128.1:0-239 GCF_050031795.1 Stenotrophomonas sp. SrG
TGGACGCTGGCGACAGGCGGCGGCGCAGGCGGTGCAGGCCGGCTGCCAGGACGTCCCGGTCCGGTGGCTGGACCAGATTCCGTTCGGCGCCCTGGGTCAGGCCCACCGCCATGTCGCGGGGGTCGCCACGGCCGGTCAGCATCACGATGCAGATAGAGGCCCAGGCGCGAAGCTGGCTCGCCACCGTGAAGCCGTCTTCGCCAGGCAGGCCAACGTCCAGCACAACGATTTCGCACCGT
>NZ_JBNBBE010001129.1:0-239 GCF_050031795.1 Stenotrophomonas sp. SrG
CTCGCCGCGCGCGACATGGCCGCCGAGGAAGCGCTCTTTCGCCGCCGCCTGTCCTCGGATGTCGTCCTGATCGAGCAGATCGCCGACCACGACATATCTGCCGGAGGCAAGCGCCTGCGGCCGATGCTGGTCATGCTGGCCGGCCACGCGGTAGGCCAGGCCGGCCCGGCGCACCACCAGCGGGCGGCGATCATCGAGTTCATCCACACCTCGACCCTGATGCACGACTACGTGGTGGA
>NZ_JBNBBE010001130.1:0-239 GCF_050031795.1 Stenotrophomonas sp. SrG
GCGATCATCCCCCGCCAGACCCGTACTTACCGCCCAACCGCCATGCTCGATCCAGCCCTGCTCCGCCCACACCCCGCCGCCCTCGCCGAACGCCTGCGCTCCTCGCGCGGTTTCGAGCGGGACGTCTCCGGGCTGGAGTCGCTGGAAGCCGACCGCATGCGCATCCAGATCCGTACCCAGGAGCTGCAGAGACTGCGCAACAGCCGCTCCAAGGCCATCGGCCAGGCCAAGGCCAAGGG
>NZ_JBNBBE010001131.1:0-239 GCF_050031795.1 Stenotrophomonas sp. SrG
CCAGCGACTGCGGAGGGCGCCGGTCCACCGCGCGGTAGTGGATGCGGTCCCGCAGCGCCTGGCTGTCATCCAGGCGGGCCGCCGGCATCGCGTGCTGCAGGCGCGGGCGCAGGTTCTGGCGGAACGCGTCGGTGTCGTGCGGGGACAGTGCCAGTGCGCGGTCCTTGATGTCTTCCGGCAGCAGGCCGTCGCCCAGCAGGCGCAGCAACGTAGGGTCCTGGTAGCGCTGGGCGAGGTCG
>NZ_JBNBBE010001132.1:0-239 GCF_050031795.1 Stenotrophomonas sp. SrG
GGCGCCCGCGTGCCGGAACGGTCCCCCCGTGGGTGTTCCTGCCCGGTCAGCGAGCGTCACGTCCCGCCGTGCCTTCCTGCAGCGGGGCGGACCCGGCCTGGCCCTGTCCGGTGTCGGCCTGGGTCCTGCGGGTTCCAGCGCCGCCCTGCCCGCCCGCGCGGACGGTACCGGCCCGGTGCTGCTCCACTGCAAGGACCGTCCGTACGGTCCGTCGCCTGCCGCGCAGGCCGCCGCGCGCG
>NZ_JBNBBE010001133.1:0-239 GCF_050031795.1 Stenotrophomonas sp. SrG
ATGCATCAGACTTCCGGTTCGATGCTATCACGCGGTTAGTCGGGCGATAACCCCGCCAATAACTCTTGCAACGCAGCATTTTGCGCGACGTTCAACGCTTCTCGCGTTGCCACCGGTGGCCAGTCGTACAATGCCCGACATTGTCTACACGTTCCCGTGCGCTCCCTAGAAGAAGTACGACTTCCACAACGACCTTCCCGCTGAACTGATCCCCCAGCCCACCCTCGCCGAGCGCTCGG
>NZ_JBNBBE010001134.1:0-239 GCF_050031795.1 Stenotrophomonas sp. SrG
GACCTCGTCAAGGCCGGCGCAGCCGACTACCTGCCCAAGCCCTGGGACGACCGCAAGCAGCTGACCACGGTCAACAACCAGCTGGAGCTGTCTGAAACCCGCCGCGAGCTAGACCGCCGCCGTGCGCGCGAACAGCGCGACCGCACGCCGCTGGAAGCGCGCTACGACCTGCGCGGTGCGGAGGTGGCCGACCCGGCCCGCGAACGCGAGGTGAACCTGGCCTGCCAGGTCGCGCGCTC
>NZ_JBNBBE010001135.1:0-239 GCF_050031795.1 Stenotrophomonas sp. SrG
TCGTTGGCTGGCGGCCTGAGACGGGCAACGCTCAGAATCGGGGATCGTTCATCCCGGGGAACACCATGTCGCCACAACGTCCAGCCCAGCGTGAGCTTGCCCTCTCCTGCCTGCTGCCTGGCCTGGCCACGGCAGACACGCCCTATCGCAGCGCGCAGGAGATGCTGGAGGCCTCGCCCGCGAGCGCCTGGCGCTCGCCGGATCCGGCCAACCTGGTGGTGATGTAGCTGGATGCGTGT
>NZ_JBNBBE010001136.1:0-239 GCF_050031795.1 Stenotrophomonas sp. SrG
GAAGCTCACCACCGAGCGGCCGCGCCGCGACACCGGGCCCCCGCTGTACACCCTGGACGCGCCGACCACCGGCCTGCACTTCCACCACATCGAAGCGCTGCTGGGCGTGCTGCACAAGCAGCGCGACGAGGGCAACACGGTGGTGGTGATCGATCACAAGCTGGACGTGATCAAGACCGCGGACTGGAGTGTCGTCCTGGGCCCGGCAGGCGGCCACCGCGGCGGCACCAACCGGGTCA
>NZ_JBNBBE010001137.1:0-239 GCF_050031795.1 Stenotrophomonas sp. SrG
GGGCCGAGGTCGCGGGCGTGTACGGCATGTGGTACGGCAAGGGCCCCGGCGGGGCCCGCTGCGGCGATGTGTGCAAGCACGCCAATGCGGCGGGTACGTCCGTGGACGGTGGCGTGCTGGCGCTGGCCGCCGACGACCACGCCTGCCGGGGTGCCACCCTGCCCCTCGGCAGCGCCGAGGAGGTCGGCAGCGCGAAGATGCCGGTGCTCAACCCGGCCGGCGTGCGGGAGAGCCGGGAC
>NZ_JBNBBE010001138.1:0-239 GCF_050031795.1 Stenotrophomonas sp. SrG
GGTGTTGATCTCCAGCCGCCCGCCCACCGAAACGCACACGGCGATGCGCTGCAGCGCGCCCCACAGCCGGTCGGCCGGCAGCGCGAACAGGCACCATGCCAGCACGTGCAGCAGCGCACCGGCGAGCAGGATGCGCGGCGCACGCTGCAGCAGCGTGCGGGCCGGCGCCGGCCGCACCGGGGGATCCGCCGCGCGCGGTGCGAGGCTGTAGGCCAGCGCCACCCCGGCACTGAACAGGA
>NZ_JBNBBE010001139.1:0-239 GCF_050031795.1 Stenotrophomonas sp. SrG
GTGGTAGAGCGTGGAGGCCGTGTAAAGCAGCAGCAGTGCCCCGCCGAACACGTTGGCGCTGGCCTGCTGCCTGGCGTCGCCGTTGATGGCGGCCAGGGTGATCAATACCGCGCTGGCGGCAAGCGCGGCGACCGCGCCCAGCCCGGGGGTCCGGGCGCTGGCGATTTCGTCACGTCCGGAAGCGCCAGAGGTCCTGGCGCTGTTCGTCGCGCGGGGAGGGGGCGCCCGCGCCCCCCTAT
>NZ_JBNBBE010001140.1:0-239 GCF_050031795.1 Stenotrophomonas sp. SrG
GGCCGACGGCGAGCGCCAGATGGCGGTGCTGCGCGAGGTCGACAAGCGCGACAAGCGCGGCCCGGAGTACGTGCGCGAAGCGCTGACCGGCGAAGGCTTCGCGATCCCGGCCGAGCAGGGCGACCGGATCCTGGCGTGCGTGGCGGTGCGCTCGAGCAGCCACGCTGGCGCGCTGGCGCAGCTAGACGCGCTGATCGCCGACGGCACTGCCCGTGATAGGCGGAAACTCGGGGGGGCCG
>NZ_JBNBBE010001141.1:0-239 GCF_050031795.1 Stenotrophomonas sp. SrG
CCTGCGCGCGCCGCGCGAATACGTAAAGCGCGATCCAGCCGGAGTATTCGCCCACGCAGTCCTGGTGGTTGCCGATGAAGTCGCGGTATCTCTGGCGCAGCGCGCGGGCCGAGAACTGGCTGCCGCGCGCGGCCAGCCCCGCCATGATCGGCACGGTCAGGCCACCGCGCGGAGCCGCGCCGGTGGCCGGCGGGTCGTCGTCGGCGAGCAGCGTCACCCTCGCCTGCTGCAACAGCTCC
>NZ_JBNBBE010001142.1:0-239 GCF_050031795.1 Stenotrophomonas sp. SrG
GCTGGTGATGTGGGCCACCGGGCGCCCACCGCAGTTGGTGGTCACAACCGCCGGCGGGCTGGCCGCGCACCGCCCGGGATCACGTGCGGCGCCGAACGCCGCCAGGCCGCCGTCGCCGATCTCGGCAGGATTCGGCGCGCGGAAGCCTTCCGCCTAGGTGGCACGCAGTGCCACCCAGTCCACCGGGGTCCACATCACGCCGCACTTCGGGGTGGCCATGCCATCGCCGCATTCAAATT
>NZ_JBNBBE010001143.1:0-239 GCF_050031795.1 Stenotrophomonas sp. SrG
CCCCCCCCCCCGTCTTTTCTGATACGGCGACCACCGCGATCTACACACGCTTGGACACGTCGGCAGCGTCAGATGTGTATAAGCGACCGGCAGCGGGTTGCGCCGGTAGTGTTCCACCACCACGCCGGTGGTGCCCAGCGCGGCCGAGGCGAGCAGTGCACAGCCCATCACCGGCGGGTCGAACCACCATCGAACGTCGCCCTGGGCCAGAACCGCCACCAAGAGCGCCAGCGCTGGTG
>NZ_JBNBBE010001144.1:0-239 GCF_050031795.1 Stenotrophomonas sp. SrG
CACGACATCCATCGCCAACACCAGCGCCACCGCCCCAACGACGAGTGGGCAGCCGTGCGGCTGGGCCGGTTACTGGTACAGCACGCACATCGACGCCACCGGGCAGCGATGGCGGTCGGGGCGTCCGTCGCACTGGCGGCCGATGTCACCCCTGTCGCTGATACACATCGGGCGCTCCCGACGAGTCCTCGCGTGTGTAGATCTCGGGGGGCGCCGGCGCCTGCGAGACGGGGGGGGGG
>NZ_JBNBBE010001145.1:0-239 GCF_050031795.1 Stenotrophomonas sp. SrG
TTCCAGATCACCGCGTACTCCACTGACAACACGGCGCACCCGTCGTCGTGGACGGTGATCGAGACCATTGTCAAGCTCTGAGGCCGCGGGCATGGCTTCGCGCAGATTCAAGTGGACGGCTGCCGGTTCGACGGTAGCGGCAATCGGCCTGGCACTCGTCGGCTACTCGCTGATCGCGGCACCGGGCACGGGCGTCTTGGCGCAGGAGCCACTGGCCCGCTCGACGTCGGCACCGGCGG
>NZ_JBNBBE010001146.1:0-239 GCF_050031795.1 Stenotrophomonas sp. SrG
CATGGAGCGGATCTTGGTGCTGGGCCTATCGTGGGGTAGCGACGTGTGTCTGGAGCTGGCCCAGCGCCGGGCCGAGTGGATGCTTGCCTACATCGGCTTCGGGCAGATCTCCAATGCGCCGGAAAGCTAGCGCCGTGGTTTTGCGTGGACCCAGAAGCAGGCGCGTACCGATGGCAAAGCCGAAGCGGTGGCAGAGCTGGAATCATTGGCTCCATACGCACAGGGAAACCAACCCGTGC
>NZ_JBNBBE010001147.1:0-239 GCF_050031795.1 Stenotrophomonas sp. SrG
CGCCGGCGCGGCCGCGCCGGCACCGACCGCGCGCGAGTCAACAGCAGCCTCCACCGCGCCGCCTTCCCCCCACGCGGCGCCCACGCCCAGCAGCCGCCCCTCCCACGCCGCGTAATCGCGGCGCACCGCCAACACGGCCGCACGGCACCGCAATCGCAACCCCAACCACCGCGGGCCGTAGTCCACACAAACCGCATCGACCAGTTCATCCACGACCACCCCCCATCCCGCCCTCACAT
>NZ_JBNBBE010001148.1:0-239 GCF_050031795.1 Stenotrophomonas sp. SrG
CACCCTCAGATGGCTACCAGAGACAGCACCAAAACACTCGTCTCGGTGCACGGTCTCGACCGATCCCGGATTTGCCACAGATCCAAACCTACCGCCTTTCCCTCACGGTACTGGTTCACTATCGGTCGGTCAGTAGTTTTTAGCCTTGGAGGAGGGTCCCCCCATGTTCAGACAGGGTGTCCCGTGCCCCGCCCTACTCGTCTTCACTGGAGTGGCCCTTTTATATACAGGTCTATCAA
>NZ_JBNBBE010001149.1:0-239 GCF_050031795.1 Stenotrophomonas sp. SrG
GGCGGGGGGCGCCGGCTGCCGCGGGGGCGATGCCAAGGGGGGGGTGGGCGGGCGCGGCGATGGGGTCGTGGGCGCGGTGCGCGCGGGCGGGGAGGGGGGGCGGGGGGGGCGGGGGGGGGAGGGGGGGGAGGCGTGGGCCGGCGGCCGCCGCGACTGCCGGGGACCGAACACCCCCCCGCCCCCCCCAACCCCAAACAACCAGCAACCAAACCACCAAAAACGAAAAAGAGCATAGAAAA
>NZ_JBNBBE010001150.1:0-239 GCF_050031795.1 Stenotrophomonas sp. SrG
CCCCGCGCGCCGGCCCCACCGCTCCATAACGGGGTCGCGGCGCCGCCAGCGGGGGTGTGCTGTGGTGTGGGGGTTTTTTTGGGGAAAGTGCCCGTCGCTGGGGCGGCCCACTCGCCCCCCCCCGATTCCAGGAGATTGAAAGATGAAGAGCACCGTCATTTATCGAGGGGAGCCGGTCGAGGTTCCCTCGTTCCACGCTGACCGGCTCAACCGGGCTGGCAAGGCCACCCTGCCCCAGG
>NZ_JBNBBE010001151.1:0-239 GCF_050031795.1 Stenotrophomonas sp. SrG
GGCTGGGGCCAGCAAGCACGTCAAGCAAGGTTACCCCATGGTTGATTTGGGTGGTTATCTAGATACGGGACTCAAAGTTGTTGTCCTCGATGAAGTCGCCCAGATCGGAATCCTCGTCGTCGCCGATCGGGGTATCCATCGATATCGTCTCCTCGGCGATCTTCATCAGCTTGCTGTTCTTTTGTTCCGGAATGTCCATTTCATTGGCCTGCTCCTCCGGCGTGGCCTCGCGGCCGTAC
>NZ_JBNBBE010001152.1:0-239 GCF_050031795.1 Stenotrophomonas sp. SrG
CGCGCTCACGGGGGCTCTACCGGTGAAATTGCTACGTTCAAGAGAGGTTAATAAATTTTGCCGACATGCCCAACACAGGCTCCATCCATCTACACGAAGTATCGGGCCAAAGCGAAGGAACGCCCGAACATTTCACGTTCATCACTGCCGTGAGCGCGACATGCCTGAAAGGCAAAACGGTCCGGCACGCACAGGGTCTACCCGAACTCGAGAACATCTAGGGCGGGACCGTCCTCTGA
>NZ_JBNBBE010001153.1:0-238 GCF_050031795.1 Stenotrophomonas sp. SrG
CTGGGTGAACAGGTTGTAGGCGCTGCGCACCGTCAGTTCACCGTCGCGATGCAGCTGCTCGATGACCTGGTAGTCCTCGGGGTAAGTCTGGAAGCCGCCGCCGGCGTCGATCACCGAGGTGATCCCCAGCCGGTTCAGCTCGCGCATGAAGTGCCGGGGCGAATTGGCCTGGTCTTGGATCGGCAGGCGCGGCCCCGTGGGGCGCGTGGGGGTGTGGATGAGTGCGGTGGGCGTGGCG
>NZ_JBNBBE010001154.1:0-238 GCF_050031795.1 Stenotrophomonas sp. SrG
CGCAAGGGCGTGTCGTCGGCTCGGGCGGTGGCGTCGCCGCGGTAGCTGCCCGGCAGGTTCATCGTGTCGAAGCGAGGCGGCCTTTGGGTCGCCTCTTTTTTTGTCGGGCCGGCCGCTGGCCGGCTCCGACACCGCCTGGGCCGACTGACAGTCGGCGCTACCGTCGGGATCAACGTACGTTGATCCCACGCGGGCGGGGGATTTTTATTGCGCAGCAAAAAAAAACCCCCTCCCGCTG
>NZ_JBNBBE010001155.1:0-238 GCF_050031795.1 Stenotrophomonas sp. SrG
GTGCTGCGGATCCAGTTACACCACGTCGGCCGGCGCACCGGGCTGCAGGCAAGTGGTGACGCCCAATGCCTGCGCTGCGCCCTGCAGCGACTGTTTAAACTGCCAGCGTCCGCTGGAAACGCCTTCCTGCGGCGCGAGCACGTTGCGCCCACGCAGCTGCTGGCGCTGCCCGTATTCGAGCAGGCGCAGCTCTTCGGCCGCGTCGATCAGCACGTTGGAATCCGAGCCTACCCCGAAA
>NZ_JBNBBE010001156.1:0-238 GCF_050031795.1 Stenotrophomonas sp. SrG
CCCGCGGCCGGCGAGGCCGGTGGCCGTGGCCAGCCCGTCTCCGGCCTGGCAATCGCCGTAGAGCAGGACCCTGCGCTTGTTGTCGATGCGCACATACTGGCGCTCGGCCGAGCGCGCGTCGAAGCCGCGCAGCGACGCGTCGCCGTAGACCGGGTAGAACTCCTCTGGCTGGATGTCACGCAGCAGGCGGCCGCGGGTGTCCTTGTCCGAATCGTAGGCGGCAGTGATCAGCGCATCG
>NZ_JBNBBE010001157.1:0-238 GCF_050031795.1 Stenotrophomonas sp. SrG
CCCCTGCCCCCGACCTGCCCTCACCCGTATTGGTGGGTTTCAGTGGCGGACTGGATTCGAGGGTGCTGCTGCACTGGCTGGCCCAGTCACCCGCACAGCGCGCCGCCGGCCTGCAGGCGGTGCACGTGCACCACGGCCTGCAGGCCGATGCAGATCGTTGGGCGGCGCACTGCGAGGCGTTCTGCACGGCCTGGTCGTTTCCGCTGCAGGTGATCCGCGTGGCGGTGCCGCGCGACAG
>NZ_JBNBBE010001158.1:0-238 GCF_050031795.1 Stenotrophomonas sp. SrG
CGCCAGACCAGGTCTTCCAGCGATTTCACCCTCTGCGACTCCGCGGAGGCGGTGACATTGAGCGACTGCGCCGCCCGGTCGAAACTGCCTTCGCGGATCACCGCCGCCTAGGCGCGGAGCTGGGCATGGTCGATGCGCATCGTCTTAAGTTCCGCTAAAGATGGTTCAGTAAGTTTAGCTCTACTTTTCCATGTTGCGGCGCGACAATACGCGCCAGCACGGTGCTGTACGCCTTGGC
>NZ_JBNBBE010001159.1:0-238 GCF_050031795.1 Stenotrophomonas sp. SrG
CCAGCCGCGATCCGGCCACGCGCATGCTCGCTGTCGCCGACCACGATCGGCGGCACGGCCACGTCGAGCAGGCGCTCGACCAGCATCGCGCTGGCGCCACGGGCCACGGCGTCGGCAGCGAAATCCTGGCCGTCGAAGCGCTCGCCACGCAGTGCCACGTACAGGCTGTCCGGCGCCAGCGTGCGGGTGTCGTTGCTGATGGCGTCGATGGCGGTGTCATCGCCATGGATGTCACCCC
>NZ_JBNBBE010001160.1:0-238 GCF_050031795.1 Stenotrophomonas sp. SrG
CGCGGCGGATGCCGGTGACCTGGCCGGTATCCAGGTCGGTGGCGGCGTTACCGGCCGGCGGTGCGGGGGTGGTGGACTGCGCCAACGCCAATGACGGCGTCTGGGCGACGGCCAGCGCGATACTCAGCGCGCTGCGCTTGCGATTCAACATTTTCCCCTCCCAGGCAATGTTGCCACACTCATGTTGTGATCAACGGCGATGCGTTGCCGCAGGTGTCATGGCGCGATGGCCGTTGAC
>NZ_JBNBBE010001161.1:0-238 GCF_050031795.1 Stenotrophomonas sp. SrG
AGAGAGTGCCTGAAGCATACGGGTAGCGCCGGCCGTTGGCCGGACTCCTGAAAATAAAAAGCCCCGCCGCCCAGGGGGAGGTCAGCGGGGCCGGGGAACGGGCGCTTGGGGAGGAGCCCCCGTTCCGAGATCTGCTCCAGGGGCTGGGAGAGATCCACAACAGGCATTGCGCCTGTCGAGGTCTATAAAAGCCCCTCGAACATTGATCGTTCGTGAAGGGCGCCAATGAATACTGCGG
>NZ_JBNBBE010001162.1:0-238 GCF_050031795.1 Stenotrophomonas sp. SrG
TATAGATCTGTTCGGGGTAGTGCGTCTCGGGCATGCGGGTGATGTGCTCGTCGATGTCGGCCTGGGTCACGCTCTCCACGCCCGGGTGCTTGAGCACCTCGCGCAGGGTGCCGCAGTCGCCGCCGCCGATGATCACCTCGCGCTTGGGGGCGGCGTGGGTGTACAGCACCGGGTGGCTGATCATCTCGTGATAGAAGAAGTTGTCCTTGCTGGTCAACATGATGGCGCCATCGATGGT
>NZ_JBNBBE010001163.1:0-238 GCF_050031795.1 Stenotrophomonas sp. SrG
GGGTCGCTGGATTCGTCGGCGGCAATGCGCTGCAGGCGGTCGTCGTCGCCGTCGTGCCAGCTGGCCCCGGCCACGGCCCACATCGCCGGCTCGGGCAGTTCGTCGAAGGCGGCCACTTCCACGGTGGTGCCGGCTTCGCCGGTCGCGGCGGTGTCGGGCGCGGGCGCGTCTTCCAGCTCCAGCAGCGGGGTGGTGTCCAGTGCGCGGCGGGTCTCCAGCTCCAGCTGCATGCCGTCCA
>NZ_JBNBBE010001164.1:0-238 GCF_050031795.1 Stenotrophomonas sp. SrG
TTCCCATCGCTGGCAGCGGCACGCATGGTGTGTTCCGGAGCGTCGAAACTCCAAAAACACGAGCCGGGGATGTCCTGCGTCGGGAGGGTGGCTAATCCAACACCCTCGTGGAAATACGCCCGCCGAGTTTTCGTGTTTTACGGTTTCTAACCTCCCGACTCCCTCGCCTTCCCGGCGAGGGATCGTCCTGCTGGAGGCAGACCAGGCTCCGTCAACTACCCGACGACAGCTACAACGC
>NZ_JBNBBE010001165.1:0-238 GCF_050031795.1 Stenotrophomonas sp. SrG
GAACCCCAGCGCACGCGCGAGCGCATCGAGGCCCTGCGCGCGCAGGGCGCCCTGGTGGCCCAGGGCGGTGTGGCCCGGCTGCGCACCGGTCTGGCCCACGATGGGGGCGGCAAGTGCAGCTTTGGCGCAGGCGACGTGGAGAATTTCTCGCGCTGGTTCCAGGCGTACCTGCTCGTGCCCGGTTACCACCTGCCGCTGATCGGCGGCGATGGCAGCGGCGCCGAGCTGGCCTATGCAG
>NZ_JBNBBE010001166.1:0-238 GCF_050031795.1 Stenotrophomonas sp. SrG
CGCCGGTACTGCGGCCACCGATGCGGTGAACCAGGCGCAGCTCGACACCGTCGCTGCAACGGCCGCCTGCGCAACGCGCTACTTCAAGGCGGACGGCGAAGGCAACGACAGCGATGCAGCCCGCATCGATGGCGAAGGCGCACTCGCTGCCGGCGCCAGTGCGAATGCCCACGGCGACGGCGCCCCCGCGCTGGGCCGCAACAGCCAGGCGCTGTCCAACGCCACCACGGCGGTAGGC
>NZ_JBNBBE010001167.1:0-238 GCF_050031795.1 Stenotrophomonas sp. SrG
CCATCAACGTGCGTCGGGGGGTGCCGGCGCCGGCAAACTCCAGCATCAGATTGCCGCCGTTATAGGTCCGGTCGAAGCCGAAGGAGTCGCGGGTGCTGCCGGAGCACGGCAGCTGCTGCAGCGTGTGCCCGTCGCGCCGGAACAGCGCTCGAAGCGTGTCGAAACGCGCGATGTTGGCGGCCACCTCGCGCTGGGCACCGGTCATGCCCGGCGGTTGTGCATCCAGTGTGGCCTGCGC
>NZ_JBNBBE010001168.1:0-238 GCF_050031795.1 Stenotrophomonas sp. SrG
CGGCTTGGCCACGGATGGCCACCCTCCCCCTTGCACCGGCCCGGGCGGGTGACGTTCGTTGTTCGACCCGACATTGCAGGTTCCCGTGGACAGCACGCCTGATGCCAGCTGGTTCTACCGCTTCGGCGGTTTCTTCGACCGCCCCTGGCTGGGAGTGCTGTCGCGTTCGTTGGCCGCGATCTTCGGCGGCTTCGCGCTGGCCGCCACCTGCGCGATGTTCTTCGCCGTGGCCCTGCCA
>NZ_JBNBBE010001169.1:0-238 GCF_050031795.1 Stenotrophomonas sp. SrG
TGCCTTGGCCATCGGGAAAAGGCGCTGCCGTCTCAGCTGTCGGCGGGTGAGAAGCAGCGCGTGGGCATCGCCCGTGCGATCGTCGGCGAGCCCAAGCTGCTTGTGGCCGACGAACCCACCGGCCACCTCGATCCGACCCTGGCCGCTGAAATCATGGCGCTGTTCGCCGTACTGCCCGAGCGCGGCACCAGCGTGCTGGTGGTCAGCCACGACCTGGCGCTGCTGCGCGCCATGCGCA
>NZ_JBNBBE010001170.1:0-238 GCF_050031795.1 Stenotrophomonas sp. SrG
CGGTAGAACAGCGGACCGGAAGCCTGGGCCGGAGCGGCCGGCGGAGTAGTCGTGTCAGCAGGCATGAATTTGGTCAGGTACGTCGCGCCATACAGCCCGGGCACGAAAGCGGGCACCGCATTGATCGACCACTATAGCGTGGCTGATTTGCAGCCGGCTACCGCCCGGAGAATTCGCTGCACTGCAGCAACACGGGCCCGGGGGGTCAATCCCGGCCCTCGAAACGAGCCGGTCGCGA
>NZ_JBNBBE010001171.1:0-238 GCF_050031795.1 Stenotrophomonas sp. SrG
GTCTTCGTACGTCGCCAGGAACTCGCCGAACGTCAGCTGATCGGCGCGCTTGATGCTGGGAACCAGGAGGGCGCGCGTGCCGTCGGGCTTCGGAAGGTCGATCGCGATGCCGAGGTTCACGTGCGCCGGCGCGACGACGGACGGCTTGCCGTCGATCTCGGCGTAGAACACGTTCTGGCTCGGGAACTCCTTGAGCGCGCGGATGATCGCCCACCCTATGAGGTGCGTGAAGCTGACC
>NZ_JBNBBE010001172.1:0-238 GCF_050031795.1 Stenotrophomonas sp. SrG
GGGGATTGCCGCGCCATCGCGCTGCACATCGACCATGAAGCCGTTGTCCTCAGTCGGCAGGCCGCGGAAACCTCTCTGCTGCAGCCAGTCCACGGTGGCCTGCCGCACCCGTGGGTTCGGCTCGCGACGCTGTTCCACCAGCCCAGGCTCACGCAGGGTCGCCAGCCCTGCCGCCCACGCCGTCACCGGCAGCGGGTGGTGGCCCAGGCTGGCCAGTTCGCGCAGCCGGTCCGGAGGG
>NZ_JBNBBE010001173.1:0-238 GCF_050031795.1 Stenotrophomonas sp. SrG
TCCAGGCCCTTGTGGTTCAGACCGATGCGCACGCGGGAGGCCGCGCTGGAGCGCCAGTAGCTGTGCAGCGCGATGCGGTCGGCCGGGGTGGTCAGGGCCGTGCTGCCTGTGCGATGCGCTGTTCGATGGCGCCGAAGATGCTCTCGCCGGCGGCGGTGACCATTTCCATGCGGACCACGTCGCCGAACGACCTGACCGGCGTGCTCGGCTGGCCGTCGCGCAGGGGTGCCTCGGGGCG
>NZ_JBNBBE010001174.1:0-238 GCF_050031795.1 Stenotrophomonas sp. SrG
TGGCCGGGTAGCCAGTCTCCCGCATCGTCCCCTTCAATGCTTCTGCATAGTGGTGAAGATGTACTTCGAAATATCTGGATGCTGGCAACATCAAGGTCTTCCTTGGGTAGGGCTGGAGGCTTCGTAAATCCGAGCGTTGGAACGACGATCATGAATACGACCGGCCCCGTTGCGACGTCGCTGCAAGGGGGGCAGCGAAGTGGGGTGCAAGTAAGCATCGCGCCGCCCTTCGCAACTT
>NZ_JBNBBE010001175.1:0-238 GCF_050031795.1 Stenotrophomonas sp. SrG
TGCCAAGCCGGTGAGGCGTAGCATCATCGGCTATGTTTACTCGTACCAAAATCCGGGGACGAACACGCTCTACCGCTGACGACAAGACTTGCCGGGAAGGTCCGATCATTTTGACAGCAACCGGGAAAACTGTGATGGCTGGGGCGCAACCATCAACGAAGGCATCTAGGGGTATATATGGCCCTACTGAGCTTGCGTTTAGCGCTCTAGGGTGCATCTGATGGCTTCGGGTATTAAT
>NZ_JBNBBE010001176.1:0-238 GCF_050031795.1 Stenotrophomonas sp. SrG
GTCACATGGACGGCGAGGAGGTCGCCCCCGGCCGCCCGCGCGGCGATCCGCGCGCCTCGGCGGATGAGCGTCTCGCCCTCCGGGCCGCCTGTGAGTGCGACGACGACACGCTCGCGGGCCTGCCACGACCCCTCGATGCCGTGCTCCTTCCGGTACGACCTCAGAGCGCTGTCTACCTCGCCGGCGAGCCATAGCAGCGCGAGTTCGCGCAGCGCGGTCAGATTGCCGAGCCGGAAGT
>NZ_JBNBBE010001177.1:0-238 GCF_050031795.1 Stenotrophomonas sp. SrG
ACAACCCGATCCGCCTCGCCCCTGACCGCCAGGACAAGTGGGGGCTGCCGGTGTTGGCGAGGGACGTTTCCCAGCGCGCGAACGAGAAGGCCATGCGCCAGGACAAGGCCGCCGATGCCGCCGAGATGCTGGAGGCCGCCGGGGTCAAGGACGAGGAGATGCACGACAACGACTACGCGCAGCGCAAGCGCATCCACGAAATGGGCACCGCACGCATGGGCCGTGACCGGAAGAACTC
>NZ_JBNBBE010001178.1:0-238 GCF_050031795.1 Stenotrophomonas sp. SrG
TTCCAGAACCGGGCGAGCTCGGTCTGGAAGAAGAAGTCCGACCAGCCGTGGACGTAGAGCACGTCGACATCGCGAAGCGGCTGCAGGAGCGCCGCGATCGGGTTCGGGCGCAGTCGCACCAGGGTCGCGACGAGCGGGCCGTGGCGACCGTCGACGCCCAGGTCGAGCGTCAGCTGCTCGAACGGCGCCCCGAGGACATCGGGTACCCAGTCGGCGGCCATGACGCGAGCCTATCGAG
>NZ_JBNBBE010001179.1:0-238 GCF_050031795.1 Stenotrophomonas sp. SrG
GGTACCGCTTGCGCAGCGCCTGCGGGCGGCGCTCGATCAGCGCCTGCACGGCAGTCCAGCCGTACAGGCGCCGGTCGGCGTGGCCGCGCCCCGGTGGTGGCGGGGTGCCGCGTTCGCGCGGCGGCAGCGGGGTGGCCCGCGGCGGTCGCGAGGAGGGGCGGCGGGCGTTTTTCCAGGGCTCATTCACTACGGGACTGCTCCGGGTGGCGGTGACGCGAGACATCGGCGTTCTTGATGC
>NZ_JBNBBE010001180.1:0-238 GCF_050031795.1 Stenotrophomonas sp. SrG
GGATATGACGGTGATGCCCTGCATCATCCGCGGCGTGTCGCTGCGGGGCGGGTCGTCGTCTTCGGCCCCGCGTGCGCGGCGCGAGCAGGGCGGGGAGCGACTGGGCGGCGACTGGAAGCCGCGGCCCCTGGACGCAATCTGCACCGGCGAGATGGCCCTGGAGGCAGTGCCGGCCGCGGTCGCGCGGATTCTGGCTGGCGGCGCGCGGGGCCGCACCGGGGTGCGGATCGACGGAGCG
>NZ_JBNBBE010001181.1:0-238 GCF_050031795.1 Stenotrophomonas sp. SrG
CCCCGCACTGCGGCCCGGTGGTGCAGGTGTTGGTGCGGGCGATACTGGAGAAGATGGAGCCGCCGCCGGTGAGCGGATCCTTCGGCCGGCTTTCGTTCTTCGAATCGTGGCCGTCGAAGCTCAGCTTGAAGCGGACGGTGATGTTCCACGTGGCATTGAAGCCCAGCGAACCCAGCTTGTACTTCTGAATGCAGCGCAGCTGTTAAAGCCCGAAGTCCTTGGTGCCGGCGATTTCGCG
>NZ_JBNBBE010001182.1:0-238 GCF_050031795.1 Stenotrophomonas sp. SrG
AAGCGGCCGAGCACCTGTGCCGCCACCTGCCGATCCGCCACCACGGCCCGATCGTGACCCAGGGGCCGATGCGCGAGCTGCTGGCCAAGCAGGACGGGGAAGGCTACCTGTTCGATATCGACGGTGAGCTGCCGACGCAGCTGCCGGTGATCGCGGGCCCCACGATGGGGGCCATCGCCGGGCACCCGCTGGCCGGGGACAGGCCGCGCGCGATGGCTCTGAACCGGGTGTTCGCGGA
>NZ_JBNBBE010001183.1:0-238 GCF_050031795.1 Stenotrophomonas sp. SrG
CGCCACCCTGCAAAGCGCGAGCGGCCCGAGGCAAGCGGCGTGGTGAGCGCACCGCCCCGCGCCCAACCTGTCGAAGCCACGGCCCCCGCGCTGCTGGCCGACGACCGCCGTGTAGGGCTCGATGCGCTGTTCCTGCTGCCGCCGTCGACGTTGTCCTGCGACCGGGCCGACCAGCTTGGCTGCGAGCTGTTGGATGCCGGCTGCCTCACGGCCGATTCGGCCAAGCAGACGACGGTGA
>NZ_JBNBBE010001184.1:0-238 GCF_050031795.1 Stenotrophomonas sp. SrG
TCCGGCTTGCCGTCGCCATTGGTGTCCTGCAGTACCGCGCCCGTGCCGATGAGCAGGGACAGGTTGGTGCGGGCGGTGCTGCAGTCGGCCGATGCGGCGGCGGCGGGCTCGGCTGCCGCGGTGCGGCCGGCCGGGTCGCGCGTCTGGTTCGTGCGCTCTTCGGCCTTCTGGCCGGTGGGCGGCTCCTCCGAATACTGGGTCACGCCGTTGGCGTCCTTCCATTTGTAGACGGTTCCGG
>NZ_JBNBBE010001185.1:0-238 GCF_050031795.1 Stenotrophomonas sp. SrG
CGCCTGGGCGACACGCACCGGCTCGTCCACGCTGTCAGGGGTGTACCCCGGACTCACCGGGGCCAGGTGCCGGACTGCGCGTACGCGCGGATCAGCGCCGGACATCGACTCGCGCCTCGCCCGTCAGGGCCAGTACGTCAGCTTCACGGACGGGGTTGAAAACCCCGGGGATGGCATGCTTCAGGCTGGCCGCGGCCAGGCCGCAACGCACGATCATGTCCGGTTCGACCCCTTGCAT
>NZ_JBNBBE010001186.1:0-238 GCF_050031795.1 Stenotrophomonas sp. SrG
TCTGGGCGCCACGGTCGATTGCTCCCGCGAAGTGGAGAAAGCCGACCATGCCGGTGATCCAACCCTGCTTGCGCGGCGGGGGGTGGGCGACGATGGCACCCGCAGCGGCGTGCGCGAAGCGCTGGGCATCGGGGTGGCCGAACATGATTCCCCCCAGACCCTGCTCGTGGCCCGCGTCCGCTCGGCGCGCGCGCCGGCCCGCACCGCGTTCGAACGCTTTACCGATCCCGGCCCGACA
>NZ_JBNBBE010001187.1:0-238 GCF_050031795.1 Stenotrophomonas sp. SrG
CCGAGCCTGGTGCTGCTGTTCAACCATCCGCCCGGCCGCTACATGGGCGTCTGAGGCGTTACCCGGTTTTCTTGAGTTTCTGCAGGCGTTGGGACACCGGGCAATCCGGGCTGTGCGCGCCGGGCAGGTAGCCCAGGCTCTTCAGGAATTCTCCGGGGATTTCGCCGCCGGTGAAGCGGAAGGGCTTGTTGAACAGCGTCGCCCTCTCGGGCTTGTCGCGCGGGTGGTGCGCATCCCG
>NZ_JBNBBE010001188.1:0-238 GCF_050031795.1 Stenotrophomonas sp. SrG
TGCCTGGCGTTGGGGCGTGGGCAGTCACTGGAGGACGCGAGCCGCGAGAGCGGCCAGGTGGTGGTATCGGTGCAGACCGCCGACGCTGTCTGGCGCCAGGCCCGTCGCCACGGCATCGACCTGCCGAGCTCCGACCGGGTCCGCGCCGTGCGGCACGGCGACCAGACCCCGGACGAAGGCCTTCGCGCGCAGCGGGCCCGCGACCCGAAACCGGCATATCCGGCGACGCGGGTCTGAG
>NZ_JBNBBE010001189.1:0-238 GCF_050031795.1 Stenotrophomonas sp. SrG
CGGCCGCGCGGGCCGCGGGGGCCGCGCGCGCTGCGGACGCGGCCCGCGCGCGGGCGTCCTAGCCGGAGCGGTTGCCCGCTCCGCCATCGGACGCGCAGGCACGGGTGGTGACCGAACGGCTGGCGCTGCGGCTGCAGGCCGCCGTACTGCTGCGTGCGGGCAGCCCGCTGGCCCCTGCGTTCGAGCGCTCGCGGCTGGGCGGGGCGCATGGAGCGGCATTCGGGACGCTGCCTGATGA
>NZ_JBNBBE010001190.1:0-238 GCF_050031795.1 Stenotrophomonas sp. SrG
CTGCACGGCCTGGTGGGTGATCCACATCGCCGCTTCCGACGCGGTGAGCTTGGCGATTGCCGCTTCGTTGCTGAAACGCTTGCCCTGGCCCTTCACCCATGCCGCGCGCAGTGTCAGCAGCAGTGCTGCGTCCAGCTTGCACTTCATTTCGGCGATCTTGGCCTGGGTCTTCTGGAACGTGCCGTTCGCCGCGCCGAAGGCCTTGCGGTCCTTCACGTATTCGATCGTGGCCTCATTT
>NZ_JBNBBE010001191.1:0-238 GCF_050031795.1 Stenotrophomonas sp. SrG
GGTCACGACCAACGGTCGTGACCTACCCGCTAGCCGATCGAGTGGTCGGTTCGAATGGTCGGGTCGGATGGTCGGTTCGAAGGGTCGGTTCGCATGGTCGGTTCGAATGGGCGGTTCGAATGGTCGGTTCGAAGGGTCGGTTCGAATGGTCGGGTCGCAGGTTCGGTTCTATGGGTCGGTCGGCCTCGACCTTTGGTCGTGGCCCACGCGGAGGTGATTACTTTGCCGTGTACCGCGG
>NZ_JBNBBE010001192.1:0-238 GCF_050031795.1 Stenotrophomonas sp. SrG
CCGAGCGCGATCCTGCCCTCTCGGCGAAGAGGAACTACAAGCCGGTGGAACGGCCGTTGCGCTGTGAGAAGCATAGCTACGGCCCGCGCTGCTTCGACACGCTTGAATGCCATGTGATCTACGACAACATCAAATTTGGCGGGGATAAGCCTACGAGGTCATCAGCGTCCTATGTCCCAGATTAACTCAAGGGTTGGAACGGCAGCTACTGCGCGGTTCCCAACTTTCCGTCTGCCGC
>NZ_JBNBBE010001193.1:0-238 GCF_050031795.1 Stenotrophomonas sp. SrG
CACGTCGTGCAGGCCGAGCGCCGCCGCCGTGGCGGTTTCGTCGCAGCCGCGGTCTTCGGCGGGTAGGCGCAGGTCGATCACGGGGGTGATGCCTGCCGTGGCGGCCTGCTGCAGTTGTGCGGCCGTCGGTTGCCCGCCGGTGTAGCGGTCGTCTGCAGGCTCCCTGCCGGTTCGGGCGAGGCCGGCTTCGGCCCCCGAGGCAGGGCCACGCTCTACCAGCCGAGCATCCCCCCCGACC
>NZ_JBNBBE010001194.1:0-238 GCF_050031795.1 Stenotrophomonas sp. SrG
CTGGCCTCGATCGCGCGCAGCGTGGGGACCACCTCGCCGACGACGTCACCCCCCTGCGAGGCCACGCTGTGCCCACCAATCGCCAGCCGGTTGGCCTGGCGGGCGTGTTCGGCGTTCAGGCGCACGGTGGAGGTCAGTTCCTCCATGGAGGCGGCTGTTTCTTCCAGGTTGGCGGCCTGCTGTACGGTACGGCGCGAGAGGTCGCTGGTGCCGGTGGCGATTTCGCCCGCGGCCAGGT
>NZ_JBNBBE010001195.1:0-238 GCF_050031795.1 Stenotrophomonas sp. SrG
AGACCTCGTCGCCCTGGTCGTTGCTGCCGGTGACCGGCGGCGTTTCGCCATCCACCGAGTCGAAGGAGCCCAGACGCTGCAGGCGGATCTTGGCACGGTCGATCGCGGCCTGCGAGTACCTGCTGTTCTCGAACTGGCGCATTTCACGACGCAGCACTTCAGCGGAGGTGCGGGGGGTGCCCGTGAACACGATGCGGCGCACGCCCACGCGGGGGCCCGGCACGCCCGGCATGTTGAT
>NZ_JBNBBE010001196.1:0-238 GCF_050031795.1 Stenotrophomonas sp. SrG
GTCCAGGCCTGGTCCTCTTCCTCGCTCCACACGCCGGCACCGATCAGGTCCTTGCGCTGGCGCAGCATCGGCTCGCGCTGCCAGGCAGCCTTGCCCTCGGCATCGTCGCGGGAGCGGCGCGCGTCAGCGGCGGTGGTGTGGGCGGACAGGCGGTAGGTCATCAGTTCCAGCACGGTGCCGCCGGCGGCGGCCAGCGCGCGCTCGCGCGCCTGCAGCGTGGCGGCCCTCACCGCGCTCA
>NZ_JBNBBE010001197.1:0-238 GCF_050031795.1 Stenotrophomonas sp. SrG
CGCATCGGCGGCGAGCAGGGCGGTCAGCGTCTCGGGGCCGGCGGGGTCGTCGCGGTGCGCGAGGCTGCCATCGCGGATCCCGACGGCGTGCAGGCGGGCGCGCGCGCGGGCGAACATCTGCATGGCATCCCATTGGCCGGTGGCCATGCCACAGCCGACCCACTCATTGCCTTCGCGGCGGGAACTCGGCTGCTGCGGGCGGTCGGCCCAGCCGAAGCGGGCTGCACCCTGCTCATAG
>NZ_JBNBBE010001198.1:0-238 GCF_050031795.1 Stenotrophomonas sp. SrG
TGCCACCGGACTTGCCGGCGCCGCTGCGGTAGATCTCGACCTGCTCGCGGGTGGCGGCGTCCAGTTCCACGCCGCTGAACTCCACATGCAGGCGAACGTCGAGCACGTTCTCGCGCCAGCGCTTGTCCTCGCCTTCCTGCGCGCCCAGCCGCTTGACCAGCTCGCGCCGCACGGCGAAGTGGGGCTCGGGGGCGTCGCGCTCGTCGGTCGGGGGAGGCGACAGCACGTCGCGGAGGTG
>NZ_JBNBBE010001199.1:0-238 GCF_050031795.1 Stenotrophomonas sp. SrG
AGCGCGACCCCGCGCGCGGCGCTCGGCGAAGCCGGCGAATCGCGGGCCCAGCGGTTGAAGAGCGAAGTGCTGTCCGCGGCAACCCGGCTCGGCGTGGACCCGGCGCAGGCGCGCCTGGCCCCGCAGGATGAAGATGCGATCGACCTGGTGGGCAGGCTGTTCGCTGTGATGCTGGACGAGCGCGACCTGGCAGGTCGCTCGCGCGCGCTGATCGGCCGGCTGGTGGTGCCCTTCGTGA
>NZ_JBNBBE010001200.1:0-238 GCF_050031795.1 Stenotrophomonas sp. SrG
TGCGGGCTGTCCAACCGATCCCTGGCCCTGGCAGACGATCCTGACCCGCCTGCGGTGGCGACTGCTGACCTGCCTCGCCCTGCAGTTGGCCCTTGCCGCAGGGATCGGACTGCGCGCCCCTACCCCGCCGGATGACCCCCGTTTCGTGCTGGCCGCCCGGGCCATGGTCGAGACCGGCCAGTGGATGCTGCCCCACCGGGGCAGCGAACTGTACGCCGAAAAGCCGCCGGTGTTCATG
>NZ_JBNBBE010001201.1:0-238 GCF_050031795.1 Stenotrophomonas sp. SrG
CGAGAACTCTGCGCCGTGCGCGGCATTGTCGTTGGTGACCACGTTACCCATCGCCGCTTGCCCTGCCCCGGGTTTGGTCTCGGCATCGTCCACAGCATCGGGCCCGACCACAAGCTGCACGTTGGCGGTATCGCAGAGGGACCGCGCGCGGCTGAGGCAGATGCGGTCGGCCAGGGTCACCGCTCCGGCCCCAGAGCCTGCAGGCACGGAGATGTAGCCGCCGGCGACCATCACGGAG
>NZ_JBNBBE010001202.1:0-238 GCF_050031795.1 Stenotrophomonas sp. SrG
GACAGGCCCAGGATCACGACGACGATGATGAGTTCGATGAGTGAGAAGCCGGCGTCGCCGTTCTCCTCGCGACGGGCCTTCTCGGACTGGATGTAGCTGCGGATGAACGTGCGCATGGCGATCACTTTCTTGATCTTGGAATATGAATATCCCTGATCAGACCGCGTTTTCGCCCAGTCAGCCAGTCGACTCAGAGTTGCTGCCGGATCCATGCGTCTGCATGTCTCCCTTCCCCGCC
>NZ_JBNBBE010001203.1:0-238 GCF_050031795.1 Stenotrophomonas sp. SrG
CGGGGGCTCAGCGCGCGCGCCCGCCCACCAGTTCGAAGACGAACTGGCGGCCGACGCCGGCCCGCAGCAGCAGCGCCATGGCGGTGAGGGCCCCATGCCCCGCTTCGGCGCCGCGCCAGCCGGCGCGGCGGCGACCGATCAGCGGGGTGCCGCTGACGAGCCACGTCGGCTCGCTGAGCTCGGTCGGGTGGGCGTGTGTCTGCGCGAGCTGGTCGTCGGCGTCGAGGACGGCGGGGAG
>NZ_JBNBBE010001204.1:0-238 GCF_050031795.1 Stenotrophomonas sp. SrG
TGGCTGGGTTTCGGGCTGCTGTGGGTGCACGTGGTGTGGGGGGGCCGACCGGGGGGTGCCGGGGAGTGGCTGGTGGTTGCCGCGGTGGTGGGGTGGGTGTTCGTGGCTGCGCTGCAGCGGTGGCGGCGGGCGCGTGGTGACGAGGCTGCGCGGTAATAAAAGGGCGTGGCGGGGGGCGACGGGTCCGGGGTGCGTGTCGCTGCGGCGGGCGGGTGTGGGCAGGGGGCTGGGCGTGGTG
>NZ_JBNBBE010001205.1:0-238 GCF_050031795.1 Stenotrophomonas sp. SrG
ATGAGCTGTTGCGCCGCCCGACCACCGGGCGGGCGGTACCGGCGTGTGCCGACCGCTGCCTGTACGGAACCGCTAGGAACCGACCGGTGGGCGGGTCGCGGCGGCAACGCGCGAGGGACTCCAGCACACCACGCCCGGCCCGCTAGCCGCTGCCGACACACGCGGTCAGCAGATACCCGCCGGTGGGCGCGTCCCAGGCCGGCGGCTCCCCGGCGCCGAACGTGCCGGGCGGGGCGCG
>NZ_JBNBBE010001206.1:0-238 GCF_050031795.1 Stenotrophomonas sp. SrG
TGTCCTGGCCACGGGCGTGAGGCGCCGGGTGCCGGAGCAGGTGCCGGTGTGGCGCGTGGCACAGGGCGCGCTGGGCGTGGGGGGCGCGGCCGTAGGGCACGCCGAACAGCGCTGCGCGGCCGCATACGCAATTTCCCGGCCATCCCGAGCGGGATCACGGCGTTGGGAGAGCAACCCGAGACCGATCGTAGACAGTACCTACAGGCCGGTGCAGTGGCCGACGGCGGGATGGCGGTTC
>NZ_JBNBBE010001207.1:0-238 GCF_050031795.1 Stenotrophomonas sp. SrG
ATCATCGTCCTCGGGACCGCCCCGCTGGGGGCCAGGCCCAGCCCGCGCAACCTGCCGCACCCCCCCCCCCAGGTACCGCCCACCGCCCCGCCACCGCCCATCGCGCTGCGCGTGCACGCCCGCAACCAGGGCAGCTGGAACGGCCAGATGGGTGCGGTCAGCTAGCTGCAGCAGCGCATGCAGGTCGCCGCCCAGGCCAACACCGGCAACGGTCCCGACCTGCGCATCGCCACCGACC
>NZ_JBNBBE010001208.1:0-238 GCF_050031795.1 Stenotrophomonas sp. SrG
CGGTGCCGGTGGCGACGATGCTGCCGCACCTGTTCCCCAGCGACTGCTCGGTTTGGTCGTGCTTGGCGGAGGCCCGCGAGGGGCCGAGATGGACCACCGCCCCGGCGCTGAGGGTTTCCGCTCCGGCGGTGCCGATGCGGCCGTCCTGTCAGTCCAGGCGGCCGGTGGGGATCGACCGCCCCCCACTACCAGCGTGGCTGATGGCGCCTTCGGCGTTGAACAGCGTGCCGGTCTGCGG
>NZ_JBNBBE010001209.1:0-238 GCF_050031795.1 Stenotrophomonas sp. SrG
CGCGGGGGGGGGGGGGGCGCCCCCGGGCGCGGCGGGCCGGGGGGGTTTCTCGGGTCGGCCCGGCGGGGCCGCCGCCGGCGGTCGCCCTCCCGCCCCCCCCCCCCCCCCGCCCGCCCCCGCCCCCCCCCCCGCCCCCGCGGGCCCACGCCCCCCCCGCCGCCCCCCACGCGCACCCGCTGTTCCCGCCCCGGGTCGGACCGCGCCGTCACCGCCAGCCCCGCCATCGCATAACCCTGGT
>NZ_JBNBBE010001210.1:0-238 GCF_050031795.1 Stenotrophomonas sp. SrG
ACCGCCAGCCTGCAGACACAGGTGCCGTCAGAGCAGCAGACGGGGGCGATGGGCCGCTGCGCCCCCCGTCGACCTGCGCACCAGCGTGGGTGGTTTGGTGCCCTGCCGGGGAAACCCGGCGGGCCTTTTCTTTGCCGGGGCGCCCCGGGCTTAAACTACCCGGCGGCTGCAACGCAGCGTTTCTGGCCGTGAACGAGGTTGATAAAGAAGGGGATGGGACGCCGCCACCCGGCTATTG
>NZ_JBNBBE010001211.1:0-238 GCF_050031795.1 Stenotrophomonas sp. SrG
CCGTTGGCCAGGATGAGCGCCATGCCCGACAGGCTATCCAGGCTGGCCTCCAGGCCGGCCGCCCCCTGCACCCGCAGCAGCGCGCCGGCCGCCACGGCCCAGCCCGGCGGGCCACGACCGGTGCCGGTATCGAGCAGGTCGAACGCCCGGTCCACGCGCAGGGCCGAGGCGGCCGAAAGGGCCCCCCCTCCGGCCGCCGCCGCAGCGCCGGCAACGCGACCGCGGTGGAGGTTCACCA
>NZ_JBNBBE010001212.1:0-237 GCF_050031795.1 Stenotrophomonas sp. SrG
TCAGGTCAACCGGCGGCCACTTGCACATGGCCGCCGGTCGTTGCGCCGGACGTTGCATGGACCGCGATGCCGCGGGAGGGAGGTGTGGCCCATGCTGCGCGTCCGGTCTCTCTTTTCCCCGGGTGGTGCGGCAGAAGCAGCCGACTAACAGTCGGCTCTACCGGGTGGTGCGTGCGGAGTGTCGCGGGGTGC
This sequence comes from Stenotrophomonas sp. SrG, assembly GCF_050031795.1. Taxonomy (NCBI): domain Bacteria; kingdom Pseudomonadati; phylum Pseudomonadota; class Gammaproteobacteria; order Lysobacterales; family Lysobacteraceae; genus Stenotrophomonas; species Stenotrophomonas sp. SrG. The sequence continues at coordinate 193 of NZ_JBNBBE010001212.1, forward strand.
GTGCGGATGTCGCGTGGTGCGTGCGGACTGCCGCGGGGTGCGGGT
>NZ_JBNBBE010001213.1:0-237 GCF_050031795.1 Stenotrophomonas sp. SrG
CGGTTCAGCTCGGACAGGATCGCGCACAGGGCGGCACGGTACTGCTTGCGGTTGACCTTCTGCTCGAAGCTGCGCGGCTGGGCCGCGAAGGTGACACCGCCGCCGACGAAGATCGGAGCCGTCAGCGCGCCATGACGCGCACCGCCGCCCTTCGGCTTCTTCGACATCTTGGTGGTACCAGCCACTTCAGAACGAGTCTTCTGTGCCTTGGTGCCGGCGCGACCGGCATTGCGATAG
>NZ_JBNBBE010001214.1:0-237 GCF_050031795.1 Stenotrophomonas sp. SrG
ACCTAGGCGTGGAGCCGCGAAACGTTGAACCTGCTGCCACCCAGACCGCCACCGAAGCCGATCAGGCAGCCCAGCCCGAGTCCGCTGCCCAGCAGGGCGCGGGGCCTGTCCTCGAAGTAGAAACGCAAACGCGCCAGCGGCGTCTTGGCCTGGCCTTCACGCGTTTTGATTACGATCTTTTTGAATGCCATCAGTGAGTTTTCATGTCTGAGCCGACATCCAGTGCCCGTCCTGCGT
>NZ_JBNBBE010001215.1:0-237 GCF_050031795.1 Stenotrophomonas sp. SrG
TGTCGTACCGGCGCGTGCGCGTCGCGTGCTGCAGCCGGAACACCGTGTCGGGGTTGAAGAGGTGCGGCGAGCCGTCGCGGCGCCACTGGTACTCGCCGCCGGTCCAGAGCCGCTCGTGCGCGCGCACCGCGGCGTCCTCCGGGTACGCGTACGCGTGCCGCGCCGAGTTCTCGGCGGCGATGACGTCGAGGCCGACGCCGCCGAGCTTCGACTCGGTGCCGGTGACGTACTTCGCGA
>NZ_JBNBBE010001216.1:0-237 GCF_050031795.1 Stenotrophomonas sp. SrG
GCGCGCCGACGGTGTGCAGAGGATCGTGCTGGTGATTGATGAGCTCGGCATGTGGAACACGCGCGAGCTGTTCCCCGAGGGCGTGGAATTCCACGCCCGCGCCGAGCTGGATGCGGTGCAGAAGCAGCTGCGCGAAGTGAAGGGCACCAGCATCCTGATCTACGAACACACCTGCGCCACCGAAAAGCGCCGCCGCCGCAAGCGCGGCAAGCTGGTCGACCCGCCCAAGCGCGTAGT
>NZ_JBNBBE010001217.1:0-237 GCF_050031795.1 Stenotrophomonas sp. SrG
TGCGGGAATGGCGCCACGGCGCAGCGCCCCGGTGAAGCGCTCGCGCCAGTGCCGGCGCTTGTCCTCGGTGAGTTCGGCATCGGCCAGCGCGTGCGCCACGCGCCGGTAAGTGGCGTCGATGTCCGCATCCAGCGCCTGGCCCTGCTTGGTCTTGAGCCGGTACTGCTTGTCCCAGATATCCAGCGATGCCGGCTGCAGCGGCACTTCGCCGGTGGCCAGCTCCGGGGGAATCACGTC
>NZ_JBNBBE010001218.1:0-237 GCF_050031795.1 Stenotrophomonas sp. SrG
GATGCGGCCACCCCGTTCGTGCTGCACGTCAACGCGCCGATGGTTGCCGGGTACCGGGCGCTGTACCCGGACGTGCAGCTGGAGCTCAACAGCAGCGAGCGCTCCATCGATCTGCTCGAACGCCGCACCGACGTCGCCATCCGCATTGGCCCGCTGGCCGATTCCACCCTGCTCGCGCGCCCGCTCGCGCACAGCCGCCTTCGCGTATTGGCCAGCCCGGCCTACCTCGCCCAGTAA
>NZ_JBNBBE010001219.1:0-237 GCF_050031795.1 Stenotrophomonas sp. SrG
CCCGTGGTTCGACAGCGATGGCGAGGAAGTGCTGGGCATCCTGCACAGGAAGGACCTGCTGGTGGAGATCGCCCGCGGCCAGCCCACCGACGACCTGCGCGCCCTGCTGCGCCCGGCCACCCTGATCGCGCTGGAAACCCCGGTCACCGCCGTGCTTGAGCGCTTCCGCACCGCCACCACGCACATGGCCCTGTGCGTGGAGGAACACGGCCGCATCCTGGGCTACTTCACCCTGGA
>NZ_JBNBBE010001220.1:0-237 GCF_050031795.1 Stenotrophomonas sp. SrG
CCGGCACCCGTTTCGCCGCGCTTGACCAGATCACCCCGGCCAATGTCGCACAGCTCCAGGTGGCCGGGACCGCTCATACCGGCGATGTGCCGCAGAGCGACGGCTTCGGTGCCGAAGACCAGAACACCCCTTTGCAGATCGGGGACACGCTGTACGTGTGCACCCCGCACAACCACGTGGAGGCGATCAACGCCGACACCGGCCAGCAGCGCTCGTCATTTGATCCCAAGGCCACCG
>NZ_JBNBBE010001221.1:0-237 GCF_050031795.1 Stenotrophomonas sp. SrG
GCCGGTCGCGCCCGCCCGCTGGTCGTGCGGCCCGGTCGCGGCAGGTAGCGCACGACCGTTGGACGTGCGGCGACGCGCAGCGTCGGGGTGTGATCCCCGCGCCAGCGCCATCAGGCGTTCGGCGATCCGCTCCAGCGGAACCTGCTCGTCGGTGGCGCCGAGCTTGATGGCGGCGCCGGGCATGCCCCAGACCACGCTGGTGGCTTCGTCCTGCACCAGGGTGGGCGCACCGGCGTT
>NZ_JBNBBE010001222.1:0-237 GCF_050031795.1 Stenotrophomonas sp. SrG
TCCTGGGCAAGGTGATCGCCCAGGAAGGCGCGACCACGGCCACACTCACGCTGGCCGAGCAGGGCAGCATCGAAGGCGAGATCCGCGCCCTCGTGGTGGTGCTCAGTGGCCGCCTGGATGGCGACGTGCACGCCAGCGAGCGGGTCGAGCTGACCCCCAGCGCCCGTGTCACAGGCAATGTCCACTACCAGGTGGTGGAAATGAACGCAGGCGACCAGCTGACCGGCCGTCTCATCA
>NZ_JBNBBE010001223.1:0-237 GCF_050031795.1 Stenotrophomonas sp. SrG
GGCCAGGGCCGGCCTCCCTCAGAGGCGCTGGGTGCGTCGACCCCCCGCCGTGCACTGCCCCGGGTTCTCACCTATACTACCTGACTGAGCGAAGCATCCTCCAGAATGGGCAGGCCATGGCGAACACCATAGGTACCGATGACTCGGTTGGCCTGATCGACCTTTCAATCGTTGTACCGGCCTACCGCAGCGAGCAGACCCTGGCCGCGCTGGTCGCGGCGATCGATGCCGCGATCG
>NZ_JBNBBE010001224.1:0-237 GCF_050031795.1 Stenotrophomonas sp. SrG
TGAAGGGAAGCTCGCGCTCCAGCGCCTTGGGCACGATCCCATGGTCCGTCCTCTGCGTCCACCCGCCGCGTGGGGCAAGCACGGCGCGATCGCTCCCTGCCGGATCCTCCAGCTGGAACGCATGCTGGACCTCCAGCTGGAAGTGCACGTTGACGATATTGTCATCCATCTCAACGCCGTTGCCCAAGTCGAAGTCGGCACCCTCGCCCGTACCGCCCACGCGGAACGAGGTCATTA
>NZ_JBNBBE010001225.1:0-237 GCF_050031795.1 Stenotrophomonas sp. SrG
GCACCTGAACCGCGCAGACGGGCAGCCGCCACGGCGGTGCCCGCACTCGGCGCGCAGCGCCTTGATGCAGCGCTGTTGCGAGAGGTTCGGCGTCCTCACGTTGGCCATGACCTGCGGGGCGGCCATCGCCTCCAGCACCGCCTCCGGGGTATGCCCGAAGCCGAGCAGGCCGTAGCCGCCGGCGTCGTACAGCACCGCACCCTTGAGGGTCACCACCCAGGCGCCGCGGGCAGCAAG
>NZ_JBNBBE010001226.1:0-237 GCF_050031795.1 Stenotrophomonas sp. SrG
TCGCTGGTGAGCGGCGTGCTCGACCACCGCAAGGACCTCGACGAGGCGCTGGATCCGTTCGTGGACCGCGGCAGCGAGGAAGTGGACGCCATCGAGCGTGCCGCGCTGCGCGTGGCCGCGTTCGAGCTGCGCTACCGCTTGGACGTGCCGTACCGCGTGGTGATCAACTAAGCGATCGAATAGACCTAGAAGTTTGGTTCCGAACACGGCCACACGTACGTCAACGGCGTGCTGGAT
>NZ_JBNBBE010001227.1:0-237 GCF_050031795.1 Stenotrophomonas sp. SrG
CGCGTCTTCCTCAATGCCACCACCAGCACCAGTCCCAGTCAGCTCACCGGCTCCACCGACGTGGCCGGCGCCCGCGCGCAGGTGATCATCGCCAAGCCGGCCGGCATCCAGATCGACGGCGCCGGCTTCCTCAACGCCAGCCGCGTCACCCTGACCACCGGCACGCCCTTCGTCAGCTACGGTGCGCTGGAAGGCTCCAGGGTTGCCGGGGGCGCCATCCGCATTGCCGGTGCCGGC
>NZ_JBNBBE010001228.1:0-237 GCF_050031795.1 Stenotrophomonas sp. SrG
GTGCAGCACCACGAAGTGGCCACCGCCGGCCAGTGCGAAATCGGCACCAAGTTCAGCACCCTGGTGCCGAAGGCCGACGAACTGCTGCGCATGAAGCACGTCATCAAGAACGTCGCGCACCGCAATGGCAAGACCGCCACCATCATGCCCAAGCCGATCGTCGGCGACAACGGCCGCGGCATGCACGTGCACCAGTCGCTGTCCAAGGGCGGCACCACCCTGTGCTCCGGCGACGGA
>NZ_JBNBBE010001229.1:0-237 GCF_050031795.1 Stenotrophomonas sp. SrG
GTCCCAGGGCATCGAGACGGTCAACGGCGACATCACCGACGGCATCGGTTCGGTGGTCGAGGGCGGCATCCACGTCAACAAGCCCAGCTTCAGCCTGTCGCAGCGCGCCGGACGCAAGCCGCGCGTGATCATCGGCCCGAATGCGGCGGTCAACGGCCCGCTGCACTTCGCGCGCGAGGTCACCCTGTACGTGCACCGCAGCGCGCACATCGGTCCGGTCGAGGGCGCACAACCCGG
>NZ_JBNBBE010001230.1:0-237 GCF_050031795.1 Stenotrophomonas sp. SrG
GTTCCGGCGAGACGGGCACACGCTGCAGCAGCTGCCGTTCACCGGCAGCACCCGCGACTCCTTCGGCTTCGACCGGACCTATAACGGCTGCAATCTGATGCTGGAGTTTGGCGGCGCCGGCACCCCCCGACGCACGTTGATGGTGCTCGCCCATGGCGACATGACCGGCGCGCGCGAAGGCTGCAGCGGTGCCAGCGACAACGGCACCGGCTTGGCTACGCTGCTGGCGCTGGCACG
>NZ_JBNBBE010001231.1:0-237 GCF_050031795.1 Stenotrophomonas sp. SrG
ACCTGCTGCAGGGCGGCTTCGGCTTCTGCCAGATCGCCGCGCTGCAGGGCCAGGGTCGCGCGCAGGCGGCGGATGGCCAGCGTTTCGGGTTGGTCATTGCCGTACAGGCTGACCGCGTCGGTCCACGCCGCGCGCAGGCTGCGGTCGGCACCGTCCAGGTCGCGCTGCGCGGCCATCATTTCGCCGAGGTGGCGGCGCAGGGTGACCAGCTGCGGATGGCGGTCGGTGGTGCGCGCA
>NZ_JBNBBE010001232.1:0-237 GCF_050031795.1 Stenotrophomonas sp. SrG
TGCCAGCAGCACCCCGGAAACCGCGCACTTTGCCTGGCTGGAACAGCTGCTGGCCCTGGCGGTGATCGGGATATCCAGCGCGCCCGGCCTGCGCCGGCGTATCTCGAAGCGTTGAGCGCCTCGCGCGCGGCTGCGGGCGGGCGCCGGCAGCCGTATCATGGGCACCCACCGCGGGTGTTGCCGCGCGGTACCGCCCGCACTCCAGGAAGCCTGCAATGGAAGAACTACTGATCCTGT
>NZ_JBNBBE010001233.1:0-237 GCF_050031795.1 Stenotrophomonas sp. SrG
CCGTGTATGGTGGGTAGTTTGACTGGGGCGGTCTCCTCCTAAAGAGTAACGGAGGAGCTCGAAGGTACGCTCACCGCGGTCGGACATCGCGCACTGTGTGCAAAGGCATAAGCGTGCTAGACTGCAAGATCGACGGATCAAGCAGGTAGGAAACTAGGACTTAGTGATCCGGTGGTTCTGTATGGAAGGGCCAACGCTCAACGGATAAACGGTACTCCGGGGATAACAGGCTGATAC
>NZ_JBNBBE010001234.1:0-237 GCF_050031795.1 Stenotrophomonas sp. SrG
CTGCAGGACCATGGCCTGTTCGCCGGTGGCGCTGAGGGTACCGCCTGCATTCTGCAGGCTGCCGGCTATGACCTTGATGTCGCGCGCGGCGGTGGTACCGCCGCTGATGTCCAGGGTCTCGCCTACAAGGTTCAGCGCGCCATTGCTGACGATGCGGCCAGCCGCGCCCCGCAGGGTCTGCACGTTGATCTGCAGCTGGCCGTCGCCTGCCTGCTCGATGGCGCCGCAGCGGTTGTA
>NZ_JBNBBE010001235.1:0-237 GCF_050031795.1 Stenotrophomonas sp. SrG
AAGGGCGTTTCCTCGGCCTGCCGGCGGTGGCGATGTCGCTGGTCACCCACACCCACGACCCGCGCAATTTGGAAACCGCCGCGCGTGCCGCCGTGGAGATCGTCACCCGGCTCAAGGCCGATCCGCTGCCGGCCGACACCATCCGCAACGTCAACGTGCCCGACCTGCCGTGGGCGGAGGTGCGTGGCGTCGTAGTGACCCGGCTGGGCAACCGCCCCCGTGCCGAAGGCTGCATGG
>NZ_JBNBBE010001236.1:0-237 GCF_050031795.1 Stenotrophomonas sp. SrG
TCAGCCCCAGATTGAAATCGACGCACGCCGCAAGAGCGATCCGGAATTCAAAGAGCTTTACGAACTGCACCAGAAGTTGAACAAGAAGTGTATGGATGCCGCGTTGGGCGTGAATCCGGTAGGCGTCCTCACTCTGGGCCAGTTGAAGCGTGAGAAGCTTCTCACCAAGCAGCGCCTGCTGCGCCTGTACGAGGCTTCCTCCCCCCGGCACGAAGGCCTGATCGTGCCGGCCCACGC
>NZ_JBNBBE010001237.1:0-237 GCF_050031795.1 Stenotrophomonas sp. SrG
TTTTACGCGGCGGCGGTTTCCAGCCGTTCTATCACTTCGGCCATCGGTGCCGGGCGGCCCAGCAGGAAGCCCTGCACCTGGTCGCAGCCGTGCGCGGCCAGCCATTCGTGCGGGCCCGGGGTTTCCACGCCTTCGGCGATCACCGTCAGGCCCATGCTGTGGCCCAGCGACAACAGCGCGCGGCTGATCGAGGCGTTGCGCGGGTTGGTTTCCACATCGGCCACGAAGCTGCGGTCG
>NZ_JBNBBE010001238.1:0-237 GCF_050031795.1 Stenotrophomonas sp. SrG
TGCGCCTCGACGGCGCAGACGACGCGGCTGCCCTGGACGAAGTGGTGGCCCTGTTCGCGCGACGCTTCGCCGAGGACAGCTGAGCATGCCGGGGCCACCGTCGCGCCCGGGTTCCAGCACACCGGCACGGACCGCGTCCGGTGCCCTGCTGCTGGCCGGGCACGGGGCCACGCGTGGCAATGCCCTCGGCCGCGCCCGGGTGCGCCTGCCGCATGCCCTGGAAGTCGCCGAACAGCG
>NZ_JBNBBE010001239.1:0-237 GCF_050031795.1 Stenotrophomonas sp. SrG
TAGCCCCACAGCTCATCGGCGGTGAAGGTCAGGATAGGCGCGATCCAGCGGGTGAACGCTTAGGCGATGTGGTACATCGCGCTCTGCGCCGTACGGCGGCCGCGCGAGTCGGTCGGCATGGTGTACAGCCGGTCCTTGGTGACGTCCAGGTACAGCGAACCGAGGTCCTCGCTGCAGAAGTTCAGCAGCAGCTGCACGATTTCGGCCATGTTGTAGCCGGTGTACGCCGCCTTGATC
>NZ_JBNBBE010001240.1:0-237 GCF_050031795.1 Stenotrophomonas sp. SrG
CTGCCTGGCTGCTCTCGTTTCCGTAACCGCACACCAGACGCCCACGATGACCACCCCCCTGTCCCCCGCCGCCGCGCTCCCCAGCGAGATCGTGCAGTCGCCCCTGCCACGGCTGAAGATCACCGAGATCTTCACCTCCCGGCAGGGCGAAGCCGATACCGCCGGCAGGCCGACCGCGTTCGTGCGCCTGACCGGCTGCCCGCTGCGCTGCACCTACTGCGACACCGCCTACGCCTT
>NZ_JBNBBE010001241.1:0-237 GCF_050031795.1 Stenotrophomonas sp. SrG
CCATTAAGGACCTCTGCCGCCAGCATGGCTTCAGCGAGGCCTCGTACTACCTGTGGCTCAGCAAGTTCGGCGGGATGAGCGTGCCCGACGCCAAGCGGCTCAAGGACCTGGAGGCGGAGAACACGCGCCTGAAGAAGCTCCTGGCGGAACAGGTCTTCGAGAACGACGTCAGCAAGGATGCGTTGCGAAAAAAGGGGTGACCGCTCCGGCGCGCTGGCTGCTGGTGCGGCGCATGGT
>NZ_JBNBBE010001242.1:0-237 GCF_050031795.1 Stenotrophomonas sp. SrG
CCACTGCCACGTAAAACGGTAGTGGCTTCGGAGTTCCCCATGTCCCCAGAATCCCCCACGCCGCTGCTGTTCGCAGACCTCGGCCTGTCCGACGCTGTGATGAAGGCTGTTGCCGCCGGCGGCTATGAAACCCCGTCGCCGATCCAGGCCGCCACCATCCCGGCGTTGCTGGTAGGCCGCGACGTGCTGGGCCAGGCCCAGTCCGGCACCGGCAAGACCGCCGCCTTCGCGCTGCCG
>NZ_JBNBBE010001243.1:0-237 GCF_050031795.1 Stenotrophomonas sp. SrG
GTACTGGCGTGCGCCCACCGTGAGCATCACGGTAGCGCCGAATGCCTGCCCGCACATTTCGTCATGGCAGACCGTGCGCTGGAAGCTGTCCTTGATGTCGGTGCCATCGGCGGCCTTGCCCGACCAGCCATCCTTGCCCTGGGTCGGCGCGACCCCGTCGAATTTCTGCTCGCCGTAACCGGTCTCCACGCGCAGCACCGGTTTGTCGCCTGCGCTCACCTGGGCCAGCCAGCCCGG
>NZ_JBNBBE010001244.1:0-237 GCF_050031795.1 Stenotrophomonas sp. SrG
AGGTGGAGGAGCTGGTGCAGAAGGCGCACATCGTGTGCCCGGATTCGAATGCGACGCGCGGCAACATCGATGTGACGTTGACGGTGGGCTGAGGGAGCGTGCCGACCAACGGTCGGCACCTACCGTGGTTAACACGTCGGTGGGTCATGGCCGTTGGTCGCGTCGAAAAAAATTGGCGGTTGCCGGTCGCGTTGTCCGTGCATCCGCCCCACCCACCCCGGGGGTTCCCGTTTCCGG
>NZ_JBNBBE010001245.1:0-237 GCF_050031795.1 Stenotrophomonas sp. SrG
TCGAACCTGCGCGGCCGCGGTGGCGCCGGCTTCCCGACCGGCCAGAAGTGGTCCTTCATGCCCAAGGGCAGCATGCAGAAGTACATCCTGTGCAACTCGGACGAATCCGAGCCGGGTACCTGCAAGGACCGCGACATCCTGCGGTACAACCCGCATTCGGTGGTGGAAGGCATGGCACTCGCCTGCTACGCCACCGGCAGCACCGTGGGCTACAACTCCCTGCGAGGGGAATTCCAC
>NZ_JBNBBE010001246.1:0-237 GCF_050031795.1 Stenotrophomonas sp. SrG
GCGCTGCGCCACCGCGCCCCGTGCGGTGACGTGGGTGCGATCACGCCACGCATTCCCGGCGCCATCGCTGGCTGAGACGCGCCCCCGGGTCTGGGTCAGCCAACCGCTGTTCGATGATGTCATCGACAAGCTCGGGCAGCATGTCGAGCTCGCGATGACCCACGAGGTCACCCCCTACACGCCGGCGATGCTGGCCGACCAGCTGGCCCGGGTCGAAGGCGCGCTGAGCACCCTCAA
>NZ_JBNBBE010001247.1:0-237 GCF_050031795.1 Stenotrophomonas sp. SrG
CCCTCGCTGGTGCCTGCAGGCGCCCGCGCGCGGCCTCCCGGGCCGTTTCCTGCGCACGCTGCGCCTGCTCACGCGACGGCGCTATCTGCGCAGCGGTATCGGCCAGCGACTGCGCTTCCACATCCAGCCCCACTCGCGCGGCGGTGTAGCCAAGCAGTGCACCCAGGTAGCTGTCCAGCGCGGTGCGAAGCGCGTCCTGTGCCGCCACCGGCACGCCCGGCGCTGCCAACGCCAGAT
>NZ_JBNBBE010001248.1:0-237 GCF_050031795.1 Stenotrophomonas sp. SrG
TCTGTCAGTACCAAGATCCGCGCCCCCTGATGTGAAGGCTTGGCCCCGGGCATCGCTTCATGGATCTTGCCCGATATGGCAGGATGTACGTCTTCAGCCAAAGACTGCTGACGCCACGCGGATGATGCAATGCTGTCAGAGGACACCTGAGGGAGGCCCATGGACGACGACGCCATGTCCGTGTGCGGGTGGCGGGTCTGGATGACGGTGATGGCCTGGGTTCTCTGTCTCCCAGGA
>NZ_JBNBBE010001249.1:0-237 GCF_050031795.1 Stenotrophomonas sp. SrG
ATGAACCGCTCGATCTCGGCGTGCGTGGTGTAGAACGCGAGAGACGCGCGGCAGGTGGCCGCCACGCCGAAGTACTGCAGCAGCGGGTGGGCGCAGTGCTGGCCGGAGCGGATGGCCCCGCCTTCCAGGTCCAGCAGGGTGGCCAGGTCGTGCGCGTGCGCGCCTTCGCTCAGGCAAGAGACCACCGCCGCCTTGTCCGGCGTGGTGCCGAAGATACGCAGGCCGTCGATCTTGTTC
>NZ_JBNBBE010001250.1:0-237 GCF_050031795.1 Stenotrophomonas sp. SrG
CCAGGCCGATCAGCATCTCACGCACGGTGCGTGCGCGCCGTTCGGACAGCGCCTGGTTTGCGTAGAACCCGCTCCCCTGCAGGCGGTCGGCATGGCCGACCAGCGTGTCGCCCTGCAGCTTCAGCTTCTCCGCGGCGATGCTGGCCAGCGCGCGGTCGATGCTCTCCAGCGAGTCGGTGCGGCTGTCGCGGTAGCCGTCGCGGTCGAACTCGAACAGCACGTTGGCCACCAGCGGGC
>NZ_JBNBBE010001251.1:0-237 GCF_050031795.1 Stenotrophomonas sp. SrG
CCTGTGGCCACGCTGCGGTCGAAGTGGGCGGGGCTGCCGGACATGGCGGGCAGCTCTGCCGGCAAGAAGGACCGGCACGCGGTCACCACCCAGCGCTTCAGCGTGCACCTGCCCAAGCGCATCGCGCCTGCCATCGCGCTGCTGGCCTCGGGTGAAGTGGAGGTGGTCGAGTCCCCCTGGCACAACCGCATGCGGCAGCGCGGCGCGCTGGCCGGCCACCGGTTCCGGCTGGTGCTG
>NZ_JBNBBE010001252.1:0-237 GCF_050031795.1 Stenotrophomonas sp. SrG
TGGGGGCGCTGCGTCGCCGCCTGCCTGAGGCTCGAGGCATAGACCGCCAAGGCCGCCGCCGCGAAATAGCCCAGCACATTCATGTAGTTCAGCTCCTAAAGCGAAGGGTTTGTCAGGAAGTGAACGACAGTCCTTGCTATAGCAGCAATGGGGAGAGCGATGCTTAGGGCCACGGTCAAACGGTTCCCCGCATGGCCTGGGAATGGAAGCCAGATGAATAAAACGATCGTGATCAGA
>NZ_JBNBBE010001253.1:0-237 GCF_050031795.1 Stenotrophomonas sp. SrG
GTGCCGGATGGCGCGGGCGGCTGGCTGGAACGGCCTGCCTCGCTTGCGCGTGAAGATCAATGAATGATTATGGTGATAGCACGATGACCTTGTCCAACGCCATGCTGCAGCGTCCCGACCGGCGCCCGCAGCTGATCCACCGGTGCGCGCTGGGAGACGCGCTCATGGTGGCCAATGGCACCCTGCTGGCGGCCACGCCGGCAGCTGCCGCCACGACCCAGGGGGTCGGCCCCGCGC
>NZ_JBNBBE010001254.1:0-237 GCF_050031795.1 Stenotrophomonas sp. SrG
GGCCAAGGTGTGCGGCTTTCCGGCCCGCCGCCTCGTGAACCGGGACGACGTGGAAGGCGGCCTGGCCGCGCTGCTGGGCGAACGCGGCCCGGCGCTGCTGCAGGTGGCCATCGGTGCGCGCGCCAACGTATGGCCGCTGGTGCCGCCCAACACCGCCAGCAGCTCGATGCTGGAGAGCAACCCCGCCCATCAGCCCCAGGAGTTCCCCCATGCACTACCGGCTGGGCCTGGTGGTGG
>NZ_JBNBBE010001255.1:0-237 GCF_050031795.1 Stenotrophomonas sp. SrG
TCGATCAACAGGGCACAGGGTTCGGGAAGGCGGGTGGGGTCGGTCATGCGGTCTCGCTGAGGCACAGGTAATGCATCGACTCGGAACGGGGCGCCTGCGGCGTACCGCTGGCGCTCCGGAACGAACGGGCGGGATAGCGGCGGCGTATCCCCGGTAGAGCCGACGGTTGATCGGCGGCCGGGCGCGACGCGCCGTCGGACCCCCCCCAAAGCCGCCCACCGACACGCGGCGCGACCG
>NZ_JBNBBE010001256.1:0-237 GCF_050031795.1 Stenotrophomonas sp. SrG
GTCGCCGCCCGTCCGTTGTACGGCGGACCGCCCCCCGGTCGGTACCTCGCGGTGCGTGACGGTGGTTGAACGGCGTACCGAGCATCGGTGGGTACCTACCGGGGCGTGACGGTCGTTGAAATGCGTACCGACCAACGGTCGGTACCTACCGGGGTAGCGCGCGCCCCGGGGTCGTGGGGGGGCGCGCCCCCCCCGGCGGGGGGGCGGGGCAGGCGGGAAACCCCGGGAGGGGGGTGT
>NZ_JBNBBE010001257.1:0-237 GCF_050031795.1 Stenotrophomonas sp. SrG
TCCACCGGCACGATCTTGGTGCCGTGGGGGTCGTGGGGCACGGCCAGTTCGCTGGCGCGGCGGAGTTCCTCGGTGCTGAAGGTGTAGTTGTTGGCCAGGATGCCGCCCTTCAGGCGGAAGCCGGGGCTGATGTTCCTGTTGAAATCGACCTGGCCGGTGTCGAAGTCCGTGTCGTCGTACTGCGGGGGCAGGCGGATTTCCGCCTGGTCCCGGCCCGCCGGGTTGGTCGGGTCGATG
>NZ_JBNBBE010001258.1:0-237 GCF_050031795.1 Stenotrophomonas sp. SrG
ACCGGCATTCATCAAGCGCAGGTCGTTGGCAATCTTGATCAATGCCAAAGCCATCGAATTGAGATGGCCCGACAGCTCAACCGCATCGTCCTGCGAGGCCAGGCCCTCGAACTTGTTTTCCGCGCTGTCAAAGCGCACCCCGGTCTGATGCTTCAGGCGCTTGGCCAACCGCTCGCCGAAGCGCGGGTCCGCATTGATGACAGTACCGATCGCCGTGCCACCCAGCGGCAGCCGGCG
>NZ_JBNBBE010001259.1:0-237 GCF_050031795.1 Stenotrophomonas sp. SrG
CGCTGTACTTTTACATCGGCCACCCCCGCGCCGCGCGTTCCGGCGCTTCTGTTTCCAGGACCGCAACATGCACCGCCCATTCACGCGGGCTCAGCACGACGTCCAGTGCCGTGGCTTCCCGCGGGAACGGCGATGTCGCATTGCTGACATGGGTGGGGGTCTTTGCGCCTGTCCCCGCCGCATCCTGCGCCACAGGCTCGTTCGCCGGTGCGTTGAACGGGTTGAAGGTAGACAAGG
>NZ_JBNBBE010001260.1:0-237 GCF_050031795.1 Stenotrophomonas sp. SrG
CGTGATACCCCTGGGGGATTGGCCCCTTGCCGTGACGCGGTGCAGGTTTGGAGAACCGCGCGCAGACTTGGAGCCGCCGTCCCGCCTGCGCGCCCAATGTCTTCCCCCACGTTCAACCTTCGCCGCTATGGCCGCTCGTCCAGCGTGGACCAGCCCGCGTTCGCGCAGTGGGTGGTGCCGGGGCGGGGTGACCTGGCGTTCGAGCGGGACGGACAGTGCGCCCGCTTGGACCCCCTG
>NZ_JBNBBE010001261.1:0-237 GCF_050031795.1 Stenotrophomonas sp. SrG
CCACACGCGCGGTCGCCGACATCGGCGCGCCCTGGTGCGACCTGGTGGACTGGGTCAGCGGCGAGCGCTTCGTTGATGACAGCGCCGCGTTCGCCACCCTGGTGGCCGAGCGGGGTGCGGTGGGCGGGCAGAGCTTCACCACCCCACCGGCGGGCGGCGCGATTCAGGCGGTAACCAGTGATGACGTGGCGGCGGCGATGTTCAAAACCGGCGCAGGCACCCTCGCCTCGTTGACGG
>NZ_JBNBBE010001262.1:0-237 GCF_050031795.1 Stenotrophomonas sp. SrG
CGGGTTCGGAGACGGTCTGCACCAGCGGATCCAGCGCGGTCTGGCGCTCGTGGTCGTCGCGGATGGCGAAGCTGAAAGCCTCGGCCGGCTGGCACGCCAGCAACCCCTAGCGCACGCCCAGCCCCCCCAGGCGCTTGGCCATGGGCTGCAGCACCACGTCGCCCCCGGCGCGGCCCAGCGGATCGGCCCCCCGCTGGCGGCCACGGACCTGCACGTAGGCGCTGGTGTAGCTGCCGC
>NZ_JBNBBE010001263.1:0-237 GCF_050031795.1 Stenotrophomonas sp. SrG
CGGGGGGGGACGGGGTTGGCGATAGTGGGTGGGGTGTTTCCGGGTTTACCGCCCACCCCCCACCACCGGGGGGGGGCACCCGGCCGGGTGGCACCGCGGCGGGGGCGCCCGGCCGGGTGGCACCGCGGCCGGGGAGCGGTAGGTCACGACCGTTGGTCGTGCCGCAGGTGCGCCGGATACTGCCGGCCCTCCCGCAGAGGCCGGAATTAGTCCGCCATCTGGTAGATATCCGCGCCG
>NZ_JBNBBE010001264.1:0-237 GCF_050031795.1 Stenotrophomonas sp. SrG
ACGCTACGACCGCAAGCAGCGGACCCTCACCGGCGTCCTCGCCCTCGACGCGATCTTCCTCGGCAACATCGCCATCGAACACGTCGAGGCCGCCACCCCCACCTCCCACCTCGCCGCACGCTGGGGCCTCACCCCGCGCCTGGCCCTGAACCTGGCCGTGCCCTACCTGGCCCGCAAGACCGTCTTCCAGATGGGCGGGGCCGGCGGCTCGGCGGCGGCCATCGCCCAGGAAGAAAC
>NZ_JBNBBE010001265.1:0-237 GCF_050031795.1 Stenotrophomonas sp. SrG
GTGTTTTTTGTTGGTTTGTGGGTTTTTGTTGGGGTGTTTTTTTTTTTGTTTTTTTTTGTTGGGTTGTTTGTTGTTTTTTGGTTTGGTCTTTGTTTTGTTGTTTTTTTTTTTTTGTTTTTTTTTTTTTGTTGGTCTGGGTTTTTGTTTTTTTTTTTTTTTTTGTTTTAATGGGTTTTTTTTGGTGGTTTTTTTTTTTGGGGGGGGGGGGTTTGGGGTGGGGGGGGGACGCCGTAAACA
>NZ_JBNBBE010001266.1:0-237 GCF_050031795.1 Stenotrophomonas sp. SrG
TACAAGCTCGACATATTCATCGGAGACGTTCTCGATCAGCTGCTGGAACACCCAGTGGAACATCACCAAATCGCGCTAGCCCTCGGTATTGAGCATGCAGAAGCTATGGCTGACGAACACGTGCATGTGACGGTAGCTGCGCTGAATGCCGCGTTCGCTGATCACGATGGTGACCTGGTGAAGGGCTTCTGCTAGCTGGGTCCATAAATCCCAGTTGTTGCTGCTGCTGCGTCGACA
>NZ_JBNBBE010001267.1:0-237 GCF_050031795.1 Stenotrophomonas sp. SrG
CTGCGGATCCGGTGTCGGCCGCTCGTGCGTGGGCGACCTCTGCACCAGCGTGCTGCGCGTGGCGGTGAGGAAGTGGAACGGCGCGGGCGCCGGGAGGTGGGCGGTGGGGGGCTGGGGGCGCGGGCGGGCGCGGGGGCGCGGCCGCCGCCAGCGCGGGGACCGCCCGACGGTGGGCGCGGGGTGCGGCCACGGGCGCCGAACGCGCGCGTCGGAGGGCGGACGCCAGGCGCGCCGGCC
>NZ_JBNBBE010001268.1:0-236 GCF_050031795.1 Stenotrophomonas sp. SrG
TGCCCACCCTTGCGCTGCACTGGATGCAGGCGCCGAACGGTGAGAAGGCGCCATGACGCTCGCCCCGGCCGACCTGCAGCGCCGCCGCTTCCTGCGCGACAGTGCGCGCTACGCACTGCTGCTGGCGGCCGGTACGTTGCCGCTGGCGTCATCGCTTGCAGGCGCGTCTACCGGCACCACCCCGCCCGGTTCGCTGGCGACGGTGCGCGGCGGCCGCCTGCGCGGCCGGTATGACC
>NZ_JBNBBE010001269.1:0-236 GCF_050031795.1 Stenotrophomonas sp. SrG
TGCGAATGAAGGGCATGGGCGGTCCTCGCAGAAGAGCCGGCACGGGCGTGCCGACTGTGGATATCAGAACACCATCGGCGGTTCACCGCCAACAATGACCACATCGGCCGGGCGGCGCGCGACCAGGCCCACGGCGACCACGCCGGGCAGCTGGTTGAGCTCGCGCTCCAGCGCCACCGGGTCGGGGATCTGCAGGTGGTGGATGTCCAGGATCTGGTTGCCAGTGTCGGTCACCA
>NZ_JBNBBE010001270.1:0-236 GCF_050031795.1 Stenotrophomonas sp. SrG
CTTCTTTGGCCGCGAGTTTCGGCGTGTCTTACAGGCTCACGCGGGGACTTCCTACAAGACGATAGGCGCAGCGACAGTGGCTGGTGATGGCGGCGGTGTCGCTTTCGGTGCAGTCAGAGAGAGTACCGACCAACAACGGTCGGTACCTACCAGCGTAGCGGTTGGTGACGCGGAAGCGGGGCGCCCGGCGGCGGGGCGCGCGGGGGGGGGCCGGGTGAGCGCCCGCCGGGGTGGGG
>NZ_JBNBBE010001271.1:0-236 GCF_050031795.1 Stenotrophomonas sp. SrG
GCGGTGTACCGCCCTACGATGAACACCGACAACCGGCCATCGCGGCCGGGCGCCCTGGCCCCGCTCTGAAGCTGCTGCTGCAGTCGCTGAAGGGACTGGTAGATCGCATCCTGCAGGCGGTCGCGCGCGGCCACCTGGAAGGCCTGCAGGACCGGGCCCTGTACCGGGGCGAGCGAGCGCACCTGCGTGGCGATCTGCCCGGGGTTCCGTGAACCGAAGCGGCTGGAGGCGTCGCA
>NZ_JBNBBE010001272.1:0-236 GCF_050031795.1 Stenotrophomonas sp. SrG
TACCGCCTGCATGGCGATCTGCGCACGCTGGGTGGCCGCACGCGGGCCGGCCGCGGTGCCCTGCTGGCCGCTCATGGTCCACGCGCGCTGGAACAGGCCGCGCGCGGCGGGCATGGCCATCAGCGTGGCGATCGTGGCGCCGCCGCCGGACTGACCGAACACGGTGATGTTGCCGGCATCGCCACCGAACTCGTGCGCATGTTCGCGCCCCCACCGCAGGGCCTGGATCAGATCGA
>NZ_JBNBBE010001273.1:0-236 GCF_050031795.1 Stenotrophomonas sp. SrG
CCGGCAACCCTGCACTTCTTCTTCGGCGCCTTCCTGATCCGCTTCCTCACCTCCGAGCAGTCCTATGGGGTGCTCGGCCTGATGCGCCAGCTGGGCATGGGCCCGGACCAGATGCGGCCGCTGTTCGCGGTGATCCTGGCCGGGGTGTTTACGGGCATTGCCACCAGCTCACTGACCTTCGGGCCCAAACGCATCGTCGCGCAGCTGCGGATGGCGATCCTGCTGCTGGGCACCGC
>NZ_JBNBBE010001274.1:0-236 GCF_050031795.1 Stenotrophomonas sp. SrG
TTCGCGGTCCAGGCGAAGGCGGCGCAGTCGCGACTCGGCCGGGATGCGGTGTTCTTCCAGGACCCGCTGCACGGCATCGGCGTCGTCGCTGTGCAGCTGCTGCTGCACCGGACTGTTGGCGTCGGCGGTGCCGTCCAGCACCGGTCCGCACAGGCGTGGTGCGAAGCCGTGCAGGATTTCCAGCGCACGCAGGCCGGCCTCGCGGCGTTGTCGCAGCTGCGTGCCATGCCCGGGGA
>NZ_JBNBBE010001275.1:0-236 GCF_050031795.1 Stenotrophomonas sp. SrG
GCGGCGTCGGCCTTGGCGAAGGCGGCCCTGTAGCCGGCCCAGGCCACGTTGGAGACCTGTTCGGGGACCTGCGGCGGGGCCGGCACCGGGGCGGGCTTGAGGGCCTGGGCGGGCAGGCTGGCGGTCAGCGCCAGGGCGAGCAGCAGGGGGCGGGCAAAACGCTGGGACCTGAACGACTCCTTTGATGCGGAGGGTCATTCTAGGCCGGGTGGGCCGGCCAACGCCCGGCACGGCCG
>NZ_JBNBBE010001276.1:0-236 GCF_050031795.1 Stenotrophomonas sp. SrG
GTCAGCACACCCGAGCCATGCCCGCGCAGGTAACGCGGCACCAGCGCGTGCTCGGGGTGGTCGGGTAGCGCTGCGTAGTTCACCCACGCCACCTTGGCGTGGTCCCGCAGGAACCCGGCAATGGCGAGCGCGTTGGCATTGATCCGGTCCAGCCGCAGCGCCAGCGACTCGCTGCCCTGCAGGATCAGGAAGGCATTGAACGGCGACAGCGCCGCGCCGGTATTGCGCAGCGGCAA
>NZ_JBNBBE010001277.1:0-236 GCF_050031795.1 Stenotrophomonas sp. SrG
CCCCACACCCCCGCGCCGCCGCCGGCCTCGCTCCACGCGCTATCCCCGGCCCCGGTGAACGCGGCCGCGCCGCTGGTCAATGCGCAGCGCCAGCTGCGCCCGGACATCCGCTGGGTGATCACCACCATCACCCCGACCGGGTCGGAACGGGTGCGCTCGCTGTGGGGCGATGCGGTGGACCACGTGGTCCTGCCCTACGACGGGCCGGGCCGCGTGGGCCGTGTCCTGGGCCACTT
>NZ_JBNBBE010001278.1:0-236 GCF_050031795.1 Stenotrophomonas sp. SrG
CGTTCCTCAAGCTGATGGCGCACCAGAAGGCGTCGGATCTTTTCATCACCGCGGGCATGCCGCCGGCGATCAAGGACAACGGCAAGATCTCGCCCATCACCCAGACCCCGCTCACGCCGCAGCAGAGCCGCGACCTGGTGCTGAACGAGATGACGCCGGCGCAGCGCGAAGAGTTCGTAAAAACCCACGAGTGCAACTTCGCCATCGGCCTGTCCGGCGTGGGCCGGTTCCGCGTG
>NZ_JBNBBE010001279.1:0-236 GCF_050031795.1 Stenotrophomonas sp. SrG
ACCCGGCAGGCGGTGCTGCCCTGGGCGCCGGCTTCCACGTCGGTCTGGGCGTACACCACCAGCACGTCGGCATCCGGGCCGTTGGTGATCCACATCTTGTTGCCGTTGAGCACGTTGTGGTCGCCGCGCTTGTCCGCGCGCAGCTTCATCGACACCACGTCCGAACCCGCGCCCGGTTCGCTCATGGCCAGCGCGCCGACCTTCTCGCCGCTGCACAGGCCGGGCAGGAAGCGCTG
>NZ_JBNBBE010001280.1:0-236 GCF_050031795.1 Stenotrophomonas sp. SrG
CCGGCGGTGAGCTGGCGGGTGATCACACCGTAGGTGACGTCGGTGCCCAGCGGCATCCAGGTGGCGGCGACCTTCTGGTTCGGGTCGCGGCCTTCCATCCGCAGCGGGGCCCAGGCCTTGATCTGCGCCGGGTCTTCGGAGTACTGCATGCCGTAGAACAGCGGATTCCGGACCAGCGCCTGCTGGCGCTTGTGCAGGTAGGCGATGTTGTCATCGCCCCACACGAAGCTCATGTG
>NZ_JBNBBE010001281.1:0-236 GCF_050031795.1 Stenotrophomonas sp. SrG
CGATTCGTATGCCGGCGGGAAGATAGGACTGATCCATCGACACCTCGCGTGCTACCCAGGACGCAAATGCGTAGACAAGCGCGATGGCAAGGCCCAGTGGGTGAATGCGAAAGTTCAGATGCAGTCCGTTCGTCAGCCACTCCGTTTGCATGCGATTCTCCGTTCTGCCGAAGACGACACCCTGAGGATGCAGGTGGTCGTCGGGTGAGGACGGTATCGGCGAAATAAGCGCGATG
>NZ_JBNBBE010001282.1:0-236 GCF_050031795.1 Stenotrophomonas sp. SrG
TCCCAGCACCGGGCTGTCCTGGATCACCGCATCCGGCGCGGTGAGCGGCAGCTCCAAGCCGCGCTGCAGCGTGGCCGCATCCACGGTGGCCCAGTAGCTGCGGCTCAGTGCAACGAACGGGGCCGGCGCGCTCAGCGCCCGGGTCGGGTCCAGCGCCAAGGCAAAGAGCACGGGGACGCGTTCCACCGTGGCATCGGGCATCGGCGCGCGTTCAACCGTGGCATCGGGCATCGGCG
>NZ_JBNBBE010001283.1:0-236 GCF_050031795.1 Stenotrophomonas sp. SrG
GTTGTGCCCGGATGCGGTGTTCGTGCCGCCGGATGTCGTGCGCTACAAGGCGGTGTCGCGGCAGGTGCGGGCGATTTTCCTGCGGCATACGGATCTGGTGGAGCCGTTGTCGCTGGATGAGGCGTACCTGGATGTGACGGTGCCCAAGGGCGGGATGACGGTGGCGACGGAGATCGCGGCGCTGATCCGCACGCCGCTCCGGGCGGAGACGCAGTTGACGGCGTCGGCGGGAATCG
>NZ_JBNBBE010001284.1:0-236 GCF_050031795.1 Stenotrophomonas sp. SrG
ATACAGTTGCGAGGTGCTTGATCGCGGCGGCTTCTTACAGTGGCGGTGTATTGCGCACTGTGGTTGGCGGTATTGGTTCAGACATGCTTACTCTGGATACTCAGGCCGCGACGACCACCGGCGCATTGACCTTCCCACCATCCGGGCAGACCCCCCGGGCAACGAGGCAACCATGGCCGACCCCTCCAACAGCGCCGCACGCCCGCCGACCGGGCCGCGTCTTGATGATTCGATGG
>NZ_JBNBBE010001285.1:0-236 GCF_050031795.1 Stenotrophomonas sp. SrG
CGACGATTCCAGGCCACTGCGGTCGGCGTGGCTTAGCCGTGCTGGTTGCCGAACGGATTGAAGTAGCTGTTGATCGACATCGAGCCGACCCCGGCGGTGCTGGACTGCCGCGGGTAACCGGCGATCTGGCGGCTCGACTCACGCTCGTTGTAACCCAGCTCGGTGGGGAGGTTGATGCTGTCGGTGAGCGCAAAGCGCCCATCGAAGTACACCGAATCGCGCTTGAGCGGATACAT
>NZ_JBNBBE010001286.1:0-236 GCF_050031795.1 Stenotrophomonas sp. SrG
GTACAGCGAACCGAGGTCCACGCTGCAGAAGTTCAGCAGCAGCTGCACGATTTCGGCCATGTTGGAGCCGGTGTACGCCGCCTTGATCTTCTCCTGCACCTCCCAGGCGCGATGCACGATCCAGCGGTCCAGCGCGACCCTGTCGGCGGGAGCGACCAGGTGCTGGGCGGGATCGAAGCCGTCCGGGTTGCCGAGCAGGAAGCGCGCGGTGTTGCGCAGGCGCCGGTAGGCGTCGG
>NZ_JBNBBE010001287.1:0-236 GCF_050031795.1 Stenotrophomonas sp. SrG
GCCTGAGCCCGTGCAGAAAGCGGAGGCAAGCCGCGGCTTCTTCATTGCGGCTGAGGCGCGCGCTGACGTGAGGAACGACGGCAATGGTCGGTTCGGCTAAGGCCAGCGGCTTGGACTTTTCTGCCAACGTCGTCGAGCCAATCGAGTCCGCCCTTGCAGAGGCAAGGGCGGACGAATGGCGCCGGGTCAAGCCGAGCGAAGAGGCCTCCTTGGCGCATTTTTGCCTGGTTGCCGCG
>NZ_JBNBBE010001288.1:0-236 GCF_050031795.1 Stenotrophomonas sp. SrG
ATCCACCAGACCTGTGTGGAAACCGGCACGCACCTCCACGAGGTGGCGCAGGTGGCGGCGGAGCTGGAGCTGGGCGTCCTGGGCATGGGCTTCCAGCCGAAGTGGACGCGCGAAGAGATGCCGTGGATGCCGAAGGGCCGCGACCGCATCATGCGCGATTACATGCCGAAGGTGGGTTCGCTTGGGCTGGACATGATGACGCGCACCGGCACGGTGCAGGTGAACCTGGATTACGC
>NZ_JBNBBE010001289.1:0-236 GCF_050031795.1 Stenotrophomonas sp. SrG
AGAAGAGCGGGGCGGGCAGTGCGCCGGAAAGTGGCGGTCTGGCCTTGGCACGTCAGGTCGGCTGGCGTCACGCGGCGGTCACTGAATAAAAACGATGGGTGATGATGCCGTGTAAGACGTGTGATTTGGTCCAAATTTCGTTAAAGTTTCGTTTATATGAGCGTGATTGAGGTCACATTTTTAGTCATTTGCCCTGTTCCTTTCAGTGAAGGACACGTTTCGCCCCTGTGTAGTGC
>NZ_JBNBBE010001290.1:0-236 GCF_050031795.1 Stenotrophomonas sp. SrG
ACCGCTTCGGGGGCGCCCGCCACCAGCTTGCGCGGCAGGTCGCCGTGGTCGGCGTCCAGCTTTTCCAGCAGGTCCGGCGAGATGGTCAGGCGGTCGCAGCCGGCCTGTGCTTCGATCTGCGCGGTGGAACGGAACGAGGCGCCCATCACCACCGTCGTCGAGCCGCGGCGCTTGAACTCGGCGTACACGCCGCGCACGAACACCACGCCCGGGTCTGCGTCGATGTTGGCCGGGGC
>NZ_JBNBBE010001291.1:0-236 GCF_050031795.1 Stenotrophomonas sp. SrG
GCCACGCCGGTGCGATCGCATCGGGCGGCAAGGGCACCGCTGACGGCAAGTTCGCTGCCATGGAAGCGGCCGGTGTGGTCACCGTCCGCTCGCCGGGCGACCTGGGCGCCGCCATCGCCAAGCTGGTCAAATCAGCGCGCCAGCCAACCCTGCGTAGTGCCGACGGTTACTCGGCAAAGGAAAAGCCGCCCCAAAGGGCGTCTTTTCTGCGTTTCCAGTCCGCCGAACCACCAGCG
>NZ_JBNBBE010001292.1:0-236 GCF_050031795.1 Stenotrophomonas sp. SrG
TTTTTTACCAACCAGGCCGACTGCAATGACCGATTGGTCCCTCGACCAAGCCCGCAAGACCGACTCGATTCCGCATTGGGCGGATGGCTACTTCGACGTGGATCAGGCAGGACACCTGGTGGTGAGACCGACTGGCCAGGACGGCCCGGTGGTGTCCCTGCCCAAGGTGGTGGACGCCGCGCGCGGGGCCGGGGCCAAGCTGCCGCTGCTGGTGCGCTTCCCGGTCATCCTGGGCA
>NZ_JBNBBE010001293.1:0-236 GCF_050031795.1 Stenotrophomonas sp. SrG
GCTACGACCCGGAGCGCCACCCCGAGCTGGACAGCCGCGAGCGCATCGTGGCGTTCCTGCGCCGCGGCGTGAGCGCGCTGGGCAACCTGCCCGGGCACGTGCTGGACGGCGTGGTGCGCGCGGTGACCGGCCCCAACCGGTTGATCCGCGAGCATCACCATCGCCACTTCGCCGGCTCCCTGGTGCATGAGCGCGCCGGCACTGACCACGCGCAGCGGCCGCACCTGCAGTCTGCC
>NZ_JBNBBE010001294.1:0-236 GCF_050031795.1 Stenotrophomonas sp. SrG
TGCGAGTTTTTCCGTGTGGGTGGCCGCGAATTGATCCGGGTGGATGTGCGCGTGAGTGCGGCCACCCACCAGGACCGGGAAACGCTGGTGGCGCAGGGCCGCTTCCGCGCCGACCTTCTGCATCGGCTGGACGTGGTGCGGCTGCGCCGGCCGCCGCTGCGCGAGCGCCGCGATGACGTCGCCCAGCGGGCCGACCCCAACCTGGCCGCCCCCGCCCGCAAGCTGGATACGCCGCC
>NZ_JBNBBE010001295.1:0-236 GCF_050031795.1 Stenotrophomonas sp. SrG
TCCCGTACCTGATCGCCGCCGCCCTGGTAGGTGTTGTTGGGTGGGTGTGGTTCCGCCGGGCAAAGGCACGGCGGATCCGTGGTGATGGCAGCTGAGTCATCCCGGGCGCTGCTGTCCCTCCAACCGAAGCCGCGCCTGCTCCCGCTGCACCCATAGCTCGGCGCCGGTTTTGCCATTGGAAACGGCGGTGCAGCGCCGATGCCGCCGGGCTTCCGGCTCCCGATGCGCATCAAGCA
>NZ_JBNBBE010001296.1:0-236 GCF_050031795.1 Stenotrophomonas sp. SrG
CGCCGTCCCCTGTGACAGCCCTGCCGCCGGCCCATCGACGTCAGCCCGCGGCGGCGACTGGCCGGCGACACCCTCGGTGACACGGGTCCCGGCACCGGCCTCGTACTGGATCGGATCGCTGGCAGTAGCCCGTGCGGCCAACAGATTGGGGAGTGTAATGATGAACCCCGCCAGCACCAGCTTGGCGGCCTGGTCGTCCATCGCCGGCTCTCGCTGCTGCACCGTCGAGGCGCCGC
>NZ_JBNBBE010001297.1:0-236 GCF_050031795.1 Stenotrophomonas sp. SrG
CCCGGGCGGTGTTCATCCAATGGTTGACCAAGGCCGGGCACGCAGTGCTCGAGGCCGGCAACGCCGAGGACGGGATCAAGCTCGTCCAGGAACACCAGCCGCAGCTTGTGCTGATGGACTTGGTGCTGCCGGGCATGAGCGGCTTCCAGGCGACCCGCGCGCTGAACCGCGATGAGATGACCAAGGCCATCCCGGTGATCATCGTCAGTACCAAGGCGATGGAAACCGACAAGGCA
>NZ_JBNBBE010001298.1:0-236 GCF_050031795.1 Stenotrophomonas sp. SrG
GCTGCGCACCGCGCGGTCAGCGGCGTTGGTCAAACGGGGTGCCGCAGCCAACGCCACAGCGTCGTGCGCGATTCGCCCCGCTGTGCGGCCAGTTGCTCCCGGTTGCCCTGATGTTCGACCAGCCTCTGTTGCAGGGTTGCTGGCGAGGGGCGTGCGGGCGCAGGGCCGGCAGGCAACGCGGCGCTATCGGGCACGACAGCGCCGCCCGAAGCCGGCAGAAGTTCGGGCAGCCACGA
>NZ_JBNBBE010001299.1:0-236 GCF_050031795.1 Stenotrophomonas sp. SrG
CCGCCGACAGCCAGAAACTGTGCGACCGCCCGACGCCAATCACGCACACCCCGACTCCGGCCACCGCGACCAGCAGCCCCCGCCCCGCATGCCGCTGCAGCGGCCGGCGCGCCAGCCACAGGCCCACGCATCCCGAGCCCAGTGCCGGTGCCGCGCGCAGGATGCCCACCCCTTCCGGCCCGTGGTGCAGGATCTCGTGCAGGAACGCCGGCAGCATCGCCACCACCCCGCCCAGC
>NZ_JBNBBE010001300.1:0-236 GCF_050031795.1 Stenotrophomonas sp. SrG
TTGCGGTACGGGTTGTCCTGTTCCGGCGGCGGCAGCGGCGGCAGCATTTCAATGGGCTGCGCATAGGCCGCCGGGGCCTGCGGCAGCACCGGCTGCGCCGTCGGCAGGTCAGGCGTGGACACGCGGGCCTGTTCGTTGACCTTGGCCGGACCGTCCTGATCGTCGCTGCTCTTGCGCAGGAGCTGGAAGCCCATGGCGATGATCAGCACCAGGATGCCGCCCAGGAACGCCAGCGC
>NZ_JBNBBE010001301.1:0-236 GCF_050031795.1 Stenotrophomonas sp. SrG
TGTCAGCGTGCCTTCGGTGGTGCCCTTGGTCCAGAATACGTTGCCCTGCCCGTCGCTGAACTTCGCTCCGGAGGCGGCAGTGTCCGAGGCCATCACGAAAGTACGCCCGCCGACGACCACCGTGGCCGAATCCTGGCCGCGATCGGTCGCCTGCACCGGCAGATCGCCGCACTGGAAGGCATAGACGCGTTCGTCGGAAGACGGTGCGGCCGCCGGCGGGGGAGCTTCATTGCCGG
>NZ_JBNBBE010001302.1:0-236 GCF_050031795.1 Stenotrophomonas sp. SrG
CGCGTTGCCGTAGGCATCGGTGCCGGTGCGGCGCACGTCCACGCCGGAGATGGTCGGTGCGCCGGCCTGCGGCGTGCCGCCATCCGTGCCGCTGCGCTCGCGGTCCTGGAACACCACGCCGGTCAGCGCGGACCGCACCACGGTATGGGTGCTGGTGCCTTCGTCATTGGCGGGGGTCGGGTCGAGCTGGTCGCTGGTGGCGGGGGCGGGCGGGCGGCGGGTGCGCTTGGCCGGCA
>NZ_JBNBBE010001303.1:0-236 GCF_050031795.1 Stenotrophomonas sp. SrG
CTGCCATCGCCGACGACCAGGTTGTCGGCGATCTTGCTGCGCACCGGCATCGCGTAGCGCTCCTCGTCCAGCCCGGCGCCGAGGAACAGGTAGCGCGCCTGCACGAAGCTGTTGTGGCTGATCAGCGCGTGGTCCACCTGCTCATAGCGGGTGAGTGGCGCATCGCGGGTGCCGGCCATCACCGCCAGGGCCGAGGCAAAGCCCTCGCCGGCCACGCCTGCGAGATAGTTGTCGCG
>NZ_JBNBBE010001304.1:0-236 GCF_050031795.1 Stenotrophomonas sp. SrG
GCACCAGGGCACTCATCAGCGGGTGTCCCGCCGCGCTTCGGCCAGTATCTCGCGGAGGTCTTCTAGAACCTTGCGGTCCTCGCCCAGAGCGGTGGCGGCGGCCAAGGCGCGTTCGAGGGCGTAGGCGCGGTCGTTGGGGTGGAAGCAGTTCATGGCAGAATCGGCTACTACCGGGAGGGGACATGGACTTTCAGGAGTGGTTGTTTTCTTCCGATTGGGACGTCCTTGGGGACTGG
>NZ_JBNBBE010001305.1:0-236 GCF_050031795.1 Stenotrophomonas sp. SrG
TGCGCTGGGTCAGCGCCGACTTCATCGAATCGATGACCGGGCCGGACTGCTGGATGTCGCGCGACACATTGAGCGACAGGTCGTTGGAATCGACCACGCCCTTGATGATACGCAGGTACAGCGGCAGGAACTGCTCGGCCTGGTCCATCACGAACACGCGCGGCACGTACAGCTTCAGGCCCTTGGGCGCGTCGCGGTGGTACAGGTCGAACGGCGCGTGGCCGGGCACGTACAGC
>NZ_JBNBBE010001306.1:0-236 GCF_050031795.1 Stenotrophomonas sp. SrG
TGTGGCCATAGTGACTTTGCTGGCCATCAGTGCTGTGGTTATCGACTTCGGCTTCCATGCCGCGTTGGTCTCGCACCAGACGCTGGTCTAAGGGCTGGCGCCGGAAGCGCGCAGCCGGCTCAATGCGCTGCTGTTCACCGGGGTATTCCTGGGCATGGCGGCCGGTGTTGCGCTGGGCGCGGTGGTGCTGGCGCACTTCGGGTGGGCGGGCGTGGCGACGCTGGCACCCGTGTCGG
>NZ_JBNBBE010001307.1:0-236 GCF_050031795.1 Stenotrophomonas sp. SrG
CCGATCCCCGGTGATGTGATCCACGGGCTGGCCCAGGTGGCGTCTACGGCCCAGGTGGTCCACGCCGGCACCACGCTGGACGCGCCGGGCCAGGTGCTCAGCGCTGGCGGCCGCGTGTTGTGCGTGGCCGCGCTGGGCGACAGCGTGGGCGATGCACAGGCCCATGCGTCTGCGGGCGTGGTGAAGGTGACGTGGGAAAACGAATTCCACCGCACTGACATTGGCTGGCGGGCTAT
>NZ_JBNBBE010001308.1:0-236 GCF_050031795.1 Stenotrophomonas sp. SrG
CTGGGGCTCAACAACCCCGAGGCGGTGAAGTACCCGTTCTTCGAGGCGGTGCCGGAGGGGGCGCGGTACCCGATGATCATCCTGGCCACCATGGCCGCGGTGAGCGCCTCGCAGTCGGTCATCACCGGCGCGTTCTCGGTCTCGCGCCAGGCCATGCAGCAGGGCTACATCCCGCGCATGCGCATCACCCATACCACGCACGACACCAACGGCCAGATCTACATCCCCGGCATCAA
>NZ_JBNBBE010001309.1:0-236 GCF_050031795.1 Stenotrophomonas sp. SrG
CGTGCCAGCAGGCCTCCCCGGACCTGCAGGCCCGCGCGGTGCTCTGCGCCGGCGCCGAGGGCTTCGACCGCTGCAGCGGCGACTCCGGCGGGCCGCTGCTGGTGCGCCGCAAGGGCGCCAGGACGGTGCTGGGCACGGTCAGCTGGGGCGAGGGCTGCGCGCTGCCGGTTCGCCCTGGGGTGTACGCGCGGTTATCGCAGGGCTATGTGCGCGATTTCATCCAGGCCACCTGGATG
>NZ_JBNBBE010001310.1:0-236 GCF_050031795.1 Stenotrophomonas sp. SrG
CCGGATCGGGTTCCGGGCGCACTTCGTGCCAGTGCTGGAAGCTGGTGGCGGCTTGGTCGACCCGCATGCCGAGGCCGTCGACGATGTTGCGGCACTGTGCCGCGCGGGCCCAGGCCTGGAACGCGAAGGAGGCCTCGCCATAGTTCAGGTCCACGGCGGTGGTCATGCTGTTGACCAGTGACAGCGGCAGGATGAACTCTTCATTGCGGTCACGGCCTGCAGAGGTGGCGTTGCCG
>NZ_JBNBBE010001311.1:0-236 GCF_050031795.1 Stenotrophomonas sp. SrG
GCCTGATTACCCGCGGCCTCAACGAAATGCTGCGCCGGGCCGCTGCGATTGGTGCCAAGCCGGAAACCCTCCTGGGCCTGGCGGGCTTGGGTGACCTGGTGCTGCCCTGCACCGGCGATCTCTCGCGCACCCGTCGCCTGGGCCTGGCGTTGGGGCGTGGGCAGTCACTGCAGGCCGCGATCCGCGAAATCGGCCAGGTGTTGGAATCGGTGCAGACCGCCGACGAAGTCATGCGC
>NZ_JBNBBE010001312.1:0-236 GCF_050031795.1 Stenotrophomonas sp. SrG
TCGGCGGGCGGCTTGCAGGCGGTCAGGCCCAGCGCGATGGCCAGGGAAAGGGCGGCGACGCCGGCCGTATGCTGTTTCATGCGTCACTCCGTAGCGGGATAGGGGGCCGGTCTGGCCGGCTGACGCTGCTATGAAATGATGTTTTTGTTACAGCTTGATGTCGTCGTGACCGGGGGCACGCTCGAGGCCCGTGGGGCAAGGGCTGGCGGGGGGATCTACAGCGGCTGCCGGTGAAT
>NZ_JBNBBE010001313.1:0-236 GCF_050031795.1 Stenotrophomonas sp. SrG
CGAGCTGGACTGCGCTGGTGGTGGTGCTGACGCCTTCGCTGCCCGAGGAGATCACGCGCTTGACGTGGTTGACCGTGGCCACCGAGTCCTCGACCTTGCGGGTGCCCTCCGCCTCCAGCTGGCTGGGCGAGGCGCCCGGCTGGGTCACGGTGACCGTGGTCCTCGGGAAGGCGATGTCGGGGAAGCGGGCGACCGGCAGCTGGTCGAAGCCCCACAGGCCGGCCACGCACAGCACG
>NZ_JBNBBE010001314.1:0-236 GCF_050031795.1 Stenotrophomonas sp. SrG
CGACACCAGGCCGATCACCGCCGCGCCCCTCAGGGAGTACGCCGGCACCAGCGGGTCGCCGGTACGCTCCACCAGCCAGGCGGTGAACAGCGGCGTGGTGCCTCCGAACAGCGACACCGAGACGTTGAACGCGATCGACAGCGCGCTGTACCGCACCGGGGTGTAGTACAGCGCCGGCAGCGTGGACGGCATGGAACTGGTGAAACACACCAGCGCCAACCCGAGCAGCATCAGGC
>NZ_JBNBBE010001315.1:0-236 GCF_050031795.1 Stenotrophomonas sp. SrG
TGCTACCCCAAGCCCGAGGAGTATGGACCCGGGGTCGGCGACGACGTGCGTGACCAGAACCGCGCGCTGCACCCGCATCTGAAGTCGGTGGAGGGCGCGCATCGCACTGCCGGCCATTAATCGACCCGTCTCCGCGCCGCTGCCGGTGACGCCGCTGCATGCAAGCACGCAGGGCGACCGTGATGACACCGCCAATGACCTGCTGTCCGGTCTGGGCAATCCATCCAGTCCCGGTT
>NZ_JBNBBE010001316.1:0-236 GCF_050031795.1 Stenotrophomonas sp. SrG
CGCGATCGCATCGCTGTGCGCGGCGAACTTTGCCGAGTAGTCGGCCTGCAGCCTCTTGCGCGCATCGTTGGTATCGGCGCCGACCAGGCTGAAGAACTCGGTGGTCGCACGGTCGTGGGTGTCACCGCTCTTTTCCAGGGCGATGAGGGTGTTGTGGTAGGTCGGCTTGGCCGTGTTGTTGGCGATGGTCTCCACTTCCTGCAGCTGCGGGGCCATGCCGGCATCGAAGGCGGGGG
>NZ_JBNBBE010001317.1:0-236 GCF_050031795.1 Stenotrophomonas sp. SrG
GTGGGGGCGTTTGCGCGCGCCCAGGCAGCGCAGCACCGCCACCTGGTCGTACCGGCGCCGCGCGAAGCGGTTGGCGGCCAGCGGGGGGGCCACGCCCGCCCGCAGTACCGCCAGCAGCGCGGCCAGCGACTGGAAGCGGCCGGCCAGGGCGAACGCGCCGCGCACGCCACGCTGGGCATCGGCACTGCCGTCGATGCGCTGGCCCTTGGCGCGCGGCTGCAGCCAGCCGCGGAAAG
>NZ_JBNBBE010001318.1:0-236 GCF_050031795.1 Stenotrophomonas sp. SrG
TGACCTGCGGGGGATCGCCCGTGCCCGTGAAGGACCTGAACCCGCTGCCGGCGGTGGCATTGCTGGCACGGGTCGGCCCGGAGCGTGAGCGCCTGCGCGAAGCGCTGGCCCAGGCCGGTGAGACCGTGGTGCTGGAAGAGGATCCCAACAGCGTGGATATGGAAACGCTGGGCGGCGCGGACGCCGGCGCGGTGCTGATCGGGCTGGTACCGGCCATCGAGGATGCGCTTGAACGC
>NZ_JBNBBE010001319.1:0-236 GCF_050031795.1 Stenotrophomonas sp. SrG
TGGTACGAGCGCCGCATGAATGAAATGGAAACCGACGCCGCGTGACGCGGCGTTGCCGCACCCGCAGTCATTCGGGTTGGATGCGCCACACCGCTTCTTCGACTCTGCTGAAACGGGTGAGCGAGAAACGCGTTCCGGCGTAGAACTCCGTGGCGCTGGCGCCCTCGTGCAACTTCAAACGCCAGTTCGGCTACGACACCCTCGCTGTGGTAAATCCAACATGGAGTGCCCAGAAA
>NZ_JBNBBE010001320.1:0-236 GCF_050031795.1 Stenotrophomonas sp. SrG
GGAGGGGGAGGTGCCCGGGCGGGCATCGGCCAGCAGGCCGTCCCAGCCAGGCGCGCCGCGGCCGATCAGGCCGAGCAGCGCAGCGGTAGGGAGGGGGCGGCCGTCGACCGCGCGCAGCGCCTCGTCGACCAGTGCCGGGTGGCAGACCCGCACCACGTCGCAGCCGGCATCCCGGTGCGCAAGCCCGCGCGCCTGCACGCCCCCGGCGGAGAACGAGGCGGCCAGGCCGATCTCGG
>NZ_JBNBBE010001321.1:0-236 GCF_050031795.1 Stenotrophomonas sp. SrG
CTGGAGGTCGAACTATTGCTTGTCGGCGTGTTCCGAGAGTGTCTTAACCTTCGCAATCGCAGAAGCTGCAACGCCGCGCGCTGAGTTCAGGTCGCCGAGCACGGAGAGCACGGCACTATCGTGCACCTGCGCATACTCGACTGCATAGGTACCCGCCGCCAGTGCGGCAATCCTCCTCTGCGAAGGGCCCGCCTGCCTCAATAGGATCATCAGATCCTCAGACAACGTTTCCAACC
>NZ_JBNBBE010001322.1:0-236 GCF_050031795.1 Stenotrophomonas sp. SrG
ACCGCTTGTCCTGCAGCTTGTTGCCGGAGACGGCAATCTTGTCTGCCTAGATGACAACCAGGAAATCACCGGTATCAACGTGAGGGGTGTAGCCCGGCTTGTGCTTGCCGCGCAGACGGCGGGCCAGCGCGGTGGACAGACGGCCCCGCGTCGAGCCGGAGGCGGCGACGAGCACCCAGTCGCGCAGGACGGGCGAGCACGAGGGCGTGGCAGAGCTGATGAGAGACCGCAGGTAG
>NZ_JBNBBE010001323.1:0-236 GCF_050031795.1 Stenotrophomonas sp. SrG
TTACTGCCGCTCCTTGCGCTCGCCGTCGTTTACCTTGGTTCTGGCCGCAACCTCAAAGTAGCCTATTTTGCATTAGCGCTTGGCCAAGGCAGCCCGCAATGGGCGACCTATGGGATTCTCGGTGCGGGTACTGTGGCGTTTTTCGTTACGTGGGCCAGGCTGGGGGCGGAGGCAGTGTGTGCGAGAGATTGGTGGTGACCGTTTGTGGCTGTTAGCGGTGGCCGGTCGGGGTGGTG
>NZ_JBNBBE010001324.1:0-236 GCF_050031795.1 Stenotrophomonas sp. SrG
TGTGATTACAGACTGGAGCACGTCATCCGGGAGCGCGGCAGTACACGGGAGCGTGGCTACGCGCTGAAAACAAAGGCGCCCCCTAGGTCAAGCGGGCGCGGCTTCGCCGTCATGCCTTGGCAGCCACGCAGGGCGTGGCACTACGATCAGGCGCGGCGCGCCATCATGAGCATCTTGATCTCGGCGATAGCCACCCCCGGGTTCAGGCCCGTCGGGCAGGTGCGGGCGCAGTTCAT
>NZ_JBNBBE010001325.1:0-236 GCF_050031795.1 Stenotrophomonas sp. SrG
CTTGAAGGAAGACGCCATCGCGGCGGCGAAGCAGGCGCAGGAGAAGCTGAAGGCGCCGTCGGTCAAGCCGGGGAAGTACGCCCTGGTACTGGAGCCCTCGCACACCTGGCTGACCATCCACGATTCGGTCGGCCACCCGCTGGAACTGGACCGCGTGCTCGGCTGCGAGGCCACCTACGCCGGGACCAGCTTCGCGACCCTGGACAAGCGCGAGCAGCACTTCCCGTACGGCAGCG
>NZ_JBNBBE010001326.1:0-236 GCF_050031795.1 Stenotrophomonas sp. SrG
TCATCGAGCAGGGCGCGGCGCAGCCCCAGTCACACCGCCGTTGCAGGAAACGGAAGTGGGCGGGCAGGGCTCACGCGCGTGCGCGGGTCTGTGCCCGGCACCGCACTTGCCTTCGCCGCACTTGCCTTCGGCGGTCTGCGTGGCGGCAGGCGGTGGCTTGGCCGGGGGCTTGTCGGCGCCACACTTGCCTTCGCCACACTTGCCCTCTGCGGGCTTCTAGTCGGCAGCATGCGAGG
>NZ_JBNBBE010001327.1:0-236 GCF_050031795.1 Stenotrophomonas sp. SrG
TGCCGAGGCCGACGCCGCCAAGGCCGTGCCGATCCACGCCAGCGCCCATGAGCCCCAGCTGCAGGTCGAGGCCCCCTACGAGGCCGAACTGCTCCGCCAGGAGATGATCGCCCGCTACGGCGGCGACGTGCTCAACAAGGGCTACCACGACACAACCACAATCAATGCCGAGATGCAGACCGCCGCCAACCACGCCGTCCGCGACGGCCGGCTGGCCTACGACCACCGCCACGGAG
>NZ_JBNBBE010001328.1:0-236 GCF_050031795.1 Stenotrophomonas sp. SrG
AGCCAAGTGGTCGGGCTGGCGCGCGGCGCGCGGCACGTGGAGCTGACCGAGAGCAGCCTGAGGCGCCAGCCGGGCCCGGCCAGGCAGACCCTGCCGCGCATGCACGAACAGGGCATCCTTATTTCGCTGGACGACTTCGGCACCGGTTATTCGAACATGTCCTACCTGCGGCACCTGCCGCTGGACATCCTGAAGATCGACCGCAGCTTCGTGGCCGTTGTGGAAACCAACCCGCG
>NZ_JBNBBE010001329.1:0-236 GCF_050031795.1 Stenotrophomonas sp. SrG
GTGCACGTGCTGGCCGTTGGCAAGATCGTGCAGAGCGGCGGGCCTGTACTGGCGCTGGGGCTGGACGCCCATGGCGACCACGTCCGGAAGGACCGCGTGGTGCCGGAGGCAGCGGTCTGATGAGCGCGCTGCTCGTTTCCCTCGCCGCGGTATTCTGCGGCAGCGACGCCCGCCGCGCCGAGCTGGTTGGCGCCTTGCAGGCCGGCCTGCCGGGCCCGCGCTGCGAAGCCTGGAAA
>NZ_JBNBBE010001330.1:0-236 GCF_050031795.1 Stenotrophomonas sp. SrG
GCGCAGGGCGTCGCTCGGCACGTCGTTCTCCATGGCCAGTGCCTGGTGATCGGACAACGCCGCCGGTACCGCGTCGGCACTGCGTTGCGGCAGGCCGCTGCTGAGCAGGATGTGGTCGATGGCCCGGGCCGGCCGCCAGCTCGGGAAAGTGGGTACCGCGCCGCCGGGCGGTTGCAGGGTGGTCTTCTGGTACCGCCCCTGCGTGTCCGGGCGGGCGGCCAGGCAGGTGAGGTCGC
>NZ_JBNBBE010001331.1:0-236 GCF_050031795.1 Stenotrophomonas sp. SrG
CGATGCCGAGCTGCACGCCTTGGATGCGGCGGTGCTGGATGTCGACTGTGACGGCGACCTGGTTGTCGCGGTGGCGGTGGAGAACGGCGCCAACCGGCTGTTCCTCAACGATGGCACCGGCAAGCTCAGCCACACGCCCGGAGCGTGCGGTACCATCGCCGGCGCCAACGAGCATGGGCGCGAGGCCGACTTCAATGGCGACGGCCCCCTGGATGTGGTGTTCGTGGCCGAAGAGA
>NZ_JBNBBE010001332.1:0-236 GCF_050031795.1 Stenotrophomonas sp. SrG
TCCGCCGTGACGGTGACGTCGCACCTGGCGAGCCTCATATACCCGCGACGCGCGACCCCCCCCACCGAGGCCATCCACACAGGACGGCGCCGGGGGCTGGTGCGTTCGGCAGCTTCACGGTCACGGCGGATATTTCCCTCTACTGCAGCGCATATGTGTTTGCCGGCATCGGCCGGTCCACGCCCGTGTTCGTCCGCTTCTCCACCGACGCCGGCGAACGCGGGGCGGCCGACGCA
>NZ_JBNBBE010001333.1:0-236 GCF_050031795.1 Stenotrophomonas sp. SrG
CCGCATTCCCCCAGGCGCGCTCCCCCGGTCGCGCGTTTTGCCTCAGCGCCATGCCGCCAATCGGTTCCGGAGCTATGCCATGAGCTTCACCGACCGCCTCGCCCCCCTCCGCGCCCAGCCCGTCACCCGCCTCACCGCCGGCCTGGATGACGCCACCCTTGAACGACTGGCTGCCGGCCACCCGCAGCTGGTGGCAGCCGTATAGGCCGCAGCCGCCGAATTCGAGAGCGTCAGCG
>NZ_JBNBBE010001334.1:0-236 GCF_050031795.1 Stenotrophomonas sp. SrG
GGTGGGCCGCGTGCCGGCACGGGCCGGACTTCGCGCCTGCGAGATCGGGGAGCCGTGTGCGGGTGGCGTGCGGGTGCTGGTGCTGGTGTGCCACGGGCTGTTCCAGCGGTGTGGCAGTCCATACGTGGATGGCAGCGGGCTTGAATGGAGCGAAAACGCGGTGCGCTTTGCCGCGCTGTCGCGCGGCGCGGCGGTTATCGCCTTTGGCTATGCAGGCATGGTGTGGCAGGCGGAAA
>NZ_JBNBBE010001335.1:0-236 GCF_050031795.1 Stenotrophomonas sp. SrG
CCCGCGGGCGGGGCCGACCCCGCGGCGGGCGCCGCCCGGCGGGGCCGGGCCCTTTCCGGGGTACCGCGCTCCCATTCACCCCCGGGGGTCACGACCACCGGCCGCCACTACCGGCTGCCGCGCGTTGATCGGGGCGCGACGACCAACGGTCGTCCCCTACCCGGCAGGCGCGCGTAGATCGGGGGGGCGGCCACCCAACGGCGGCGCCAACCCCGCTCGGGCCCCGTCACATCGGG
>NZ_JBNBBE010001336.1:0-236 GCF_050031795.1 Stenotrophomonas sp. SrG
GTGTTGGAAGCGCGCGAGGCGCGTTACTGTTGCCCGGTGCCCTTGCCGGGTACGCGCGCCCCGGGCTGGCCGCGCCCCTGCAGCGGTCGCTGCGCGCTTGATCGCGCCGGCCGGGGCGGCGGCTGCCTGCGCACCGGGGATGCAATCACCCGCTGGTCGACGAGGACCCGCCCCGATCAAGAACATGTGATGCGGCCGGTGCGGCCGCTGCGTGAGCGGCTGCGGCCGGCGCGGGG
>NZ_JBNBBE010001337.1:0-236 GCF_050031795.1 Stenotrophomonas sp. SrG
GTTCCAGCTCTGGACCACCGTGCCGGCCTTGCCGGGTTCGATCAGGTCAAATCCCTTCTGGAGGTCGTCGATCGGCAACTGGTGGGGCGTCGCCTGGCCGCGCGGGAAGCCGGACAGCGCCCGCTGGGTCATCGTGTACCAGGGCGCGTACATGGTGGGGGGGGAGATGCCGTGCGCGGTCAGGCGCGGGATGGTGGTGGGGTGGCGGGGGGGGGCGGCGCGGTGGGGGTGGTGGG
>NZ_JBNBBE010001338.1:0-236 GCF_050031795.1 Stenotrophomonas sp. SrG
GGGCGGGTGAGCTGTGCTGAGCTGCCCTTCGTGCCCGCAACGGCGTTCCTCGTGGGCGGCGGCATGGGGGGGGCTGGGGGGCGGGTGGGGGGCGGGCGCGGGGGGGGGCGGCTGGGGGGGGGGGTGGGGGGGGGGGGGCGGCGGGGGGGGCGGGAGGGGGGGGGGGGGGGTGTGGGTGAAGGGAGGGACGAGAGCGGGGAACGGCGCGGGGGCCCAGCGCAGAGACCACAGCGGAT
>NZ_JBNBBE010001339.1:0-236 GCF_050031795.1 Stenotrophomonas sp. SrG
GTCTGACCCAGGGTGTGGGCGTGGTAGGCTGTGTTGCCCTCCCGGGCGGGGTGCAGGCGCTTGCCGCTGCGGGGTAGGGCGATCGCGTCAAATCCGATCGGGCAGGCGTAGCTGGCCAGGCCCAGGGTGTCGGTCAGTGCGAGCTGGCCAGCGCCCAGCGGGTGGAAGGCCGCACGGATGGCGCGATAGCCGTGGTCGGCGACGTCGTTGGCAAGGCCACGCAGGGCCCGCGCCAG
>NZ_JBNBBE010001340.1:0-236 GCF_050031795.1 Stenotrophomonas sp. SrG
CCCGCGCCGCATGCGTACGATCTCGCCGCATAGCCCGCCCACCCAGTGTCCGCCACCCTGATCGTATGCCTGCTGCTGCTTGAAAATATTCTTTTTTTATGATTCGGCGTCGAGCGAGTTCTAGACACGCTTGGTCTCGTCGGCAGCGTCAGTTTTGTATTAGTGTCCGGCCGTGTAGCTGGCCTCGGTTGCGGACGTGTTCTTCACCGTTGACTACGTGGTCGTCAACGCCGGCA
>NZ_JBNBBE010001341.1:0-236 GCF_050031795.1 Stenotrophomonas sp. SrG
CCGAGGCCCCAGCCCGCCCGTGCCGCGCGCGCGGCCCTCCCCGGCCCGGCCCCCGGGCGGCGCCCGCCGCGGGGCCCCCGGCGCCCGGGCGACCACGCAGCGGCCGTCGGGGGGTCCGCCGGCCACGCGCACCTGGCCCCGGGTCTTGTTCCACACGGCGCGGGGGGCGGCCGGGGTGGCTTGCCCGGTGGTGCCCCCCGGGCGTGCGCGGCGCCGGGTGGGGCGGGCACCCGCCG
>NZ_JBNBBE010001342.1:0-236 GCF_050031795.1 Stenotrophomonas sp. SrG
CCCCCCCCCCCCCCCCGGCCCGGCCGGCGGCCGCCCGGCCCGCCAGCCGGCAGCCGCTCCCCCCCCTGCTGCGGGCCACCCCCTGCCTGCTGCCCGCCCGAGCCCGGTGCGCCCGGCGCGCACCCCACGGCGCAGCGCCGATCCAGCTCCCGCGGGCGGGCCGCAACGGCGCCTCCCTCACCGGCGCCAACTCCACCCTGATCGAGTTCTTCGAGGTGATGAGGATCGCCTCCTAA
>NZ_JBNBBE010001343.1:0-235 GCF_050031795.1 Stenotrophomonas sp. SrG
GCGCTGGGTGCCGGTGTGGACCAGCGCCTGGATCCCAGGACGCCGGCCCGGTGGCAGCCATCCCGGCCCTGGCCCGGGGCCGGGACCACGCCCAGTGCCCCCGATCGCGCCGATGGGCAGCGGCTCGGTCAGCTCCAGTGGCGGCTCGCTGACCGTCTCCGGCGGCGTCTCACGGGTCGGCGGCAGCCTCTCCGTCGGCAGCGGCAGTACCCAGTGGCACAGCGAAGGGTCGGCG
>NZ_JBNBBE010001344.1:0-235 GCF_050031795.1 Stenotrophomonas sp. SrG
CCGCCGTCTCCGTTGTCCAGCGTGTCGGCCACCTGCACCGTGGTGGCGGCGGGGCCGGGGGCGACGATGCTGCCGCCCCGGTTGTCCAGCGACTGCGCGGTGAGGTCGAGCTGGGCGGCGGCCAGCGCGGCGCCGCGATGGTCCACCGCACCGGCGCTGAGGGTTACCGCGCAGGCGGTGCCGATGCGGCCGTCCTGTCCGTCCAGGCGGCCGGTGGTGATCGACAGCCCGCCGC
>NZ_JBNBBE010001345.1:0-235 GCF_050031795.1 Stenotrophomonas sp. SrG
GGCTGGCGCTGCTGTTGCTGGGCTGGACACTGGCCGTGGTGGCCCTGGCCGGCCCGGGTTGGCGACCACTGCCGCAGCCGCTGTGGCAGGCACCGGCGCCGCTGGTGGTGGCGCTGGACCTGTCCTCGCGCACCACCGCCCCCGACCTGCCGCCGTCGCGCCTGCTGCAGGCGCGGGCCCAGCTGGCCACGCTGCTGCGCGCGCGCGGCGGCGGGGACGTGGGGGTGCTGGCGTG
>NZ_JBNBBE010001346.1:0-235 GCF_050031795.1 Stenotrophomonas sp. SrG
CCAGCAGCATCCAGCCCTGGGTGAACAGCAGGTAGCGCCGGCGGTCGACGATGTCGGCCAGCGTACCGGCGACCAGGGCCAGCAGCACCACCGGCACCGTGGTGGCCGACTGCACCAGCGCCACCATCAGCGGCGATCCGGTGCGCTCGGCCCTCACCCAGGCGGCGGCAACGTCATTGACCCAGGTGCCGACGTTGCTGGCCAGGATGGCCAGCCACATCGCGCGGAACAGCCG
>NZ_JBNBBE010001347.1:0-235 GCF_050031795.1 Stenotrophomonas sp. SrG
CGACGGAACCGCCGCCGTCGACGCGACGATAGCCCGGGTCTCGGTCAGCGCCTCGCGGGCCACCTGCTCGACCGTGGCGATCGTCGTGGCCGCGGCATCCGACTGCCCGTCCGCCGACTGCATGCCCGCCCGCTCCGCGAGGATCACCAGTCCGGCGAGGGTCTGGGCGAGGGTGTCGTGGATGTCGCGTGCCATCCGCTCGCGCTCCTCCGCGGCTCCGCGGTCGCGGCTCAGG
>NZ_JBNBBE010001348.1:0-235 GCF_050031795.1 Stenotrophomonas sp. SrG
GCCCTGATCACCGCACAGGGCCACCAGCGGTTGAAGAGCGAGCTGGACGAGCTGTGGCGCGTGCGGTGTGGACGAAGCGCGTGGATGACGAGTTCGAGGTGGAGCTTCCGAGCGGGCGGACCGGGTGTGCGATACTTGCGGTGGAGTATCCCGGTTGATCGCGCACCCACGACCACCGGTCGTGGGCTACCGGCCTGGTGGCACCGCGGCCGGGGAGCCCGGCCTGGTGGCACCG
>NZ_JBNBBE010001349.1:0-235 GCF_050031795.1 Stenotrophomonas sp. SrG
GAGCTGGGCAAGCAGCTGGCCAGCCAGCTGTTGCCGGCGCTGCAGGGTGAGGCGCATGGCATCACCGAACCGGTGACGCTGGAGCTGTTGGGGCGTTTGCGCTGACAAGCAGTATCGACCAACGGTCGATACCTACCGGCGGCGCCTCGACCCACGGTCGATGCCTACCGGTTCGCCGATCGGGATGCGCGGTAGGCGACGACCGGTGGTCGTCGCGCCGCGCTCCCGCCAGTAC
>NZ_JBNBBE010001350.1:0-235 GCF_050031795.1 Stenotrophomonas sp. SrG
TTGCCGCGCGGACTTCGAAAGCCGGGAAGGGCGGACCGCTTCCGCGCGGGATTTGGGGTCAGGCGCTCAGCGCCTGACTGCCGAGATTCGGCCAACGCTGCAACACGGCGGCACGGATACCCGCAG
The DNA here is from genome assembly GCF_050031795.1 of Stenotrophomonas sp. SrG. Lineage (NCBI taxonomy): Bacteria > Pseudomonadati > Pseudomonadota > Gammaproteobacteria > Lysobacterales > Lysobacteraceae > Stenotrophomonas > Stenotrophomonas sp. SrG. The sequence continues at coordinate 127 of NZ_JBNBBE010001350.1, forward strand.
CATCAATCCCCGCTTCGGCCAGCAGGTCTTCGCGGCTGGCCTGGTGCTGGAAGCTGTCCGGCAGGCCCAGGTGCAGGAACGGGCGCAGCACGTCTTCTGCATTGAGCAG
>NZ_JBNBBE010001351.1:0-235 GCF_050031795.1 Stenotrophomonas sp. SrG
AGTCTGCGCAAAGGGCTGCAGACTAACAGTCGGCTCTACCTCTGGAATCACGCGTGGCGTCTTTCCAGCTGCGACAACGGCAACGCCCTGAAGTCCTTCACCGTGCGCAGCACGAAACTGGAGTTCACGTCGGCCCCGCCCGCTGCATTGAGCAGCTTGTCCAGCAGGAAGCTGGAAAAGTGCTCCAGGTCGCGCACGTCGATGTGCAGCACATAATCCATGTCGCCGGTCAGCG
>NZ_JBNBBE010001352.1:0-235 GCF_050031795.1 Stenotrophomonas sp. SrG
TCGTCGCCCCGGGTGACGATCATGGCCGGCTGGCTGCCCGCTCCCCGCCCGGGCCGCGCGGGACAGTCGGCCAGATCGTGCATCTGCGGCACCCGGGCCGGTGCGTTGTGCAGATGTGACACCACCAACGCCGGCAGCGACCGGCGCGGGGGGCGGGGCGGGGGGGGGGGGAGGGCGACGGACGGTAGCGCAGAGGTGCGCGGGATCGGGCGGGGGTTAGAGGGCCGGGGCACCG
>NZ_JBNBBE010001353.1:0-235 GCF_050031795.1 Stenotrophomonas sp. SrG
TCGGAGTGTCTGGCCAGCTCGGTGAAGGAGGCCACCAGCTGGTCGTGCCGGGTGTAGCGGCTGCCGATCTCGTCGCCCAGGAACTGCTGCGGGGTGGGAATGGCCGGATCGAAATCGCCGTCCTGCGGGAAGAAAGAGGCGCTCTGTGCGAACGCCGGCGCGGCCAGCAGCCACAGCGCCCCCACCACCCAGGTGAGGGGGCGCGACAAACCCTGGAACAAGGACCCAGCAAACC
>NZ_JBNBBE010001354.1:0-235 GCF_050031795.1 Stenotrophomonas sp. SrG
GTCCTTGTCTCCTTCGATCCCCTGCGCCCAGCGCTCCATGACCTCCGCCGTGGCGCCGTCGATCAGCCTTTCGCGATCTTCGTCGGGGATGGGATCAAGGACCATGTCGTTCACATAGGCGATCAACCTCACCGTGGTGGCGATGATCGTTCGCTGCAGTCCCGCAGGCTGAGACTGACTCGGACGCTCGCCGCCCACGAACAACGGCAGCGATCCTTCAAGGATCCATGTGGAG
>NZ_JBNBBE010001355.1:0-235 GCF_050031795.1 Stenotrophomonas sp. SrG
CCTACAGCCTCTGCAACCAGGCCTCGCCGGCGGTCTGCAGCAGTGCCACGGTCACCGTGCAGACCCAGGGCAATGACGTGGACGTGGTGGACGAGAACATCACCGTGCTCAGTGGGACCACCACCACCGTACCGCTGCTGGACACCCTCACCACCAGCGGCGCTCGCATCACCCCGGCATCGATGCGGCTGGGCAGGGCGGCGGGCAACGGCCGCGCACCCTGCGGCACCGGCGT
>NZ_JBNBBE010001356.1:0-235 GCF_050031795.1 Stenotrophomonas sp. SrG
CCGGCGCCTGGCGCAGCAGCGGCCGCGCCTGCCCGCCGAGCAGGCAGTGCCGGGCCCCGGAGCCCTCGCTGCGCAGCGCGTAGAGCACGGTAGCGGCGATGGCGGCTTCGTCTTCGACGACCAGGACGTTGTGCAGGGGGCGGTTCATGCGCGCCGCATAGCCGCTGGGGCCGCCGCCCCGTACACTGCCCCGATGAATTACCGCCACGCCTTCCATGCCGGCAACCACGCCGAT
>NZ_JBNBBE010001357.1:0-235 GCF_050031795.1 Stenotrophomonas sp. SrG
CATTTTCCCTATCTCATCTGCAAACACACGGTAACCAAGCAGGCGTTCGGCCATCCGCGGGATCTGGGCCTCTGTATCGCCGGGCTCCATGCCCACCAGGGCCAGCAGGCCGGGGCCGATCTGGCCCACCACGGCGTGGTCCACGCTGACGCTGGCCTGGGTAACACGCTGGATGAGGACAAGCAGGGTGGGCATTTCCGGTACACGTGGCGCCCTACCTGAGGGGTTGGGCGCA
>NZ_JBNBBE010001358.1:0-235 GCF_050031795.1 Stenotrophomonas sp. SrG
TGACCTCGCCCAGGCTGATGATGGAGGTGCCTTCGTTGTGGAAGCATTCCGGCAGCAGCGCGTGCGGCGTGCTGCGCGCGCCTTCCGGGCTGAGGAACCGGAATTCGTCGCGGGTGACCTTCTGCTTCAGCGGCGCGCCGCGTTCGGCCCAGTCCGGGAACAGTTAGGTCAGCGCGCGGGTATCCATGATCGCGCCGGACAGGATGTGCGCGCCGGGTTCGGAGCCCTTTTCCAG
>NZ_JBNBBE010001359.1:0-235 GCF_050031795.1 Stenotrophomonas sp. SrG
TTCCTGGGCGGCGACCGCGCCCAGGCCGGACAAGAAACTGCCATCGCGGTTGGAGAAGCGGTCGGTGGCGTTGCCGCCGCTGTTGCGGCCATGCGCGACCCATTCCTCGAACAGCAGCTTCTGGTGGGCCAGGGCGAACACCCACATGCGCTGTTCGGTGGACGGGCGCGAGTAATCAATCACCCTCAAGCGGCCCGGATCCACGCCGAGCTCCGGCCGGCGCAGGGCGCAGGTC
>NZ_JBNBBE010001360.1:0-235 GCF_050031795.1 Stenotrophomonas sp. SrG
CCCGATGCGCTGTCCATCGGCGGGTTCGACGTGCTGGCATCGTCCCGCTACCTCTCGCCTGCATTGACTACTGTCCGCCAGCCCATGCGGGAGATCGGCGAGCGCGCGGTCAACCTGCTGCTCGCCATCCTCGAAGGCGTGGATGTACCGCTGCAGCAGACGCTTGAGTTCCGCTTGATGGTGCGGGGTTCGACCGCTGCACCGATGTAGAGCCACGCCCAGCGTGGCTTCGTGG
>NZ_JBNBBE010001361.1:0-235 GCF_050031795.1 Stenotrophomonas sp. SrG
TTGCCGGGCAGGCGCACCGCCGCCAGGCTGGCTGGCAGGTCCTGCTCGAGGATGTCCCGATAGCCCCAATCCTGCGTGCGCGCCGGGCGCAGGCTGCTGCTGCCGTTGCCGCGCCACGCGTGCAGGAACACGCTGATGCCGCATGCCGCCAGTGCATCGGCGAACGCCTGGGACTTGCGCGCCGACACGCCCAGCGCCGGCAGCCACAGCAGCTGCGCGCGCGGCTGCGCGGGCA
>NZ_JBNBBE010001362.1:0-235 GCF_050031795.1 Stenotrophomonas sp. SrG
CGCGCGCGCGCGGCAGCCGGCCCAGGCCGCAATCGCCTGTGCCCTGTACTCCACGCCCACCCCGGCGGGCACCCCGTCAGGCGTGGAGAACAGGCCGAGCGTGGGCACGTCCACTTCCACCACGATGGATTCCGGCTGCCATTCGATGACCCGGTCGATCAGCCGCAGGCTCGCGCGATGCGGCAGCACGCTTTCGCTATCGGTCGGCACCGGCATGCTCATCCCCGCGCCAGCG
>NZ_JBNBBE010001363.1:0-235 GCF_050031795.1 Stenotrophomonas sp. SrG
GGCGGAACTTCACGTCCTTGATCTCGACCTGCTTGGTCTTCTTCTTGGCCTCGTTGGCCTTCTTCTGCGCTTCGCACTTGAACTTGCCGAAGTCCATGATCTTGCACACCGGCGGATCAGCCTGCGGCTGAATCTCGACCAGGTCCCGACCTTCGTCTTCGGCCATCGACAGCGCTTCGTCACGCGTCAACACGCCAATCCTTTCACCGTCACTGCCGGTCACGCGGACGCGCGG
>NZ_JBNBBE010001364.1:0-235 GCF_050031795.1 Stenotrophomonas sp. SrG
CGCTTGAACCGAAACCGGGATCGCGGTGACGGCCACCCACGAAGCAGCTACGAAGATTCCCCTGAGGAATGGAAGCATTGAAGTTCACCTTGGATAGCGTGACCAAAGAAGGGCAATCTACTGCCCAAGTCGCCCTTGGCTCTCCAATGGCCGTCACGGATCACGCTAGGATTTCCCCGAATTCACCATGAGCCTTTTTCACCCTTCCAGCTTCGACAGCACCACCGAACAAGGG
>NZ_JBNBBE010001365.1:0-235 GCF_050031795.1 Stenotrophomonas sp. SrG
GACGAAGACCGCGCTGGCCATGCAGCTGTTCGGCAAGTCCGGTGCCGAGTTCCGGGAGTTCCTGTGCTTGGGCGCGGATGGGCTCCGCACCATGGAGGAGCGTGCCCGGGCGCTGGGGATCGTGATCGATGCCGACACGGCAGGCGCCGCGGCGGAGTTCAACGACCGTGTGGAAGACCTACGCGCGGCAACGCAGGGCTGGTTCACCCAGCTGGCAGCCGAGCTACTGCCGACC
>NZ_JBNBBE010001366.1:0-235 GCF_050031795.1 Stenotrophomonas sp. SrG
CGGCAGACGCCTACGCTCGGATGAGTGGCTTTCTGGCCAACTGCGGTTTCCCGCACCGGCTGCGCACCTGGAACTACCTGGACGCGGTGACCGAAGGCGACGGCGACCAGGAACGCTAACGGCGCTTCTGCGTGGGCCGGGTGCGTGGGCTGCGCGAGCTGGTCGAGGCCGCCCTGCCGGCGGCCACCTGCATTGGCCGTTTCGATGGCGTACGCCGGCTGCAGGTGTACTGGCT
>NZ_JBNBBE010001367.1:0-235 GCF_050031795.1 Stenotrophomonas sp. SrG
CAGTTCCGTAACGGGCGCACGGCAATCTACCGCGACGTCAACGTATGCAAGGGCGAGACGCTGGTGATCGCGCCGCTGCGGTGATGCATGCGTCCCGTTGGCCGATCCGACTTGTCCCGCTGCTGTGGCATCACCGGCACGTGTTCGGCCATCAGCGCCGCTACCGAGTCGACGAACACGCGCAGCTTGGCGCTGACGTGGCGGTTGGGACGGAAGGCGATGTGCAGCGGCATCG
>NZ_JBNBBE010001368.1:0-235 GCF_050031795.1 Stenotrophomonas sp. SrG
GTCCTCGTTCAACCTGGACTTCTACACGCCGGGCAACGTGCTGCCGGAAGTGGGCATCGGCTACAGATCCGACGGCTACATGGCGTTCCAGAAGATTGCCCGGCGCCTGGGCGACCAGTCGCTGTTCCTGGGCCTGCCATGGGTCTACATGGACCTGGACATCGGCTTCGGCGTCGATTCGGACCGGCAGTACTTCAAGCCGCACGAGCGGAACCGGAAAACCTCCGGCCTTGGG
>NZ_JBNBBE010001369.1:0-235 GCF_050031795.1 Stenotrophomonas sp. SrG
GGCCATGATGTACAGCGAATTCATCGACTTCTGGTCGATGGTCTCGCCCTTGGCGTTGACGACCTACTCGGTACCGATGGTGTCCATCATCGCCTTGGCGATGCGTTCATTGGTACGCGACCAGATGTCGACCACCGTGTGGTAGCGCTCGCCGGCGGTGACCAGGCCCGACTGGTACTGCTCCTGGAGTTCCAGCACGTCGGCTGCGGCCTCGGTGAGGATGCCGCGCTTCTCG
>NZ_JBNBBE010001370.1:0-235 GCF_050031795.1 Stenotrophomonas sp. SrG
CGCAGGCCGCGCCGTTGAACAGCAGGCCCAGGCCGAACTTGCGCGGAATGGACGGATTGGCACGGCCCAGCGTGATCCAGGTCCAGGCCACGATCGGGGCCAGGGTGATGAGCGCCACCGAGTTGACCGACTGGAACCACGCCGTCGGGAAGGTCCAGCCACCCAGGTGGCGGTTGACGAAGTTGTCGGCCAGGAAGGTGAAGGAGCTGCCGGCCTGTTCGAAGAACATCCAGAA
>NZ_JBNBBE010001371.1:0-235 GCF_050031795.1 Stenotrophomonas sp. SrG
GCCGAGTGCCTGCGCGATTGCCTGCGCACTGGCGTCGCAGAGCTGCGGATAGGGGTCGCCGGCCGCGGCGAGGCGCTGCGGAATGCCATGGAAGGAAAACACCAGCTGCTCGCCGCGGCCGGGCTGCTCCCACCATTGCCGGATGCTGCCCGCCACCGCCGCCACCCAGTCCGGGGCCACCGCGTAATCGCGCACCAGGGTGACAGTCACGCCCGGATGGCGGGGCTGCCAGTCA
>NZ_JBNBBE010001372.1:0-235 GCF_050031795.1 Stenotrophomonas sp. SrG
CACTTCTCCAGCGCCTTCTTGCGGGTGTCTTCGCCCATCCACTCCAGCTTCTCCAGGCGCTCCTTCAGTGCCACCGAGAGGTTTTCCACCAGGTGCTGCATCTGTTCCTTGGACGCGGCCGGGAACACCGCGTCCACGTACAGCTGGCCAAGGCCTTCGCCGATGGAGGTGTTGACCGCCTCCAGCACGCGCTTCCAGCGCGGCTGCATTTCCTTCTGGCCACGCAGGGTGGTGC
>NZ_JBNBBE010001373.1:0-235 GCF_050031795.1 Stenotrophomonas sp. SrG
ACCGGGTCGCATGGTAGGGTGCAGGCCATTCCGAAAACGAGATTCGGCAGATGGCCGCCGCCGAGTTGAAGAAGCCCGATGTGCTCCAATGGGCCGAGGAACAGCTGCTGGCATCGCCGCCGCCGCGGCCCGTGCCGCGGCTCTGGACACGGACGGAGTATGAAGCCGAGGGATTATGAGGCGCGGCGCCTGCGGATGCGGCACCATGTCGATGTGCGACGGCCGGGGTTCGAGC
>NZ_JBNBBE010001374.1:0-235 GCF_050031795.1 Stenotrophomonas sp. SrG
GCTATGCGCCGGGTTGCACGCGCACGTTGGAGGGCTGATTGAAATGGATACTGATCGGAACCTTGAGCGGCATGGCTGCATGCTCCTCCCGTGCTGGAGCTGAGGAGTTACAGATGACCAGGCTGTCAAAGATCACCGTAAACGCGGATCATTTGCCCGCCTAGCGAGTCGCCCTGGCTGAAGTGGTTCGCGCCTCAATGGAGCTCGAGCCAGGCGTGCTGTCGTTGTACGCCGT
>NZ_JBNBBE010001375.1:0-235 GCF_050031795.1 Stenotrophomonas sp. SrG
TTCACCTTCAAGGTCGACCACGGTGCGCCGCTCAGCCCGCTGTACGACTGGCGCCCGCAGAGCACCGACCTCCGCCGCCCGCCGTACTGGGAAGGCGCGTTGGCCGGCGAGCGCGGGCTGCCCGGGATGCGTGCACTGGCGGTGCTGGGCGACAACATCACCACCGACCACCTGTCGCCGTCCAACGCGTTCCTGGCCAGCAGCGCCGCCGGTGAGTACCTGGCGAAGATGGGCC
>NZ_JBNBBE010001376.1:0-235 GCF_050031795.1 Stenotrophomonas sp. SrG
CAGGGCCGCCGAGGTGCGTTCGGGCAGCTGCGAAAAATACGACGCCACGCGCTCTACCAGGGTGCGCTGCAGCCCGCTGACCAGCGTGCTCTGGATGCGCGCGGCGCGCGGCTGCGCGGCATGCAGCCGCTGGGCCAGCAGCGCCGCCGGCAGCGGCGGCTGCAGCGCGCGGGTCACCACCGCTTCGTTACGGGGGTGGTCCAGGTCGTGGCGTGGCCATACCCCGAGCGCCGCC
>NZ_JBNBBE010001377.1:0-235 GCF_050031795.1 Stenotrophomonas sp. SrG
CTTCATAGGTGGGGCCGGCGCTGATCACCATGCGCAGGCCTTTCAGTTCCGGGGGGGATTCGGGCGCATCGGCCGGAGCCTGCAGGGCGGCCAGCGCGGCCACGATGGCATGTGGTTCGGTCACCCGGCCGGGACCGGATTCGCCCTCGGCCAGCGGGCCGTCTTCCGGGCCGACCCCCTGCGCACCGCGTTCGCGCAGCAGGCTGATGTTGGCCTGGGTGGCCGGGTGCAGCCA
>NZ_JBNBBE010001378.1:0-235 GCF_050031795.1 Stenotrophomonas sp. SrG
CGATCACCGCGCGCGGCTGGCGGTCGCGGATCCGGAAGCCGGCCGAGCGCCCGGCGCGCAGCCGGCGGCCAGGCGCGGTCAACAGCGCCAGCTTGCCCTTGCCACGCAGGCCGCTGATCGCCAGCGGGTCGATATGAATGTCGTGCTGCGGCACCAGGCGCGTTTCCATGCCTCCGATGCTGCCCAGCCAGGTCACGGGAATGCCGCGTTCGCTCAGCACCTTGGCCACGGCCAG
>NZ_JBNBBE010001379.1:0-235 GCF_050031795.1 Stenotrophomonas sp. SrG
TAGTGGCTCATGTCCAGCGTGCATATTCCGGCGGTCGCCGTCCCCCGGCCTGCGTTGCAGTCGCGGCTGATCGTCGCGATGGCGGCGGGGGCCGGGTTTTCGGTGGCCTCGATCTACTACAGCCAGCCCCTGCTGGGCGTCATCGCCAGCGGGCTGGGCAGCGATGCGCTGTCCACGGGCATGGTCCCGACCCTGACCCAGCTGGGTTACGCGTTGGGCATCCTGCTGCTGGCGC
>NZ_JBNBBE010001380.1:0-235 GCF_050031795.1 Stenotrophomonas sp. SrG
GGGTACTCAGTCTCGTGGGCACGGAGATGTGTATAAGAGCCACGCCCCGCCCACCCCGGCCGCCGCCGCCCCAGCCCCCACCGAGATCAAGCTCGACGAAGCCAAGCTGCCGGCCTACAACGCCTTCCACCCGACCGACCTGGACAAGAGCCTGGACGCCTGCACCGCCTTCGGCGATTACGTGAACAGCAAGTGGCTGGCCGCCAATGAGATCCCGGGCGACCGCACCAGCTGG
>NZ_JBNBBE010001381.1:0-235 GCF_050031795.1 Stenotrophomonas sp. SrG
CGCCTCGCCGCCGGTGCAGCGCGGGCCAAGGTCAAGGGCCAGGCGACCGCGCAGAGCGGCATCGACTGCCACGGCGCCGACGGCAACCAGCCGCTCGATCCGACCTACCCGAAGCTGGGGGGGCAGTACGGCGATTACCTGGCCCACGCCCTGCAGGCCTACCGCGCCTGGGACCGCCAGCATCCGCTGATGACCGGTCAGGCGACCGACCTGAGCGACCAGGACATTGCCGACA
>NZ_JBNBBE010001382.1:0-235 GCF_050031795.1 Stenotrophomonas sp. SrG
TGACGCAAGCGTATCTTCATGTCGCCAGCCGCCGAAACTCCCGCCTACCCCCACCTGTTCGCCCCGATCGACCTGGGCTTCACCACCCTGCGCAACCGCATCCTGATGGGGTCCATGCACTCCGGGCTGGAAGACCGCGCGCGCGACTTCCCGCGGCTGGCCGCGTACGTCGCCGGGCGCGCGGCGGGTGGGGTCGGGCTGAGCGTCACCGGCGGCTATGCGCCCAACGTGGTGG
>NZ_JBNBBE010001383.1:0-235 GCF_050031795.1 Stenotrophomonas sp. SrG
TAAGCGACCTTTCCTTCAGTTGATGGGCACGGAAAAAAGGGATAATCGTTGGTATTCGGGGCTTACGCGCCCTTCCCCCTGTTCCTGAATGGTATGAGCGAAATTCGCAAGCTGCCCGCCTCGGCGGGCGCCCAATGGCTGATGGACGCGTTCACCCTGTATCTCCGCGCACCGCTGCAGCTGGCGGTCCTTGGCGTGATCGGCATGCTGGTCAGTTCGCTGATCCTGGTGCTGG
>NZ_JBNBBE010001384.1:0-235 GCF_050031795.1 Stenotrophomonas sp. SrG
CGCTCCTGGGTACCGAACCCCACCGGGTGCTGCTCGCGCCGCAGCGCCAGCATCGCCACGCGACGGTCCTCCGAGCGTTTGTTCGGCTCGGTGTCCACCGGGGTGCGGTCATTGAATGACATCACCCGCAGCGGCTCGGGCGCCTTGGCCAGGGCGGTGCCGAGCGGCAGCGCCAGCGCGATCAGGGCCAGCTGGGCCGGACGACGAAAACAAGACATCATGGGAATCCCTCCAT
>NZ_JBNBBE010001385.1:0-235 GCF_050031795.1 Stenotrophomonas sp. SrG
GGCAACCACAACACCCTGGGCAACGCAGACACGGGGTTGCGCTGGTATACCGCCCGCGGTGGTTTCGACGCGGCCTACTGGCTGCTGGAGCACGGCGCGGACCCGACCCTTACTGCTCCCGCTGCGTCGGGATCAAGCAGTCCCGCGCGCCAGAAGATGCTGGAAGACCTCTATTGGGAACTCCCCACGCCAGCTCTTCGGCCGTGGCAGAAGCAATGTCCGCCATGGCTGATCG
>NZ_JBNBBE010001386.1:0-235 GCF_050031795.1 Stenotrophomonas sp. SrG
GCATTGCAGCTGCACGACACATGCACCATGGCCGGCACGTCCAGCTCCAACATCGTCTCGAAGAACGGGTACCAGGCCCGGTAGGGCAGTGGCTCCCCGTTCCAGTGGCCCCCGGAAGGGTCCGGATTGAGGTTGCAGCCGTCAAAGCCGAGCTCGTTGACGCACCGCTCCAGCTCGGCGATCGAGTTGGCGATGGGGACGCAGGGCGACTGCGGCAGCTGGCACACGCCGATGA
>NZ_JBNBBE010001387.1:0-235 GCF_050031795.1 Stenotrophomonas sp. SrG
TCGCTCCCGCTCCCCAGGGCTGGTGTGCTGGACGCGTTGGACGACAGGGTGGCCGGCGTGCCGGCGGGCGGCGCCACCGGAGTGTCCAACGTGCTGACCAACGACACGTTGAACGGCACGCCGGTGGACCCGACCACGGTGGTGCTGGCGCCGACCAACACCCCGGCGCTGACCATGCAGCCCGACGGCTGCGTCGACGTCACTGCCGGTACGCCGGGGACGACCTACAGCACCA
>NZ_JBNBBE010001388.1:0-235 GCF_050031795.1 Stenotrophomonas sp. SrG
CCCGGGCCCGCGCCCGGCCCGGCCCCCCCGCCGTGGTCGCCGCGGCCGGGATCCCGAACCCACGCTCGCGCACCTGCTCCATCCAGTCCATGGTGGCGGCGCGGTCGTGCACTTCACCGATCTTGTGGCTCTTGCCGGTGTAGAACAGGGTGCGCGCGGTCGTGGTGGTCTGGCCGGCATCGATGTGGGCCATGATGCCGAGATTGCGGTAACGCTCGAGGGGAGGGGTGCGGGC
>NZ_JBNBBE010001389.1:0-235 GCF_050031795.1 Stenotrophomonas sp. SrG
GGCCTGGCCAACACGCGCGTGACCCTGTCGACCTCCGGCCTGGGGCCGCAGATCGACCGCCTGTCGGCCGAAAGCGATGGGGCGCTGGCGGTGTCGCTGCATGCGCCGACCGATGCGCTGCGCGAGACCCTGGTGCCGCTCAACACGAAGTACCCGCTCCTGGCACTGATGGCCCCGGGCGCGCGCACCCTGCGTGCGCACATCCGCCGCGAACCGGTCACCAGCGAATACCCCC
>NZ_JBNBBE010001390.1:0-235 GCF_050031795.1 Stenotrophomonas sp. SrG
GGACCAGGCGCTGCTGGAGGCGGCGCTGCAGATTAACCAAGGCCGCCGTGCCGTCGCCGCCGCGCGGCTGGGCATGGGCCGGAATACCCTGACCCGCAAGCTCGGCGCCGGGCGCCGACGCGGCGGATGAAACCCGCGTTCACCGCCGTTCATGGTGTGTGGACGCCCCCACCGCTAGTTTGCAGATCCAAGGAGTCCCCCATGCGTCGTTCACACAGCGCCCTGCTGACGCCGA
>NZ_JBNBBE010001391.1:0-235 GCF_050031795.1 Stenotrophomonas sp. SrG
CGTCGGGGGAGTGCAGCGGACCCGCTATACTGTGCGTCGCTGGGGCTTTCGGTCTGAACAGGTTGCCTCCATGTTCGCGTCCCTGACCCAGCGCCGCTCCGGCACCCTCGAGCGGCTGCGTGGCCGCGGTCGCCTCACCGAGGAAGACATCCGCGAGGCCCCCCGCGCAGGCCGCAGCGCGCGGCGGGCAGCCGCGGTCGCCCTGCCGGGCGGGCGGGCCCGGGGCGAGCGCGTC
>NZ_JBNBBE010001392.1:0-235 GCF_050031795.1 Stenotrophomonas sp. SrG
AATACCGGGGCTACGCCTCGTCCGGCAGCGGGGTACTGGACCAGACCCAGGCCCAGGCCGACGTGCGCCGCGTGCGCCGTACCGGGCGCGTGGCCGAGATGGACACGGCCGCCATTGCCGAAGGCTTCGACGCCACGCTCGGCATCTGCCACACCCGCTGGGCCACCCTCGGCGGCGTGACGGAAGCCAACGCCCACCCGCACATCAGCCACGGCGTGGCGCTGGTGCACAACGG
>NZ_JBNBBE010001393.1:0-235 GCF_050031795.1 Stenotrophomonas sp. SrG
CGGAGCGCACCAGCGCCACCAGCGACACGGTGTGCACGACCTCCCCCGCCGCCACCGCGCTCCTGCGCGTCAGCCCGGCATGCGGTCCGCGGCGGGTCTCGCTCATCGGCCCAGCACCCCGGTCAGGATGTAGCCGACATAGACCAGGATAGCTACCGCACCGACCCACAGCTCGGTGCGCCGTGCGCGTTGGCGGCGGGCAGCCCGATGCTGTTGGTGGTCATCATGCATGGAG
>NZ_JBNBBE010001394.1:0-235 GCF_050031795.1 Stenotrophomonas sp. SrG
TGCGGGTGGACAGGGTGACGCGGCGGCTGATGCTGCGGCGCATGAAATCCCTGCAGGCGCAGTAGCCGCCGGAGAACTCGCCATGGCGCATGCGCCGCGATGCACTGATAGCGTTGATCGGTGGCGGCGGCCTGGCCGCCATGGCCTACAGCGCGATGAACCTGCCGCCCTACACCATGGCCGGCGAAAAGCTGGCGCGTGCTCTGCCCGAAGCGTACGGCGAGAACGAGGTCAA
>NZ_JBNBBE010001395.1:0-235 GCF_050031795.1 Stenotrophomonas sp. SrG
TGCGCAGTCGGGGCAGGCCAGTGGCGCCGGCGGGCGCGCCCCGCCGGGGTGGCCTTGCAGCCGGGGGCCGCCGGCGTGGGCGGTCATCGGGGCATCGCAGCGTTTACAGGGCGCGGTCCAGCCGCAGTCGTGGCTCAGCAGCACCGGCGCGTAGCCGCGGCGGTTCTTGAACACCAGTCGCTGGTGGCCGGCCGCCAGGTGCTGGCCGCTGCCTTCCATCACCGCGGCCGAGAGG
>NZ_JBNBBE010001396.1:0-235 GCF_050031795.1 Stenotrophomonas sp. SrG
CGGCCCCCGCCCCCTACCCGCGCCTCCCGGGCCCGGACCGCCGCGTCGGCCCCCGCTTCGGGCGCCAGGCGGGCCGGCGCGCCCCTCGGCGCCGCAGGGGGTGCGGCCAGTGCCGCATGGGCAGGCAGGGCCAGGGCGCGCAGCAACGCAGCACCGAGCGGTGATTTCACGAGCAGGGGGTCCCGGGGGCCGGCAACCCCCGATCATGGCACCCCGATCCAGCGCGCGCATGGAT
>NZ_JBNBBE010001397.1:0-235 GCF_050031795.1 Stenotrophomonas sp. SrG
GTGGTGAAGAACGGGTCGAAGATGCGCTGCCGCAGGTCCGGCGACATGCCGCCCCCGGTGACCGCGAATTCCCCCCAGACGTCGTCGCCCGCCACGCCGGTGCGCACGGTGATGCTGCCGCGCTCGGCGATGGCGTGGCCGGCATTGCGCAGCAGGTTCATGTCGACCTGGTTGAGCTCGGACGGCAGGCATTCCACCCGCGGCAGGTGTCCGAACTCGCGGTGCAGCGTCACCT
>NZ_JBNBBE010001398.1:0-235 GCF_050031795.1 Stenotrophomonas sp. SrG
TGACGACAGCGACCGTGGCCGGGTCCAGCGCGTGTCTGTGCAGTCCGAGGCGCCGGTCCGCATGACCCCGGACGACTTCACCCGGTGGACGGAGAAGAACCACGCCGGTGAGATGGTGCCGTTCAGCGCCTGCGCCTCCAAGCGCTGGGACTAGGGTTCGCCGCGCCTGGAGCGCTACCACGGCGTGTCGGCCATGGAACTCCACGGCGAGCCCGCACCGGGCGTGGCCTCGGGA
>NZ_JBNBBE010001399.1:0-235 GCF_050031795.1 Stenotrophomonas sp. SrG
TTGTAGATATAGGTTGGCTGGGTGGCGCGTGGGGGGGGGCGCGGGCTTTTGTAATTGCCCTGGTCGGGGTCCCGCCCGGGCCCGGCGGGGCGGGGCACGGGGGCGTTGCCGTCGGTGCGGTCGCGGAGCTGGCCCAGCAGCTCGGCCGGCCGTTACAGCTGGCGGGTCACCACCTTCGGCGTCGCCGCGATCTTCGCCGCAGGGTTCAGCGTGCTTCCCGTGGCGGCGTACCGCA
>NZ_JBNBBE010001400.1:0-235 GCF_050031795.1 Stenotrophomonas sp. SrG
TAGTAGTCATTTACCTTTCGACGAACGCACGCTCGAAGACGTAGTGAACGGGCGTACAGATCCGCGTCTAAGTCTGGAAGACACGGGAGTCCATCACGCTGCGCAGGTCGGCCAGCATCTGAGGGCTGCCGCAGATCATGGCGCGGTCGTTTTCCGGGCGCAGTTGGGGCAGGCCCACGGTGCGCTGCATCTCGCCGGTTTCCAACAGCGAGGTCAGCCGGCCCGGGTTCGGGAA
>NZ_JBNBBE010001401.1:0-235 GCF_050031795.1 Stenotrophomonas sp. SrG
CCGGCGCCGGCCGTGCAGCCCGGCCGGACCGGGCGCAGCGGCGCGTGGCGCTGTGCCGCGGGCGCGCGCGGCGATGAGCTGGGCGCCCCGGGGTGTCCCTTCGCCACCGGCTCCACGGGTGCGGGGAGCGGGCACGCGCTGGGCCGGCAGGTGCGCACGGCGGTGGGCCCTGGCGATCGCTTCAATCCGATCAACATGCTGTCCTGCTACTCCGCCGTCGGCGGACGCGCTGCGT
>NZ_JBNBBE010001402.1:0-235 GCF_050031795.1 Stenotrophomonas sp. SrG
CGCTGCACCTGGCGCATGTACTGCAGGAGCTGCGCGACGACCCTGCGCGCCAAGGGGTCGCGCTGCAGCAGACGCTGGCCGCTCTGAACAGGCGGTTGGACCGGGCCCTCGACGCGGGCTGATCTGCACGCGTTTTTCATTGGTCTGAATTGGCACGTACTTGGACCGACGGCGGGGGTATCCGTTCCGGTCCTGTTGGCGATAATGGCCATGCGTTCTCTGCTGTGACCGACGG
>NZ_JBNBBE010001403.1:0-235 GCF_050031795.1 Stenotrophomonas sp. SrG
CTTCCGCATGGCGTTGAAGCCGACCGCGGCGCGCCGCACGACCCGCGGCCCGGTCACCGGCACGGGCGCACGCTGCAGGCCGCCGCCCCGATCGGCCGCGGCCGAGGCCAGCCGCTGCAGCGGCGCGCTGGCGAAGCGCGCAACCACGTACGCCCGCACGCCAAACGCCCGCACCCGCACGGGCACGCACAGCGGGGACACCGCGAGGCTGCCGGTGTGGGCGATGGCCGGCGAT
>NZ_JBNBBE010001404.1:0-235 GCF_050031795.1 Stenotrophomonas sp. SrG
CGGCGGGGTCGCGGGGTTTGCGTCGTTCAGGAGTCGTCAGCGGGTACGGCAGGGCCAACTCACCAGCTGTAGAGCTTCCAGGACACAGGCGAGGTGCCATCCTTGCTCCGGTCCACGCCGCCGTGCTGGCTTCCTTCGTACATGTAGTACGGCTCACCACGCGAGGGTGTTACCTTGACCATGCGCACCTGTCCACTGACCCGGTACTCCTCGATCACATCGCCGTTGTCCATCA
>NZ_JBNBBE010001405.1:0-235 GCF_050031795.1 Stenotrophomonas sp. SrG
CGACGGTGGCCCGGCGCTCGCGCGGCATCTCGCGTTAAATCATCCGCGCCTGGCCCTGTCGCCGACCCTGTACATCTTCGCACAATCCACGGTGAGCCGCGGCTGGCAGCGTGCACAGGCGCAGCCGCGCGCGAGCGGCATGGGGCTGGGCCTGATCGCCGAGCTCGCGGTGGGCTTCGATCCCGCCGGCGCTGAAGCCGATGCCTCCGGCGGCGCACTGCTCCGCGGCCTGGTG
>NZ_JBNBBE010001406.1:0-235 GCF_050031795.1 Stenotrophomonas sp. SrG
CCGGGGGCGCCGTTTCAGCGACCCCCGCTGGGCCGGGGGGCGGGGGGGGGGGGCCGGGGGGGGGCCCCGGCCGTACGCCCGCGCCCCCACGCCCAGCTCGTTGGTGATGCGGAAGCGCAGCGCGCTGGCCGAGCTGGCCAGGCGCCTGTCCTGGCGCACGGTCGGGGTGGCGAACTGCCCCGGTGCCTCCGGCGTGCCGTCCTCGCGGTCGGGCGCCGCCGAGGCAGTCCAGGCC
>NZ_JBNBBE010001407.1:0-235 GCF_050031795.1 Stenotrophomonas sp. SrG
CCCAATGAAAGACGAGGCCGCCCAGCACCGGCCGACGCAGACCCGGCGCCGCTTCGTCCAGGGCCTGACCCTGCTCCCCGACGCCGCCGCCCTGCCCGGCCGCGCCCCCGGCACCCCCACCGGGACCGGCACCGGGAGCGTCACCCCGGCTCCCCCGGCCGCCACGGACGACACCCCCGAATACTTCACCTCGGCCGAGTGGGCGTTCTTCACCGCCGCCTGCGACCGCTTGATC
>NZ_JBNBBE010001408.1:0-235 GCF_050031795.1 Stenotrophomonas sp. SrG
GATTCGGCGGAGTTCGAGAAATTCTCGTAAGGGTGGTTCACATCGCTGCTGGCGAGGGCCCTGGGCTTATGGGGCATCTTCATCGTGGAGCGGGGCGCGCGTTGGTGGTGGCTCGCCAGCGTGTTGCTGATCGTTGCCTTGTCCATGTACCAGGTGTTGATCAGCTACGCGGCGGTGAGGCTCGTGTTCGGGGGTCTGGAGCTATAGCTGCGGGGTGGGCGCTTTCGGGGTGCGG
>NZ_JBNBBE010001409.1:0-235 GCF_050031795.1 Stenotrophomonas sp. SrG
AAACAGAACGGCCGGGGAAGCCCGGCCGTTCTGCTGGGTGCGGGTTCGGGGAAGGCGTGGGCGCTTGTCTGCGTTGGCGGATGAGCGGATGCTCGTCCGGTTGCGCGAAATTCGCGCACGTACGGCAGCCCCCGAGGCGTCGCGGGGGTCGAAACGCATCGAACGGTCGGGTCTCCCGGCCGTGGGGGGTGTGTGGGGGGGGGGGGGGCCGTGGGGGAGCGGGGGGGGGGGGGAG
>NZ_JBNBBE010001410.1:0-235 GCF_050031795.1 Stenotrophomonas sp. SrG
CCGCACCGGTTGCCGCACCGGGGCCCCGTCTCGACCCTGGCCCGAGGCTGGACGACCATCCGCCCGAGCATGCCGTCGCCGAGGGCGCGGTGGTGCAGGCATGGCGCGACGTCGGCCCGAAGCCCGAGGGCGATTCGCCCACCCGACGCGTGGACCCCGTCCCCCCCGCCAACAGCCAGCAATTCCACGATCTGGTCCGGCTGGCGGAACGCGGACTGCGCGCCGCGCGACTCGG
>NZ_JBNBBE010001411.1:0-235 GCF_050031795.1 Stenotrophomonas sp. SrG
CGCCACCGCGTCCAGCCAGACCGTGGCGCTGGAGCAGCGGCGCTGGTTCTGGACCGCCGGCGTCGGCGTGTTCCTGCTCAGGAACCTGTTCACCGCCGTCGGCGCCATCGCCGGCGACGCGCTGGGTGAACCGCGCCGGTGGGGCCTGGACGGTGCCGCAGTGGCGGCGTTCCTGGCGTTGATGTGGCCCCGGCTGCGCCAGCGGGATGCGGTGGCCAGCGCCGGCGTGGCCGCG
>NZ_JBNBBE010001412.1:0-235 GCF_050031795.1 Stenotrophomonas sp. SrG
CGCTGGGCCTGCCCAGGGCCACTGCCACCAGTTCCGGCGTCAATGCCGAGGGCGCGCGGCCGCAGGCACTGAAGGTCGTGTGGTGGTCGCGCCGGGCCAGCCGGGTGCTGTGGCCGCTGGCCGTGTGCGACTGCCCGGACGAGGGATCGCTGTACCAGGGCGTCTCCTCGATGCCGTGGGTGCAGCACATCAGCCCCGAGCTGTCCCTGTCGGTGGACGCCCATGTGTCTGGGAA
>NZ_JBNBBE010001413.1:0-235 GCF_050031795.1 Stenotrophomonas sp. SrG
GAGCGCCTGCCGCTGTACTCGTTAAACGGCTTCCTGCTCAACGACGAACGCCTCCAGGCCGCCGATCGCGCGGACGACTTCAAAGCACGGCTGCTCCCCATCCGCGACATCCGAAGTACGGAGAAGCGGTTCTACCAGACGCCGCGTGACCTGTCCAACGCCCGCAGCAGCGATTACGACGGCACCGCAGCAACAGCCAAGACGTTCTTCGCCACCCACCAGAACAAGCTGGTCT
>NZ_JBNBBE010001414.1:0-235 GCF_050031795.1 Stenotrophomonas sp. SrG
CCTGCCCCCGCCGCACCTGGCACGCGCCCCCCCCCGCCGCCCCGCCCCGCCCGCCCAGGGTCTGGGAGATCGACCGCGGGCCCACGAACGTGCTCACGTGGGCGGTGCCCGGTTTCAGCGCCTGGGTGCTACCCTTCATGTTCAAGGGGCCCAGGAACAGGCCCGCGCGCATCGAGGCCAGGACCTGGCTGGGGCCGACAGCGTGCGGCGGGGCGGGGCTGGTGGGGCTCGGGTC
>NZ_JBNBBE010001415.1:0-235 GCF_050031795.1 Stenotrophomonas sp. SrG
CCCCCCACCCGCCCCACCCCCCCGCCCCCCCGCGGCGCGCCCCCCCCCCGCAACCCCCGCGCCCGCCCCCCGCGCAGCCCCGCCGCCCCCCCCGCCGACGCCCCCCCCCCGCCCCCGCCCCCCGCGCCCCTCCTGCCCCCGCCGCCCCTCCCGCCCCCGAAGCGCTTCCCGCCGATCACACCCTCGCCGCCCCGCGAGCGCCCGACTCCCATCCAGAACCCGCGGCTCTCACGCC
>NZ_JBNBBE010001416.1:0-235 GCF_050031795.1 Stenotrophomonas sp. SrG
CCGCCGCCCCCCACCCGCGCGAGCGCACCGCCCCCGGTGCCCCTGGAGGTCATCACCCCCGGCCGCAGGCGCACCCAGGCCGCTACGCCGATGGCCCGGTGCACGTCGCGCCCTCCGTCGCGCAGCTGGGTGCCGAACTCGCCGATCAGGCTCCCGGTCTCCGCGGCAAGGCCGACCAGCAGCACGATGCCGCTCTGGCTGACCAGGTTGCTGGTGCCCCCGCGCACGCACAGGC
>NZ_JBNBBE010001417.1:0-235 GCF_050031795.1 Stenotrophomonas sp. SrG
CAGAACCACCCGGAAACACCTTAAAAACAAGTGATGTTGAACTCTGGAAACGAACGCAGGACATCGCCTTCGTCGTGAGTGCCGGTTCAACGTTGCGGCGGCAATCCTAACCCGTCGCCTCAGGGCGGCCCAAAGCCTCCTGAGTTACCACCACTGGAGAACCGTTGGATGAAGTTGCGTTCTATCGCGTTCGCCGTCGCGGCCCTGGCGCTGACGGTCAATGCCTTCGCCCAGG
>NZ_JBNBBE010001418.1:0-235 GCF_050031795.1 Stenotrophomonas sp. SrG
CATCTCGGGTGGTTGGTCGCGCCGCGTTGGGGTTCGCCGTGCGTGCTGCGGGTGGAGGTCGGGCCCGGCTCGCTGGAGCGGTGGGTGGGGCCGCCCCAGAGGCACCCGGTGCGCTGGTGGCGGTGCTGGTTGAGGTGTGGGGTGGTGTCGTAGGCGGCGTCGCGGTCGGCGTCGACGTGGCACGCGCCCTGGTGCGGTTGGGCGGTGGGGGCGAGGGTGGGGGGGGGGGGGGGGG
>NZ_JBNBBE010001419.1:0-235 GCF_050031795.1 Stenotrophomonas sp. SrG
TGGCGTATCAGTTCCGGGTGACCCGCAATTCCGGGCTGGGGGGGGCCGTGGCCGCAGGGGCGACCCGGGCGCGGGCACTGCGCGCCGAGGGGGGGGCGCGCGGCGCCCGGGCGGCGGGGCGGCGGGGGGGCGCCGGGGGGGGGGGGGGGTGGGGGGGGGGGGGCGTGGGGCGGGGGGGGGGGGGCGCGCGGGGGCGGCGGGGGCGCGGCGGGCGCGGGGGGGCGGCGCTCGGGGG
>NZ_JBNBBE010001420.1:0-234 GCF_050031795.1 Stenotrophomonas sp. SrG
CTGCTTGCCCAGCACCCACAGCAGCCACAGCGCGGTGGCGTACATCGGGAAGGCCCGCACCTGCTTCAGGGTTTCCATCCACGCGCCCGGGCGCGGCAGGCGCGTGGCCAGCGAAGGCACGAAGCCGATCAGCAGGAACGGCAGCGCCAGGCCCAGGCCCAGCATCAGGAACACCCGCATCGCCGGCACCGCCGGTGCGGTGAAGGCATAGGCCAGCGGCGCCCCCATGAAAGG
>NZ_JBNBBE010001421.1:0-234 GCF_050031795.1 Stenotrophomonas sp. SrG
CGGGTCTGGAACATGGCAGGGCAACCAAAGTAAGTGCGGGGGCCAGATACACCAAGGCCGCCAAGCTGGCGGCCCGGTGCGGTGACGTTGGGTGGCGCGCTCAGACGCGCTTGAACACCAGCGTGCCGTTGGTGCCGCCAAATCCGAAGCCGTTGGACATCACCACATCCACCTTAGCCACGCGAGCGGGGTAGGGAACGTAATCCAGGTCGCAGCCCTCGCCCGCTTCGTGAA
>NZ_JBNBBE010001422.1:0-234 GCF_050031795.1 Stenotrophomonas sp. SrG
AGCGCGGGTACGGGGCCAGCAGCGAATAGAACGCCGGGACCACGCACAACGACAGGAAGGTAGAGACGGTGACACCGACGATCACTACGATGCCGATCGTTCCGCGGCTTGCCGAACCCGGGCCGCCGGCGACCACCAGCGGGAGGGCACCGACCACGGTGGCGATGGAGGTCATCAGGATCGGACGCAGGCGCACCATGGCCGATTCGACGATGTCCCGGTGCACGTCGCGCC
>NZ_JBNBBE010001423.1:0-234 GCF_050031795.1 Stenotrophomonas sp. SrG
GAAGGTTGGACGTCATCGCGTAGCGACATTTCCGACTCGCCCACCGCATCCAGAATGCGCCGCACCTCCGCGTAATAGCGCTCGCCTTCCGGGGTGAGCACCAGGTTTCGTGTGGAGCGGTTGAGTAACCGTGTCTGCAGATGCTGCTCCAGTGCGGCGACATGGCGGCTGTCATTCGGCTGGCCCAGCCCCAGGTCACGCCCGGCGGCGGAAAAGCTGCCTGTCTCCACGGCG
>NZ_JBNBBE010001424.1:0-234 GCF_050031795.1 Stenotrophomonas sp. SrG
CGCTGACCAGCGCGCTGGCCGCACCGGCGCCATCGCCGTAGAGCATGCGGGCGTTGTCGGCGTACAACAGCGCGTTTTCGATGCCCGCGAAGCCGGTGCCCTTGCCGCGCTTGATCACCACCACGGTGCGGGCGTTGACCACGTCCAGGATCGGCATGCCGTAGATCGGGCTGGCCGGGTTGGTGCGCGCCACCGGGTTGACCACGTCGTTGGCACCGATCACCAGCACCACGT
>NZ_JBNBBE010001425.1:0-234 GCF_050031795.1 Stenotrophomonas sp. SrG
CAAACCTTCCACTTCCACTGCTTTGGCACCTGCCAGGACAGCTTCAGGCGTGTTGTCCCAGATCAACACTTCGCCCACGTGTAGTCCGGCACGGGCGCGCAGTGGCAGGTAGCACTGCTCGCCCAGCTTCTGCAGTTCGCGGCGATAGTCCAGCGCGAACCCCAACCCGTCGATCGCCCGGGCGTATCGCAGGAACAGACCATCGGTGCTGTCGATCTGGCGTCCATTCCATTG
>NZ_JBNBBE010001426.1:0-234 GCF_050031795.1 Stenotrophomonas sp. SrG
CCTGCCGCCTGGACACCGCAGCAGACGTCTCGAGCTACGAAGCGGGCGGGGTATTGCAGCGTTTTGCGCAGGACTTCCTGGAATCCTCGCAGGTGGCGGGAAATCCTGTCGGTCCGACCGAAGCTGAAGGAGGAATGGGGGTGCGCTTGCAGCCGTGTGGCTGTAGGCGCACCATCTATGGCAAGAATTGCCATAGGAGGCCCCCATGTCCACGATGAACATCTCGCTCAGTGA
>NZ_JBNBBE010001427.1:0-234 GCF_050031795.1 Stenotrophomonas sp. SrG
GTGCACGCCGCCGGCGCGGTGGCCGTGCCCCGCCGGACCTCGTTGTCGGCATATTCCAGGCGGACGTCGGCACCGCTGAACGCGGTGCTGGAACTGCCGGCCGCCAGCGTCTGGCTGGCTGGGATGCGACCGTAGATGGTCACGGTGACCGCGCCGCTGCCGCCGGGGAGCCGGGGCCCCGCGTAGGGCAGGTCCACCACCTGCGGCCCGGGCGCGGTGCCGGGGGTCAGACCC
>NZ_JBNBBE010001428.1:0-234 GCF_050031795.1 Stenotrophomonas sp. SrG
CGATCAGCACCAGCGCCATGTAGTCGCTGTCCTTGTCCTTGCCCTTGAGGGTGGCGCCGGGATTGATGTGAAAGATGCCGAAGCCGCCCGTGGGGCGCACCAGCGCCTTGTCGATCTGGTCGGCATCATCGTTGAAGTAGCGGGCGATATCGGCGCGCGAGGAGAGCTGCAGCGGCGTGGCGTCTCGCTGCCATTGCTCGTCGTGGTTGTATTATACTAAGTACTGTCCCTTCT
>NZ_JBNBBE010001429.1:0-234 GCF_050031795.1 Stenotrophomonas sp. SrG
CCCGCCGTCGACCGGGCCTGGGAATATTGTCGCGGCGTGATTGGCGGCGACCGCACCAGCAACAGCAACAGCAGCGTTTCAGATGCGACGGGCTGGGGCCGGGCGACGGGCAGCCCCCTCCGGGACACGCCGTGAATCCATCCCTGGAGGCTTGGCAAAAACCTCCATGTTTTTGACAGGCCCTCCGGGGGCTACCCGCCGCCCGGCCCCGTCATGGATCGCGCTGTGCGGATG
>NZ_JBNBBE010001430.1:0-234 GCF_050031795.1 Stenotrophomonas sp. SrG
CGCCACGTTGTCCGGGCGGGTCCCCGCCGCCAGCACCTTCGGCGGGATCGCGGCCGCGTTTTTGGCCCGCAGGCCGTCGCTGGTGCCGCCGCCACCGGCGGCCGGCTGGGCGGCGCCGCGGGCACCGGCGGTGGATTGCCCTGCGGCCGCCCGCGCCGCAGTGACCTCGCGATGTTTCTGTTCGGCGCGCTTGATCTCGCTTTCCTGCTGCGCGCGCTTGTCGCGGATCTCGGA
>NZ_JBNBBE010001431.1:0-234 GCF_050031795.1 Stenotrophomonas sp. SrG
CGCGCAGTGGCTGGGCGACGGTGCCTGGGCGCATGCGCAGCGGGCCAAGCGCGGCCTGCCAGAAACCCTGCTGCCGGTACTCGGGGCGTGGCTGCTTGGCTTCGGCATTGTGGTGCTGCTGCTGGCCGCCGGGCTTCGCCAGCGGCGTGCCGGCATGCTTGCTGTGTGGACTGCGGTGCTGTTGGGGAACCTGCACGGCTGGGGCCTGATGCCTGCATTGGGTCCGTACAGTTC
>NZ_JBNBBE010001432.1:0-234 GCF_050031795.1 Stenotrophomonas sp. SrG
CCGGTCGGGTATTCGTTGATGTAGCCGTTGCCGCCCAGGATCTGGATCGCCTGGCCGGGCAGCCAGGTGGCCTTCTCGGCCGAATACAGGATCGCACCGGCCGCATCCTGGCGGGTGGTGCGGCCCCGGTCGCAGGCGCGCGCCACCGCATACACATACGCGCGGCAGGCGTTGTGGCCCACGTACATGTCGGCCAGCTTGGCCTGCATCAGCTGGAACGGACCGATCGCCTGG
>NZ_JBNBBE010001433.1:0-234 GCF_050031795.1 Stenotrophomonas sp. SrG
GCCCGCGGGGCGGGCGCGACAGACGGTCGCGGCTCCGCCGGTGGCCAGCACGCGCAGCACGTCGGCCTCGTCTACGTCGGCCACTACCTCGGCGCGGCCGCTGCCCCGCCACAGCACCAGGCGCAGGCGCCCGGCCACGTTCTTCTTGTCCAGCCGCATGCGCGCCAGCAGAGCCTCGGGCGCCAGGCCGGCCGGAATGGCAACCGGCAGCTCGTAGCGCAGCAGCAGCTCGCG
>NZ_JBNBBE010001434.1:0-234 GCF_050031795.1 Stenotrophomonas sp. SrG
CTGCAGTGCTCCAGGCTACCGACCAGATGTCGCGCGAGAAGGCCTCCGGCCAGCACTCGCTGTTTGGCGCGCCCGACCCGGTCAGCACCGCGCTGCAGCTGGACCTGCCTGAAGCCAAGGCATGGGGGCTGGGCCAGCTGCTGGACGGTGAACGCGAAACGCTGGGGTTCTACCCCAGTGGCCATCCGTTCGACCCGCATGCCGACGACGTCAAGGAACTGGTCGGCACCGACC
>NZ_JBNBBE010001435.1:0-234 GCF_050031795.1 Stenotrophomonas sp. SrG
CCGCCGGCACTGCCGCCCGGGCTGCCGTTGGAGCCCGACGCGCAGCTCACCCGGCTCGACCCCGGGTTGCCTTCGGCGCTGCTGGTAGCGCGCCCCGCCGTGCGCCTGGCCGAACACCAGCTGCGTGCCGCGAACGCCAACCTCGGCGTGGCGCGGGCGCTGTACGTCCCCATCCTCGCCTTGACCGGCGCGGGCGGCTACGCCTCCAACGAGTTGTCCGGGCTGGTGTCGGAC
>NZ_JBNBBE010001436.1:0-234 GCF_050031795.1 Stenotrophomonas sp. SrG
GTGCAGGACGACGTGGTGCGGATCGGCTGGACCGGCGTGCAACTGCGCCCGGCAGGCAGCGACCCGTTCGGCGGCGTGCATCTGGCCTTCAACGTGCCGGCCGATCGTGTCGAGGCCGCCACCGCCTGGCTGCTGGCGCGCACACCGCTGCAGCGCAATGCCAGGGGCGAGGCGCACTTCACGTTCGGCGGTCGCTGGGTGTCGGAAGCCAGCTGCGTAGATGGCCCCGAGGGG
>NZ_JBNBBE010001437.1:0-234 GCF_050031795.1 Stenotrophomonas sp. SrG
CCGCGGTCCTGCACGACAAGACCAGGACCCCCATTGGCGGGCTGCAGCTGGGTGACGACGACGCGGTGCTGAGTGCCGCGCTGTGCTGCCTGCCGCTGCTGGCACTGGGCGGGGTGGGATTGCGCGGCTGGTCGCAGGTGCTGGTGTCCCCCGAAGGCTTCATCGTGCCGCAGAGCGAGATGGATGAAGACGGGGTGCTGCACGAATGGGACGAGGAAACGATCGGCCAGGTGT
>NZ_JBNBBE010001438.1:0-234 GCF_050031795.1 Stenotrophomonas sp. SrG
GCCACTGACCGCGCACGACAACGTCATCCTCACCCCGCACGTGGGCGGCAGCACCCCGGAAGCGCAGGACAACATCGGCGTGGAAGTGGCGGCCAAGCTGGTGCGTTACAGCGACAACGGCTGCACCCTGTCGGCGGTCAACTTCCCCGAAGTGACCCTGCCCGTGCTTGAAGACAGCCTGCGCCTGCTGCACATCCACCAGAACGTGCCGGGCGTGCTGTCGAAGGTCAACGA
>NZ_JBNBBE010001439.1:0-234 GCF_050031795.1 Stenotrophomonas sp. SrG
CTGGCTGTGCGCGATCAGGTTCGTATCGGACGGGCCGGGGTTGTAGCCACAGCCGTCCATGTTGTCGCTGGGCGGCATGTCGCTGTACTTCATTTCCGAGGTGACATTGCCGCCCAGCACCTGGGCATAGAACGCCATGGCTTCGTGGGTCTGGCCATTGAAGCCAACAAACGGAATAAGTTTCATGGGAATCTCCTGAAAAGCACGGGGGTGGGTCAGTCGGCCTGGCCGATC
>NZ_JBNBBE010001440.1:0-234 GCF_050031795.1 Stenotrophomonas sp. SrG
TGTCGCGGTCGGCGCCGACGACGTGGGCGCTGCGGTTTTCGTTCATAGGGGGGCACGATAGCCGAGTGCGGTTGAAAACGACAAACTATTCACGCCTGCAGAGTAGCGCGTCATTGCGGCCGCATGGTGTGCGGCCCCGGAAGTACCAACCGGAAGCTGGCGCCGCCGGCGGGCACCGAGACATACTCCAGGCTGGCCTGGTTGCCCTTGCACAGCTCACGGGCGATATTCAGT
>NZ_JBNBBE010001441.1:0-234 GCF_050031795.1 Stenotrophomonas sp. SrG
TCTCGCTGAACCTGCGCGCGGTGAGTTCCCCGCGCCAGGTCCAGGGCCAGGATGGGCGCCGCCTGCCGGCCACCGAGGTGTTGATCCACACACCGATGATCCGCGACCTGCTGCGCCGCGGCCAGGTGCACGAGATCAAGCCGGCGATGGAAGCCTCGCGGGAAGAAGGCATGGAGTGTTTCGACCAGGGCCGGTTCCGCATGGCCAAGGGCGGCATCATCGAGCAGGAAGAAG
>NZ_JBNBBE010001442.1:0-234 GCF_050031795.1 Stenotrophomonas sp. SrG
CTCCGGTCGGGCGCTCCCGACTTGTGCGTCTTCGACCGAGGCCGCAGGCTCTGTGCCGACCGTTGGTCGGCACATTGCCCATCATCCCGGCACTGCATCAGAACATATGCAACCCGCCGTTCACGGCGGAATCGGCACCGGTGCCATACGCCGCATCATCCGACGCCAGACATGCGCACAGGCTGGCCACCTCTTCGGGCGTGCCCAGGCGGCCGATCGGGACAGACCCGGCCA
>NZ_JBNBBE010001443.1:0-234 GCF_050031795.1 Stenotrophomonas sp. SrG
TGCCGGCTGTGGCCGTCAGCGTGAAAGACCTGCTGCCGGTGGATGAAGCCTTCGGGCTGAGCGCGCCGGCGCGCGACCGCGACCGTCTCGAGGTGAGCTGGAAGATCGCGCCGGGCTACTCCCTCTACCGCCACCGCACCACGGTCAAGAGCGACGCCGGCTTCAGTGCCGAGGCGCCGCAGATGCCGGCCGGCAAGAAGCACCACGATGACTTCTTCGGCGAAGTGGAAACCT
>NZ_JBNBBE010001444.1:0-234 GCF_050031795.1 Stenotrophomonas sp. SrG
GGTCAACAAGACGTCCACGATTGAAGCGCTGACATCGGCCAAGGATCCTGATGCGATTCTCCGCCTGAACCGAACAGTCACCGTACCGGTACAGGACGAGCCGGCCACTCTCGCCGACGGCACCATGTATTTCCCTGCCGACTACGGGCAGCTGCGCAAGCGCACGCGGGACGGCCAGTGGAGCAACGTCGGCATGGACACCGAGCGCAAGATCATTGAGGTGGAGGCGTACGA
>NZ_JBNBBE010001445.1:0-234 GCF_050031795.1 Stenotrophomonas sp. SrG
CCCGGTGGTCTACGTGCTGGAAGACTACGGTCTGTCCAACGCGCTGATCCTGGACAAGGCCTGCCGTGTCGCCGGGCTGCCCTCGCCGCTGGTGCCCATTGCCGGCGCCCCGACCGGGCGCAGGCGGGCCTATCTGGCGCTGTCGCGGCGGAGCAGCAGCAACTCGCTGAGTCCCGAACGGCGCGGAGACAAGGCCCATTCCGAATCGCTGGCCAAGGAGCTGCAGGCCCACCG
>NZ_JBNBBE010001446.1:0-234 GCF_050031795.1 Stenotrophomonas sp. SrG
TCCAGGGCCGGGTCATCGTTGATGATCAGCGGCACGCCGTGGGCGGCGCACAGGTCCTGCAGGGCAAGCGCCTGCTCGCGGCGCAGCGCGTAGCTGGCGGTCTTGTTGCGGTACTGCAGCCAGATGGGGCCGGCCGCCAGCAGCGGGGCCACGCGGTCCAGGAGGCGGGCGGTATCGGCCTCGTCGGGGGTAATCAGGTACACGCCGCGCGCGGGCACGGCCGGGGAAGCAGGG
>NZ_JBNBBE010001447.1:0-234 GCF_050031795.1 Stenotrophomonas sp. SrG
CACGGTGCCCGGGTGGTCCCGCAGCAGGCGCGCTGCCCTCGATTCCACATCCTGGCGGCCGTTCAACACCAGCAGCTGGCCCTGCCCTGCACTCGCCCACGCACGCAGCCGGTCGCGGTCGGTGCGTGCACCGGCGCCGCTGAGCGCATACAGGCGCTGGGTCGCACGCAATGCGGGGCGCTCGCGCGTGCCGTAGTTGGCCAGCCCGTCGCTGACCAGCAGGTACTCGTCGAT
>NZ_JBNBBE010001448.1:0-234 GCF_050031795.1 Stenotrophomonas sp. SrG
CTGCCCGGGACGGAAGCGGTGCAGCTTGCCGCTGGCCACGTAGGGCGCCACGGCCATGCGGGCCAACGCGAAGGCAAAACGCACGCCCAGCGGCGCGCTGGCCTCGCTGGCCGGATCCAGCCAATACGCAGCATCGGCGTCGGACAGCCACACCGTGTCATTGGGATACGCGACCTGGTCCTGCGCATCGAGCAGGCCGCACAGGTGGTCGGGGTGGGCATGGGTGAGCAGGAA
>NZ_JBNBBE010001449.1:0-234 GCF_050031795.1 Stenotrophomonas sp. SrG
GTGCCAACCTGCGCCGCGCCGCCGCCGTGTACGAGCAGGCGCTGGATGCCGGTGGTTTCGAGTACGAAGCCGCGGCCGGGGTCAGCCGCGCGCAGCTGTCGGCCGAATCGTTCCTGCTCGAGCACGAGCTGCCGCCGAGCAACCTGGCCGACGGCAAGTGCGCGGTGTCCTCCCCGTGCGACCTGGGCGGCCCGCTCCCGCGCGCCTCCGCCGCCGCGCGGGCCGCGGGGCAGG
>NZ_JBNBBE010001450.1:0-234 GCF_050031795.1 Stenotrophomonas sp. SrG
TGTCCCAGAACCAGCGCGCGCCGTGCAGCCAGTGCTGGCGCATGTGCTTGCACAGGAAGCGGGCCACGATCATCCGCACGCGGTTGTGCATGTAGCCGGTGGCCCACAGCTCGCGCAGCCCCGCATCGACGCTCGGCACCCCGGTACGCCCCTGCTGCCAGGCCTGCAGCTGTGTCGCGTTCGGCATGGCCCAGCTGAAGTTCGCGAACCGCGGGTTGAGGTTCTGTTCGGGCG
>NZ_JBNBBE010001451.1:0-234 GCF_050031795.1 Stenotrophomonas sp. SrG
ACCGGGCAACGCCCGCTCACCCGCCAGCAGCCTGCGGATCACCGCTTCGCACGCCATGGACGGAAAGCAAGCGCCGTCATCGCCTTCGGCGAGCAGGTGCCAGCTCAGCGTGGTGGGCGCCCCGTCGCGCATGCCCTGCGCGCGCACGAACATCCCACCGCGGTGCTCGCCAAACTTCATCAGGTACAACACGCGGTAGAACAATGGCGCGAGCGGCTCCAGCGACGGCAGGGT
>NZ_JBNBBE010001452.1:0-234 GCF_050031795.1 Stenotrophomonas sp. SrG
GTGGCGAACAGGCCCACGCCATCGCCCTGGCGCAGCGCCAGGTAGGACACCACCTGCGCCGCGTTGAGCCCATGGTCGAAGTGCGACAGCCCGCCTTCGCTGGCCATCATGCGGCGGCCGGTGTCGATCATCAGCTCCAGCTGCTGGTTCTTTTCATCCTCGTACTCACGCGAGATCAGCTTGCGTGCGCGCGAGGTGGCTTTCCAGTCGATCTGGCGCAGGCTGTCGCCGATG
>NZ_JBNBBE010001453.1:0-234 GCF_050031795.1 Stenotrophomonas sp. SrG
CCTTCCGCCCGAGCGCATCTTCGCGTCGGGCACCGTGCTCGACACCTCGCGCCTGCGGTGGAAGCTCGCCGAGCGTGCGGGCGTCTCGACCGGCAGCGTCCACGCCTACATCGTCGGCGAGCACGGCGACACCGAGTTCCCGCTGTGGTCCCGCGCCACGATCGGCACGGTCCCGATCCTCGAATGGCTGACGCCGACGGGCGACCGGATGACGGTCGAGGAGCTGGACCAGAT
>NZ_JBNBBE010001454.1:0-234 GCF_050031795.1 Stenotrophomonas sp. SrG
TCGGTGGGCTGGGTCAGAGGCTCAACTGGCTCCGTGCCGGCGTGCTCGGGGCGAACGACGGCATCGTCTCGGTCGCGGCTCTGGTCGTCGGCGTGGCCGGTGCCACGACGGACACCGCCGCGCTGTTCACCGCGGGCATCGCTGGCCTCGTCGGAGGCGCGATCTCGATGGCGCTCGGCGAGTACGTGTCGGTGAGCAGTCAGCGCGACAGTGAGCGTGCGCTCATCGCGAAGG
>NZ_JBNBBE010001455.1:0-234 GCF_050031795.1 Stenotrophomonas sp. SrG
GGCTACGAGAAGCTCGACCGCATGCTCGCCGAGAGGAGCTGACATGGGCAAGGTCGTCACGTCGGCGTCGACATCCCTCGACGGATTCGTCGCCCACGAGAACAACGATCCCGGCCGACTGTTCGACTGGTACGAGGCCGGCGATGTCGAGGTCGTCAACGACGGTGACCTCCCGCCCTTCCACCTCACCCCCACGAGCGCCGAGTTCTGGCGCGGGTGGGTGAAGGACGTCGG
>NZ_JBNBBE010001456.1:0-234 GCF_050031795.1 Stenotrophomonas sp. SrG
GCGATGTCGTTTCCACGTCCGGGTCTACCGGTTCCAGCAGCGTGTAGTCGGCGCGCTTGAGGTCGCGGGAGGCGCGTCAGACCGGTTACGCCTCCAGTGCCGGCGAGCGTACCCGCAGCGAGGCCGGGGTGTTGGCGGCACCGGAAAGCCAGGCCAGTGCCCGCTCGGCGGGCAGGAACCCCGGCCCATCCGGCGTCAGTGGTTCCGGCATGGCGCGGGGGGGTGCGGTGCGCA
>NZ_JBNBBE010001457.1:0-234 GCF_050031795.1 Stenotrophomonas sp. SrG
ATCACCGACTGGCCCCAGCCACGGTGCGCGAATTCAAGCGCCGCGCGCATCACGTTGACGTTGCCGATGCATTCGAAGGGGTGGTCAACGCCCCAGGTGGTCATTTCGACGATGACCTGCTGGATCTGCTTGTCGAAGTCCTTCGGGTTGATGCAGTCTGTGTCGCCGAACTGCTTGGCCAGCTCGAACTTGGACGGATTGTTGTCGATAGCGAAGATGCGGCCTGCCTTTGCA
>NZ_JBNBBE010001458.1:0-234 GCF_050031795.1 Stenotrophomonas sp. SrG
TCCTGGGCCACCACCTGCTGGCGCTGCCCTCCGGCGCCAAGACGGTAAAGATGGGCCACGCCCACCACGGTGCCAACCACCCGCTGCAGCACCTGGACGACGGCCGCGTGATGAACACCTCGCAGAACCACGGCTTCGCGGTGGATGAAGACACGCTGCCGGCCACACTGCGCGTGACCCACCGCTCGCTGGTCGACGGCACCAACCAGCGCATCGCCCGCACCGACGGGCCGG
>NZ_JBNBBE010001459.1:0-234 GCF_050031795.1 Stenotrophomonas sp. SrG
CACCCGGCGCAGGAAACGCGCGTACGTATCGCAGTCGGGGACGGTGTGATCGAAGTCGACACGGGCCAATTCCATCTACGCCCCCCCGGCAGGCATCAGCGAACCGGCATGCCCGGCAGCGCGCTGCTGTCGGCAACGAGCAGCGCCAACGCGCCCCCGTCGAAGCCGGCCGCCAGGCTCCGGCCTTCCCTCACGCCGAAGCGCATCTTGCGCGGGGCCAGGTTGGCGCTGAAC
>NZ_JBNBBE010001460.1:0-234 GCF_050031795.1 Stenotrophomonas sp. SrG
CAAATTCCGACTGCACGCTTTCTCCGCCCCGAATCTGGACGCTGGCCGCGTCGATCTTGATGATGTCGGCACCGGCAGCGCGCATCGCCACCCCCAGCGTGCCGCCATCGTCGCGCGCGGCCAGCACGAACCACTCGCGGGCGATGAACGCATCGCCAGGCTCCTGGGCCAGGTTGTCGGTCTTGTGGAGCAGCCGGTTCAGGGCATTGCCGATCGACAGGGTGCCTTCCTGCC
>NZ_JBNBBE010001461.1:0-234 GCF_050031795.1 Stenotrophomonas sp. SrG
GCGAAGGATATCCAGCGCGACGCGGCCGGCGTAGTGGCCGCGATCAGTGCCGAGGACATCGGCAAGTTCCCCGATACCACCCTCGCCGACTCCCTGCAGCGCATCACCGGCATCTCGATCGAGCGCCGAGATGGTGAAGGCGCACAGGTCACCCCGCGAGCCGTTGGCCCGCAGTGCAACAGGGTGACCCTCAACGGCCGCCAGATGCCCGGCGCCGACGCGTTCTGAGCGGCG
>NZ_JBNBBE010001462.1:0-234 GCF_050031795.1 Stenotrophomonas sp. SrG
CCGCCACGGCGACAGCGAAGACATCTTCGTGCCGGTGTTCACCGCGCTGGCCCTGACGTTCGGCCGCAACGGCAACAAGACCTGCTGGGACAACGCCAACGGCGAGGAAACCGCACTCAATGCACCGTGCGTCTGGATGCAGTACTGGGTTGAGCTGGCCTCGCCCGCCGACGCCGGCGACTAACGGGAGTATCTGGAAAACAACACGGCACAGCCGAACGCCGCCGGGCTCTT
>NZ_JBNBBE010001463.1:0-234 GCF_050031795.1 Stenotrophomonas sp. SrG
ACGTGCTCCCCACACCCCTCCCCTCCGCCCGCGACGGGCGGCGGGCCCACGCCCCGGGCATCCCCCGCCGCCCGGTCCAACGCGTGGTTCAGGGGGTTGATCAGGCCCGCCAGCTCCCAAGCGCGTGCCGCATCGCCCTGGTGTGCAAAGTCCATCGCGGCCCACTCGGCTGCGGGGGTGTACTGGCCGCCGTTCTCGCGCACGCCGGGTACGGCCCCCCGAATGTAGCCCGGG
>NZ_JBNBBE010001464.1:0-234 GCF_050031795.1 Stenotrophomonas sp. SrG
CGCGGACATGTTGCCCCACTCGACCGCGAGCGCGTCGCTCTCGACCTTGGCGATTTCCGCCGGGCGCGCCACCTCGGGCATGCGGTCGGCGCCGCGGCTGACGGCGTCGCGCACGTCGTTCGCGGCCGCTTCGATATCGCGGTTGGAGGAGAAGTCGATGCTGACCTGGGCGCGGCAGATGGAGCTGCGCGCGTTGATGGTGTCGATGCCTTCGATGCCGGCCATGGCGTCTTC
>NZ_JBNBBE010001465.1:0-234 GCF_050031795.1 Stenotrophomonas sp. SrG
CTGTCCAGCGACTTGCCCTGGGCCTGCACGAACTGCTGCTGCGGGTCGGTGTTGCGCATCAACACGTCCAGCCCGCGCTCCATCCGAGCATCATCGGCGGCGACCACGCGCAGGCGGCCGATCACCGCCATGGTCTGCGTGCCTTCGCCCTGCGGGATGATCGAGATGGTGCCGTCGTTTCCGATGTCCATCGCCTGGTGCGGCGGAATCGCGATCGGGGCGCCGTTCTCGTCA
>NZ_JBNBBE010001466.1:0-234 GCF_050031795.1 Stenotrophomonas sp. SrG
CCCGCCGCCCGCGTGCTCTCGGCCCGGCGGGTCCACGGCCGCACCATCTGGCGTCCCCACCGCGACAACGCGCTGGTGCTGGCCCGCTACGCCCACGGCCCGCTGGGCAGCGAGTTCCTGTGGCTGGCGCCGTCGTGTTCGCTGCTGCACCGCCGGGTGGACCTGGCGCAAGAGACGCCGCTGGCCGCTGAACCGCGTGGCTGGCTGGCGTTCTCGAAGCAGCAGCTGGAAGAG
>NZ_JBNBBE010001467.1:0-234 GCF_050031795.1 Stenotrophomonas sp. SrG
GCGCTGTATGTGTTTCACCGGGTTGACCGTCCCCGTTTGAACCGCGCGGTAGCCATTTCCCGATCGGGAAGATGCCAACCTCCCATGCGGATCGTAGTGGCGGATCGCACGCACGCTGACGCCGCTAGCCTCGGCTAGCTCACCAATCTTCATCATGTCATTACTGGGTTGCTTGGACATCGCGATATCCTGGAAACGTCTACTTGACTCTAACACTAGTGTCAGCGTTTAGCC
>NZ_JBNBBE010001468.1:0-234 GCF_050031795.1 Stenotrophomonas sp. SrG
GCGGGTCAGCACGCCGTCGATGGCCTCGGCGGGGGCCGTGCCCGGACGGCTGCCCGGAATCAGCGCGCCCGACTGCTTCAGGTGGTCGGCGGTGTCCTGCGAGTTGAACACCAGCGCGGTATAGAAGACCGCGAAACCGGTGACCAGGGCAGCGAACACGATCACGTGCCGCGGCTCGCCCGGACCCAGGGCGTTGGCGACCTTCTGCAGCCAGGACGCCGAGCTGGCCTGGCC
>NZ_JBNBBE010001469.1:0-234 GCF_050031795.1 Stenotrophomonas sp. SrG
CGCCGCGCCCCCCCGCCCCCCACCGATGTGCATCAGACGCAGGCCCCACATCGCGACCCCGGTGTACACCGCCGGCGGCAGCGTGGCCAGCAACGGCGACCTGCAGATCAGCGCCGCGCCACTGGGCAACGCCGGCGGCAGCTTCCAGCAGACCGGCGGCGGCACCCTGCACCACCCTGCGCACACCGTCCACGGCCCCGGCGGCCGCGAGCTCAGCCACGACAGCCTCCAGCT
>NZ_JBNBBE010001470.1:0-234 GCF_050031795.1 Stenotrophomonas sp. SrG
ACGCGCCCGGGGGACCGGCCCGCCGGTCGCGCACAAACGGTTGAGGATGCCCATGCCCTCGAACAACACCTGGCTGCGGGGCTGGCTCCCCTGGCCGCGCGAGCCATGGAACGGCTGGTCCCACCGCTCCAGCAGCCTGAAGGACACGCCACGCCGGGCCAGTTAAATGGCCAGGTTCAAACCAGCTGCACCGGCGCCACAGAGAACCACATCAGCGGAGTTACCCATAGGTTT
>NZ_JBNBBE010001471.1:0-234 GCF_050031795.1 Stenotrophomonas sp. SrG
GCGCCGCTGGCCCCGCGCCCCCGCGGCGCCAGCTGGGGCTGGGGTATGCGGTGGGCCCGGTGTCGGTGCGGCTGGGGGGCCTGGGGCTGGGGTGGGCATTGATCGACCGCCAGCGCCGGACGTGGCTTGACCGGGCGAGTGGTACACGTCTGGTGCGAGTGCCAACGCGGTAGGTACCGACCGTGGGTCGGGACGGATAATGCCGCAACGACCAACGGGCGTTGCCGACCGTCG
>NZ_JBNBBE010001472.1:0-234 GCF_050031795.1 Stenotrophomonas sp. SrG
CTCCACGCGTGGGGGCGGTGGATGCGCTATCGTCAGTTCCACCCCGCGCGTGATGCCTCCGGCACTGCCGGGGGGTCGCGCCGCTCCAGTGCCGACCGGCCCACGCTGCCCAGGCAGGGTCCCACGAGCGGGGGCGGGATGCAGGTCCCGGCACCCGGCATCTTCTCCTGCGCGCCTGGCTCTACATAGGAGTTCTCATAGCTGGACGGCTGGCCTACCGTGGCGTCCCTCTGG
>NZ_JBNBBE010001473.1:0-234 GCF_050031795.1 Stenotrophomonas sp. SrG
CTCAGCGCGCCTGGGCGGCACCCTGCGCCTCGGGTCCAGGCCACCACGAGGGACCGCCGGTGCGCTGTCAGTGCCGGGGGAGCGTCTGTATGCACGTCAGCAGGCCGTTGCGCCGCAACGGTGGCATGGTTTCTTCGGGCGAGGGCGGGGGCGTCAGGGCTGAGGGACGGCACTTCCCTAGGCCCGCTGGCGCACTGGTCGCCGCGGAGGGCTCTATCAGCTGCGCTTCATGGT
>NZ_JBNBBE010001474.1:0-234 GCF_050031795.1 Stenotrophomonas sp. SrG
TGTATAGGGTGCCACCAGCTGGACCCGGAGGAGGTCTGGTCGCTGATTTCACCTGTTACGTGACCGTTAACTTCGCCTTCACTCCCCTGAGCATACTGTTCGCGGCGGGGGCGTGCTGAATCGGCAGTCTTAAACGACGCAGTAGTGCTGGCCCAGGCCTCGACCGGTTTCATACCCCCGAAATAGGAGCTGTATTACATGAACAAGAAGCTCCTCACTGCCGCGCTGCTGGGC
>NZ_JBNBBE010001475.1:0-234 GCF_050031795.1 Stenotrophomonas sp. SrG
GTCCGGGGAGAACGTCGGGGCGCTGTTGATGCGGCGGAAGCTGGTGACCAGCTCCCGGGCGCCGGTGGCGAGGGTCTGGATGTAGATCGCCGAATTGCCGCGCTCGAAGCTGACGTAGGCCAGGCGGTTGCCGTCCGGGCTCCCCGAGGGCGACAGCAGCGGTTCGGCCGCACGCACGCTGGTCTGCGGGTTGAAGCCGTCCGAATCGGCCACCCACAGCGCGTAGCGCATGGC
>NZ_JBNBBE010001476.1:0-234 GCF_050031795.1 Stenotrophomonas sp. SrG
GTGGTGCTGCGCGCTGTGTCCTACACCGCCACCCAGCACGAGATGCTGAGCACGGAGCGGATCGACAAGACCGATTACGGCCAGTACAGCGTTGCGCGCGACTGGAAGGGCCAGGACTGGTACATCGATGCCATGGCCGGCTAATCCGGCGCGGAGACGACCTCGGACTTCTCCAACCTCAAGCACGTCGCCTACTCGCCTTCGCGCACCCGCTGGACCGGCCGCAGCCGCGAA
>NZ_JBNBBE010001477.1:0-234 GCF_050031795.1 Stenotrophomonas sp. SrG
CCGGCAGCCGGCGCCTGCCCGCCGCGGGCGCGGCTGGGCGGCAGGGCGCCCGCGGTGGCGTCGGGCAGGGCGGTAGTGGGCGGGGGTCGCGGGGGTGCGCTGCGCCGCGCGGGGAGGCGGCGTTGGCCGGCGCGGCCGTCCGGGGGGGGCCCGCCCGGCGCCGGCGGTTCGGGCTGGCTGGCACGCCGCGTGGCCGTGCCGGCCCTGCCAGCGGCGGCACCGATTTCGGGGCCG
>NZ_JBNBBE010001478.1:0-234 GCF_050031795.1 Stenotrophomonas sp. SrG
ACCCAGCGCCCACCGTCGCCCGGACCCGCGGTCAGTGTGCCACCGACGTGCGCGACGCGCTCGTGCAGTCCGGGAATCCCGTATCCGCCGGCGGCTCCGGGTTCGGCGCCTGGGGTCGAGAAGGGCATGCCGTCGTTGACAACGGACACTTCGGCGGCGAGCGCGTCCGCGGTGACGCGGACCTCGATGAGCGAAGCCAGTGGTGCGTGGCGCATCGCGTTGGTGAGTGACTCC
>NZ_JBNBBE010001479.1:0-234 GCF_050031795.1 Stenotrophomonas sp. SrG
TGGCACGGCAGCTCGCGGCGGGGGGGCTGTGCAACCGCGGGGGCGCGGTCACCTGGGCGGGGTCCGGCGACACGGGCAGGGTGGGGGCGGGCGGGGGGGTCACCCGGGGCGGCCGCGGGGGCGGCGGGGGCCCGTCGCTGGCCTCGCGCGGCGGTGCGCTGGGGGGGGTCTGGGCCGGCGGGCGCGCGGGCGGGGTGGGGGGGCCGGGCGTGGCGCGGGGCGGGGGGGCGCCGG
>NZ_JBNBBE010001480.1:0-234 GCF_050031795.1 Stenotrophomonas sp. SrG
CGCTGACCGTGGCGACGCGCTCGCCGCCGTACACCTGCCGTACCGGCGCGACCAGCGCCGGGCCGGCCGCGCGCCCGCGCGCGGCCGTGGCGTCCCCCGTGGGCACGTCGCTGCCCAGCCGGGCAGGGTCGGCCGGTCGCCGGTGGTGCCAGGCCAGCAGCGCCGGCACCGTGGTCTGGGGGACGGCCGTGAGCGGTGGGCGCGGGTCGCGTGCGGCCGGGGCGGGGGCGCGCG
>NZ_JBNBBE010001481.1:0-234 GCF_050031795.1 Stenotrophomonas sp. SrG
TCTCGGCACGCCTGCCTGTCTGCGCCGTGCGGAGCGGCGCATTCATCCCGCAGTAGTCCCGGTGGGGCTGCGTCAGCCAGCAGGGCCTGTTCCTGGTTGCCCGGGAGGCGGCCGGCAGCTGCAGCGCACTGGCGATGTCGCGGGTGCGGCAGACGGGGCGCCGCGCCCAGCGCGAACACCCGCTGATGGTCGAACTGCCGCCCTTCCGCATTCCGCACCCACGCGACCTGGCCG
>NZ_JBNBBE010001482.1:0-234 GCF_050031795.1 Stenotrophomonas sp. SrG
GGGGCCAATAAAAAATGGGGGTAACCCGCAAAAAAAAAAATGCCCCACCAGGAAAAAAACCTAAAAAAGGATTACCCACAAAACATTAAAAAAAAAAACACCCAACACAATGAAATTAAGAAATAAAAAAAACACACACGCAACAGAAATTAAGGGGCCCCAAAAAAACACCCCAGCTGGACGCCAAACATCGCAAATAACACCACCGCCAGTTACAGATAAAAAAAAACCTAG
>NZ_JBNBBE010001483.1:0-234 GCF_050031795.1 Stenotrophomonas sp. SrG
TGGCAATGGCTACCGACCGGTAGCGGGCGCCGCCGGGGCGGGGGGCCCCGCCGCCCCGCCCGGGGGGGGGGGGCCCCCGGGGGGGGGCGGAGGCCGGGGGGGGGGGGGGGGGGGGGGGGAGGGGGCGGGGCGGGGGGACAGGGCGAGCGCGGTGGGGGAGCGGGGGGGGGTGGGGCGGGGTCTGAGGCTGGGGGGGGGGGGGGTGGTGGGCGTGGGGTGGGTGGGTGTCGGGGG
>NZ_JBNBBE010001484.1:0-234 GCF_050031795.1 Stenotrophomonas sp. SrG
ATATCGTGGCGCGGGTGGTGGGAGGGGTCCCGAAACAGGGGGTCCGGTCGAGACACTGGAGCGGCGTGGGGCAGAGGGCAGGGGGGGGGGCGCGCGCGGGCGGGGGCGCGGCTCCGGAGCTTACCAGGGTGACCACGCCGACCTCGCCTGGGCGGGCTCCCCCCCAGGGGCGCCGGGCGCGATCCCCCGAGGGAAGGCCGCGCGCCGCCAGTACATCCGCGCACGGGCTCACAC
>NZ_JBNBBE010001485.1:0-234 GCF_050031795.1 Stenotrophomonas sp. SrG
TCACGCGGTCGTCCGGCGCCACCAATGGCTCCGGGGCCGGGGGGAGAGGGGCGCGCGGCTGTGGCGGGGGGTGGCGGTCGGGGGGTGCGCCGTGGCGGGGAGCGGCGCGGGGGGCTGCGGGGGGGGGGGGGCGCGGGGGGCGCGGGGGGGGGGGGGGCGCGGGGGGCGGGGGGCGCGGGGCGTCGGGCGCGGGCTGCGGGGGGGCGGCGGCGGGGGGGGGGGGGCCGGGGCGGG
>NZ_JBNBBE010001486.1:0-234 GCF_050031795.1 Stenotrophomonas sp. SrG
GGTGTCCGACGCGGGGGTCCGGGCTCGGCGCGCGGCGCGGGGGCGGGGAGCGGGGCGGGCCCGGCGGCGGGGGCGGGCCGGGCGCCGGGCCGGGGGGGGGGGGCGGCTGGGGGGCGGGGGGGGGGCGGCGGGGGCGGGCGGGCGGGGGGGGGGGGGGGGGGGGGGGCAGGGCGGGCGGAAACAAGCCGGGAGGGCGCGGGGCGCCCCCCCCCCGGACCCCCGGCCCGACCCCCG
>NZ_JBNBBE010001487.1:0-234 GCF_050031795.1 Stenotrophomonas sp. SrG
CGTCGGTTCGGTGGCGCTCGGGGCCGGCGGGGCGGGGGCGGCGCGGGTGGCGGGGGCGTCGGCGGGGGGGGGGGGGGGGGGGCGCGGGGCGGGGGGGGGGGCCGGGGGGGTGGGGTGGGGGGGGGGGGGGGGGGCCGGCGGCGCCGCCCCCGCGCCCCCGCCCCCCCCCCCCGGCGCCGGCGACCCCCAGCGACGACCCGCCACCCACGGCGCCCGGCCCGCCACAAAGCAACA
>NZ_JBNBBE010001488.1:0-233 GCF_050031795.1 Stenotrophomonas sp. SrG
GTTCCGAAGACGCCCGTCAGGCGTTCATGACGCCTGATACGCGGTTTCGTGTCGGGTTTACACCCGGATGCATGGCCGCCATCGAGAGCAGGTCGAGCTCCGGACGCTTGGGCCGCGCGGCGCGCGGTGTCCGGCCAACGGCCGGGGCTACGGACCGTTTCGTAACGTCCGGATACCCGGATCAATCAACCATGGGCCCCCAGTGGGTGCGTCGGGGCCGGGCAGACGCCACA
>NZ_JBNBBE010001489.1:0-233 GCF_050031795.1 Stenotrophomonas sp. SrG
TCCGGGCTGTTGCCCTCCCTCAACTGCAACAGACGCGTCGCCGCCGTATCGCCAAGCTCGGCGATACTCACCTGCATCGTCGACAACGACGGGTGAACGAACCGCGCCAGGGGGATGTCATCGAAGCCTGCCAATGCCACGTCGGCCGGCACGCGCACGCCGGCCTGCGCGCACGCGTACAGGCAACCGAGCGCCATCATGTCGTTGGCTGCGAATACCGCATCGGGCAAGGC
>NZ_JBNBBE010001490.1:0-233 GCF_050031795.1 Stenotrophomonas sp. SrG
CGCGTGGGCACCTCCTCGCTGCGCCGCCAGGCCCAGCTGCGCGCGCTGCGCCGGGACCTGGAACTGCTGGACCTGCGCGGCAACGTCAACACGCGCCTGGCCAAGCTCGACAACGGCGGCGACGACGCCATCGTGCTGGCCGTGGCGGGCCTGGAACGGCTGGGGCTGGGCGCGCGCATCGTGGCGCGGCTCGCTGCTCCGGACTGGTTGCCGGCGCCGGCGCAGTGCGCGGT
>NZ_JBNBBE010001491.1:0-233 GCF_050031795.1 Stenotrophomonas sp. SrG
ACCAGCATGCAGCCGGCAATGATGCCGGTGCGCGTCAGCGGCAGGGTGATGCGCAGGAACGCCTGCCACGGCTTGGCACCGCGGTCGTAGGCCGCCTCCAGCAGGCGGTTGTCCAGCTTCACCAGGTTGGCGTACAGCGGCAGCACCATGAACGGCTGGTAGCAGTACACGATGCCGATGTAGGCGGCGGTCGGGGTGTACAGGATCTGCAGCGGTGCATCGATGACCCCGAT
>NZ_JBNBBE010001492.1:0-233 GCF_050031795.1 Stenotrophomonas sp. SrG
GTCTTGCGCCAGTCCGGATCAGCCTTGATCGGCGAACCGGTTCCGCCGAAGTTGACGTCTTCCGGCAGTACCACCGGCAGCTGCTCTTCCGGCACCGGCAACGCGCCGCACTTGGGGCAGTCGATCACCGGAATCGGGCAACCCCAGTAACGCTGGCGGCTCACGCCCCAGTCGCGCAGGCGGGAGTGCACCCGGCGCTGGCCCTGGGCCGGGCGCTCGAAGCGTGCAGCCAG
>NZ_JBNBBE010001493.1:0-233 GCF_050031795.1 Stenotrophomonas sp. SrG
ACGCAGTACCCATTGGCCGCACATGAACTTGCCGTTGTATTCGCCGAGGTTGCCTTCGAAGGTACGGAATCCGGGATAGGCCCCGTACGCACTGCTGGTCCACTCCCAGACATCGCCGAACAGCTGCAGGTGGCGGTCGTGGGCGCTGCCCTGGTCGGGCGCGGCCGGCTGCAGGCGCCCGCTGTCGGCGAAGTTGCCCGGCGGCGCCTGACCGGCGGCGGCCGCTTCCCAGT
>NZ_JBNBBE010001494.1:0-233 GCF_050031795.1 Stenotrophomonas sp. SrG
AAGAAACCGCGTGGAAGGACTGGGGACATGGCCGCGACCTGAAGGCGGCCGATCCGGCGATTGCCGAACGTGTCTGGCAGGGCTACGTCGACCTGGTCGGCAACGACCTGCGCAGGGTGGTGGCGGAGGACGGGCTGGGCGTGCCGTACTGGTCCATTTCGCCCAGCAACGACCTGGACACCGTGGCCAACGACTCGACCCGTGGTGACAAACACTACTGGCAGGTGTGGGGA
>NZ_JBNBBE010001495.1:0-233 GCF_050031795.1 Stenotrophomonas sp. SrG
CCCTCAGGCTGCGCTTGACCGCCTGGCTGCCGCCGCCCAGCGCATCACGCCAGGTGCCCGGCAGCAGGTAGCGGCTGACCTCGAACGTGCTGGCGGTGTCGCCCGTGTTGAGCAGCACCAGCGCGGTCTGCGCGGTATCGCCGTGCTGCAGTACGCGGTAGAACACCGCCTGGGCGCCCTGCAGGCGTTCGTTGACCTGCAGCCCGCGCTGCAGGGCCGGGGTGGCCTCGCGC
>NZ_JBNBBE010001496.1:0-233 GCF_050031795.1 Stenotrophomonas sp. SrG
TCTTCGGCGCGCTGTTCTACACCCGCAACGTGGGCCTGCCGTGGCGGGGCGGCGAGGGCGACGGGGTGATGACCAACGAACTGCTCGGGGATGGCTATTCGGCCGCCTGGCCGACCAACGGCCCGGGTGCCATCGGTGGCCACTTCCAGACCATTCCGGCCGGGGGCCTGCCGCTGATCAACACGCTGAGCCTGCTTACCTCCGGCGTCACCCTCACCATCGCACACCACGCG
>NZ_JBNBBE010001497.1:0-233 GCF_050031795.1 Stenotrophomonas sp. SrG
ATGCTCATCGGCTCCAGCAGGCTGCTCAGGGCGGCGACGGCATTGTTCACTTCCTGCTCGTCGTACTCGGCCACCTTGAACAGCATGGCATCCAGCGCGCCGGCCTCTTCGCCGATGGCGGTCATCT
Source organism: Stenotrophomonas sp. SrG (assembly GCF_050031795.1). Lineage (NCBI taxonomy): Bacteria > Pseudomonadati > Pseudomonadota > Gammaproteobacteria > Lysobacterales > Lysobacteraceae > Stenotrophomonas > Stenotrophomonas sp. SrG. The sequence continues at coordinate 128 of NZ_JBNBBE010001497.1, forward strand.
GGATGACCCTGTGCGGGAACAGGTTGATCTGTTTCATCGCCATGTTGACGGGATAGCCGACCGAGACCTCGTCGCGCATACGGAGAACGCCTTCTTCGTACACCTT
>NZ_JBNBBE010001498.1:0-233 GCF_050031795.1 Stenotrophomonas sp. SrG
ACGGCGCCCAGCTCGCCGTCGCCGCCCTCGACGACACCGACGCCCCGGCCGCCGACATCGCCGGCCACGACGTCCTCGCCAGCGCCTTCGGCCCGCGCCCCGGCGATGACCCGTCCACCGTCACCACCGGCACCGCAGAACTGGTCAAGGCCGCCCGCCAGGCCGGCGTCCCGCGCTTCCGGATGGTCGGCGGCGCCGGCACCCTCGAAGTCGCCCCCGGCGTACAGCTGGTC
>NZ_JBNBBE010001499.1:0-233 GCF_050031795.1 Stenotrophomonas sp. SrG
TGGACCCCGTTTTTCCAGGCCTGGGAACTGGCCGGCAAGTCCCCGGCCATCCTCACCGACGCGATCGTGGGCACCCAGGCCAGCGAGCTGTACCGCGATGCGCGCGCGATGCTCAAGCGCATCGTCGACGCGCGTTGGCTGACCGCCAAGGCGGTGTTCGGACTGTGGCCGGCCACCAGCGTGGGCGACGATGTGCACCTGACCACCGAGGATGGCCCGGCCGTACTGCACTT
>NZ_JBNBBE010001500.1:0-233 GCF_050031795.1 Stenotrophomonas sp. SrG
ATGCGCGCGGCCAGGCCATACCCGGTGGACGCACCCAGCACCAGCACCCGCTTGGGACCATGCGGCACCTTCGGCTGGGCCTGGATGTAATCGATCGGCTGCTTGACGGCGGCGTCGCAGCCGACCGGATGGGTGGTGACGCAGATGAAGCCGCGCACACGCGGTTTGATGACCATGATGACCTCGCTGGGCCTGGAGGGCCTCGGGAACGGCCGCACGCAACCCGGGACTCG
>NZ_JBNBBE010001501.1:0-233 GCF_050031795.1 Stenotrophomonas sp. SrG
CGCCCTGCTTGGGCGTGTAAGCCGAGGTTCTTCGTCCCGATAATTTTACTTTCACCTTTAGCATTCCGATCGCGAGATCGCTGTAATGTGCTGCTAGTCTCAGCTATGAACGACGCTGGTAGTGTTCATTGCCTCTCAAGATGGACTGGAGTGCGCACAGCCTTTCGATACGCCACTGAAGGCATGTCGGTTACGCCCGCTTGTTCAACCGCGAGGATGATGACGCCCGGCTT
>NZ_JBNBBE010001502.1:0-233 GCF_050031795.1 Stenotrophomonas sp. SrG
TCGCAAGCAGGAAGCGGCCAAGCTGCGGGCAGAGGGTGAAGAGCAGTCGCTCACCATCCGTGCCCCGGCCGACCGCGAAAGCACCGTGATCGTGGCCGAAGCCGAGCGCGACGCCCAGCGCCTGCGTGGTGCCGGCGTCGCCGAAGCGGCCCGGATCTACGGCCAGGCCGGCTCGGCCGATCCGTCGTTCGTCTCGTTCTACCGCAGCGTGGAGGCCTCCCGCAACTCCAGGA
>NZ_JBNBBE010001503.1:0-233 GCF_050031795.1 Stenotrophomonas sp. SrG
CGCCGCTCTGGGTATGCGGCAAACCGCCGGAGAGGAGGACCTCGATCCGGACCGCGGGCGCCTGGACGCCGGCGCGGGCACGGCTGTGCCCCAGCGCCAGGCTCATCGGGTTTCCTTCTTACGGCGCCGGGCGCTCGGCCGGCGGGTGGGCGGCGGCGTCCAGCGCGGCCACGGTCTTCTCCAGCGCTTCCAGCTTCTCGCGGGTGCGCTGCAGCACGGCACGCTGTACGTCG
>NZ_JBNBBE010001504.1:0-233 GCF_050031795.1 Stenotrophomonas sp. SrG
CGTGGGCCCCTGGGCCAGCGACCGCGCCAGCGCCACGCGCTGCCGCTGGCCGCCGGACAGCTGGTGCGGCTCGCGCTTGGCCAGCTTCTCCAGCTGCACCAGCTCCAGCATCTCGCCGACCCGGCGGCGGATGGCGTCGCGGGCCCGGCCATCCTGCTTGAGGCCGCGGGCAATGGTCTGCTCCACGCTCGTGGGCGGGGACAGCGCCTAGGACTGGAACATCATGTTGATCG
>NZ_JBNBBE010001505.1:0-233 GCF_050031795.1 Stenotrophomonas sp. SrG
CCCGTACCCGCGGGGTCACCGTGGACCGCACCGACTGTGCCGCTTTGGCGCGGCTGTCCGCCGCCAGCCCGCAGCGCATCCTGCCGGTCGTATGGGGCCAGGCAGGCGGAGGCTACGAGGTGGACGTGGTGTTCGACGCGGTGGATCGCCGCTGGCTGCTCAAAGACATCACCAACCTGATCGCGCAGGTGGATGCGTACGTGATGGACATCCACAGCGACAACGTCCGCAAA
>NZ_JBNBBE010001506.1:0-233 GCF_050031795.1 Stenotrophomonas sp. SrG
CGAGCAACGGCCTGAGGCGTGACGGGGTGCCGAGCGGCGAGGAGCCTGTCGACCTGCGCCAGGTCACCCTGCCGGTGCTGAACATCTACGCCGAGCAGGATCACCGGGTGCCGCCGGATGCCTCGCGCGCGATGGGCGCGCGGATCGGCAGCACCGACTACCCCGAAAGCAGCTTCCGCGGCGGCCATCTCGGCATCTACGTCTCCGGCCGCGCCCAGCGCGCAGTGCCGGGG
>NZ_JBNBBE010001507.1:0-233 GCF_050031795.1 Stenotrophomonas sp. SrG
CGCGTGGGAAACCACGCTGCTGCTGGTGTCCTCGCTGACCTTCGGCCTGGGCATGCTCGCGCTGCACAAGCACAAGGTTGGCCAGATGTACCTGTGGCTGGGCCTGACCTGGCTGCTGGGCTTCGGCTTCTTGGTCATGGAAGTGTGGGAGTTCAACCACCTCCTCCATGAGGGCTTCGGTCCGGACCACAGCGCGGTCCTGTCGGCGTTCTTCGCGCTGGTGGGCCCCCACG
>NZ_JBNBBE010001508.1:0-233 GCF_050031795.1 Stenotrophomonas sp. SrG
TCATGGCGAACAGGCTGCCGCCAAAGTGCGTGCCCACATAGTTCTTGTTCCACGGCCGCATCCGCCGCTCCACCCGGACATACCGGTAGTCGGGCGTGACCTCGGTGACGTGGATGCCGGCAACCAGGAACGGCGGCCACAGGTTGAGTCCATGGCGGAACAGGCTGGCTTTCTTATCGCGGGCACGGGGCAGGGGCGGTATCGCAAGCTTACCATCCGCAACCGGATGGTGT
>NZ_JBNBBE010001509.1:0-233 GCF_050031795.1 Stenotrophomonas sp. SrG
CCCCCGCCGGGGACAACACCGTGCCCGCCGGAGCCGCCCCCGGAGCAGACAGCCTCACCCCCGAACGGTGCGAAGCCGGCGCGGGCAGCAACTGCGATACCGCGCAGGTGGCCCTGCTGATCGCCCCCGCGGCAACCGACGACACCTACACCACGCCGGCCGGGCAACCGCGGGTGGGCGACGGCAGCATCAACGGCCCCGCGCCGGCCGGCGCGGGCGGGCCCCGGCGCGCG
>NZ_JBNBBE010001510.1:0-233 GCF_050031795.1 Stenotrophomonas sp. SrG
ACCCGAAGGTGGACGGCTTCAGCCGCGACCAGCGCTACTACTTAAACTGGGCCACCGTGTGGCGCACCAAGTACACCACGGAAAACGCCAAGGTCCGCCTGGCCACCGATCCGCACGCCCCGGCTGCGTTCCGTGCCATGTGCGCGCCGTCGAACCTGCCGACCTTCGCGGCCGCGTTCGAATGCAAGCCCGGGACGCCGATGTTGCGCGCCGGCGACAAGCAGGAGGTGCTA
>NZ_JBNBBE010001511.1:0-233 GCF_050031795.1 Stenotrophomonas sp. SrG
CAGGCAGGGGCGCTGAGGGTCAGCACGGAAAGCAGCAGACGGCGCATGGCGGGGACGCTCGTGATGGTCATTGGGGCGATTCTGCCTGAACAGGCTGAATCGCGGGTGCACAGCCCCCGGGCAGCCGGGCCGGGCCCGGCGCAACGGGGGTGTGGCCGGGCCGGGCCCGGCGCCGTTAATTCACCCGCTTGCCATCGGCCGCGATGATGGTCACTTCGCCCAGGTTCAGCGCG
>NZ_JBNBBE010001512.1:0-233 GCF_050031795.1 Stenotrophomonas sp. SrG
TGGCGAAGCTCAGGCCGTATACAGACAGCGCGGTCAAGCGGGTATCGTAGGCGGTGAACTGGCCATGCTGGAAGATCGTGGCGAGCAGCGGCTCGGCGCACAGCATCAGGCCGAGCATGGCCGGCACGGCGAGCAGCAGCGTGGTGCGCAGGCCCCAGTCCAGCGCGCTGGCGAAGCCGGCCTTGTCGGTACTGACATGGTGGCGGGCCAGCGCCGGCAGGATCACCGTACCA
>NZ_JBNBBE010001513.1:0-233 GCF_050031795.1 Stenotrophomonas sp. SrG
TGCGCCGTGCTTGAATGACCCGATGAGCGAACCGACTCCGCCTCCGCGTCGTCCCCTGGCCACGTTCCTGCGTGCGTCCGCTGAACCCACGCCCGAGGCGGTCGACGCGGTCGCCCCGGACAGCGTGGCGGACAACAACGAGGACAATCCCGTTGGTGCCGAGGGGTCTGTGGAGGACATCGAGCTGACCGATGCGGACATCGACCCCGCGCCGGTCGCTGTGGCCGAGCCCA
>NZ_JBNBBE010001514.1:0-233 GCF_050031795.1 Stenotrophomonas sp. SrG
CGCCCTCGCAGCCGAGCACGGTGCCGTCGCGGCGGATGGTGGCCGGCTCAGCCATGGCCGCTGTAGTCCGTCAGCCGGAACAGGTCGACCCCGATCCGTGCGGCGGCGCCCTGCCAGCGCGGCTCCAGCGGCGTGGCGAACAGCAGTTCGGCCTCGGCGGGGACGGTCAGCCAGCAGTGGTCGGCGATCTCGCCTTCCACCCGGCCCACGGTCCAGCCGGCACAGCCCAGCGT
>NZ_JBNBBE010001515.1:0-233 GCF_050031795.1 Stenotrophomonas sp. SrG
CGAACGGGCCGGCCAGCCGGGGGCCCCCAAGCAGGCCGAGGACATCCGCCTGCGCCCCGCCGAGCTGGTGGCGCAGAAGCGCATGCAGGACTCCGACGTGCAGCAGCGCAAGGCGCTGGATGTGGAGATCGAGGAAACCCGGCAGCGGTACCGGTTGTTGACGGGTGTTTCTACCGCCCCGCGCGGGTCAGGTGAAAGCAGCGAAAGGGCGGATGCGCGGGCAGCCGCCTTTT
>NZ_JBNBBE010001516.1:0-233 GCF_050031795.1 Stenotrophomonas sp. SrG
GGCCACCGCCTTCGTCGTCACGCGCGCGGAGTTGACCACCTGCGGCAGGAACATCTTGCCGGCGCCGATCAGGTCGCCGACCACGTTCATGCCGTCCATCAGCGGTCCGTCGATCACGTCCAGCGGGCGGCTGGAACGGATCCGTGCCTCCTCGGTAGCGGCTTCGACCCAGGCATCCAGGCCGTGCACCAGCGCATGCGCCAGGCGCGCGTCGATCGGCGTTTCGCGCCAGG
>NZ_JBNBBE010001517.1:0-233 GCF_050031795.1 Stenotrophomonas sp. SrG
CCAGAGCGACCAGATCGCCGGCCGCGTCGACCTGGCCGATTTCACCGGCCTGGCCGCCTGTGGCGGCCTCAGCTACGGCGACGTGCTGGGTGCGGGCCGCGGCTGGGCCACCTCTGTGCTGGAGCGCAGCGCGCTGCGTGATGCCTTTGCCGGCTTCTTCGCCCGCCAGGACATCTTCGCGCTGGGCGTGTGCAACGGCTGCCAGATGCTGAGCCAGCTGAAGGACATCATCA
>NZ_JBNBBE010001518.1:0-233 GCF_050031795.1 Stenotrophomonas sp. SrG
TGTTCAGGGTGACCTTGACCAGGCGGGGAACCTGCATCGGATTTGTGTAGCCGAACTGCTTCATCAGCGCCGGCACCACTTCTTCATGGTAGAACTTTTCGAGACGGGAACTCATCTTCTCATTCCTCAGGCGTCAAGCTCCTCACCGCTGGAGCGGAACACACGCAGTTTGCGTCCTTCCTCCAGCACCTTGTAGCCAACGCGCTCGCCCTTGCCCGAAGCCGTGTTGAGCA
>NZ_JBNBBE010001519.1:0-233 GCF_050031795.1 Stenotrophomonas sp. SrG
TGTCACGACCGCGACGTCGCGCGGGTCGACCTCGCGGGAGGCGATGGTCTGCAGACGCATGACGGTCGCCGCGGCCATGACCACGGGGTCGATCGTCGAGTGCGGACGAGAGCCGTGGCCGCCGCGTCCGTGCAGGGTGACGGTCAGGCCGTCGGATGCCGCCATCTGCGTGCCGGGTCGCACGCCGATCGTGCCGGCGGGGAGCGGGGTGACGTGCTGGCCGAGCACGATGT
>NZ_JBNBBE010001520.1:0-233 GCF_050031795.1 Stenotrophomonas sp. SrG
CGAGCACCCGGCCCACGCAGCAGCAGAGGGAGACCGCCGAGTCATGGGGAGGCCGACTCCTTGCCCGGTACCTCCGGTGCCGCTGCTGCTCGGCGTGCCGGTGGCCGACGCCCTGGCCGCGGCGGCGCTGGCCACCCAGTGGTACCAGGACCAGACGACGCTGGTGCTGGTGCAGCAGATATAGTCCGGTACCGGTTCGGCCTCGCAGATCGCCATTCCACTGTTCATATTCG
>NZ_JBNBBE010001521.1:0-233 GCF_050031795.1 Stenotrophomonas sp. SrG
GGCTTGTACCTGCAACATCAGCGGGGAGATCAACGCCGGTGGATAACGGCGTAGTTAAGTCAAAACCCCGCTGAATACTGCTAGTTGCAGCTGGATTTCGACCTGGCGCCACTCTGGACGCCCACTTATGCGCAGATCCTTGCTGTGCTTGAGTTCCGGTAACACGCCGCTGCCTACTTCGCCAGGCTTCAGCTGTGCGCTGGCGCGCATCTGTGCCTGTATGGCGGCGCAGT
>NZ_JBNBBE010001522.1:0-233 GCF_050031795.1 Stenotrophomonas sp. SrG
ATCAGAAGACGGCATACTCGATGTTGTACTCAGTCTCGTGGGCTCGGAGATGGGTATTAGAGCCAGGCGCGGGACCGCGCAGGTCAACCTCAGCGCCTCGCGCGCCGAGACCGTCAGCGAACGCAGCCGCGGCTTCCGCGCCGGCGATACCACCGCGATGGTGCAGTACCTGCTGGAGGCGCCGAACTAAGACGGCACCCGCCCGGCCATTTCGGTATCGCTGAGCCAACGCT
>NZ_JBNBBE010001523.1:0-233 GCF_050031795.1 Stenotrophomonas sp. SrG
TCGCCAGGTCCCACGGGCAATCCATGTTGGTGAGGGCCTTCAGCAGCGACACCACGCCGGTGCCCAGCGCGACGGCCATTAGCAGGTACAGCAGCGGCCAGCGCCATGCGGCCGCGCGTTCGTGGCGCCCGGCGTGGAAGCACAGCACGAGGGTCAGCAGCGTTGCCGCTGCGCTCAGCCCCTAGCCCCCCTGGGGGATCAACTGGCTCGTCGCCCATGCGTTCTGCAGGAGC
>NZ_JBNBBE010001524.1:0-233 GCF_050031795.1 Stenotrophomonas sp. SrG
CGTCCAGCCATCACCGACCTGTTCCTGGCCGTCCGGCGCCGCGCGGCGATGCAGGCCGAGGCCCGGGACATCCTGGGCGACCTGCCCGAGGCCTGGATCGGCGATGACACCCCCCCCCCCGCCGCCGATGCGGTGGCCGACGCGCTCAAGGCGGTCGCAGGCGCCGGGGTGCCGGTGTACGGCATCCGCGGCAACCGCGATTTCCTGGTGGGCGAGGACTCCGCCCGTCGCGC
>NZ_JBNBBE010001525.1:0-233 GCF_050031795.1 Stenotrophomonas sp. SrG
CGCACCCCCGACCCGCGACCACGCCTCGCCGCCGGCGGGATGGCCGCGTACGCCCCTTCCCGCCCCGGGCTGACTTCGCTGGCGCCGCACTCGTGGGTCGCCGACGCATGCGCCTGGTGGATCGCACGGAACAGCTCGCGCCGGCCCGAGCCGGGCTTGGGCGAGATGCGCACCGTTTCTGCCCTCGGCACGTCGCCGAGCTTGCGCGAGACCAGCGCTTCGGCCTGTTCGCG
>NZ_JBNBBE010001526.1:0-233 GCF_050031795.1 Stenotrophomonas sp. SrG
GTTGAAGGCGGTACCCGGAGGCAGCAGTTCCGGCTCCGTCGCGGCCAACCGGGTCATCTCTTCCGGCTGCCAGAGCGGCATCGCCGGTGCGCCGCTCGGCAGCGCGGATCCGGCATCGGCGCGAGGGGCCTGGGCGCCGAACAGCAGGGTGGAGAGGCGCCGTGCCAGCTGCGCCAGGCGGCGCGGGTAGCGGTTGCGTACCCCGCGGGTGGGCGTCAGGCGATCAAGCACGG
>NZ_JBNBBE010001527.1:0-233 GCF_050031795.1 Stenotrophomonas sp. SrG
CCATCGGCCCGTTCACCCGCGACACCGCCAGTGTAATTGCCGCCAACCCGGCGGTGCTGAGCGCGGCGTTCTCCCATGTGCTGGTGCAGGACGGCACCGTGAGCGACCCGATCGAGATCACGCCCGACCACAGCGTGATGATCCGAGTGACCGACCACAGACCGGAACAGGCATTGCCGCTGGACAAGGCCCTCGACGGCGTGATCGCCGCGATCCGCGCCGACCGCAACAGA
>NZ_JBNBBE010001528.1:0-233 GCF_050031795.1 Stenotrophomonas sp. SrG
CTGGTGAGGTTTATCGGGGTGGATGACGATGCGGAGGCGTGGCTCGCGATTCAGACAGGGCCCGCAGGTTATGCTTCCGCGAGGCTGTATCTCGCCTCTCGTTCGCCCCGACGAACCCAACTGATGGCGCGCCTGGACCGACCGTGCCGCGCGCTGGCCCTGGTTGGGCCTGAAGTACGGGCCGCCGGGGACACCGCCCAGGAGTACGTGCAGCGCGTGGCCAGCGACAGGGC
>NZ_JBNBBE010001529.1:0-233 GCF_050031795.1 Stenotrophomonas sp. SrG
CATGTCTTCGGGACGAAAGAGCTTACCGACCAACGGGCGGTACCTACCGGGCAATTTCCGCCACGAACGGCAAGGGCACGCACCGGTCGGTAGGTGACGACCGTTGGTCGTCTCGCCAGGAACGGTAGGTGACGACCGTTGGTCGTCACACCGCTCACGAGAGGAGACGCCCCCTCATCGCCATACCCAACGCAAACACACGCGCATCCGCCGCGCCTACCCGCACGCCCACG
>NZ_JBNBBE010001530.1:0-233 GCF_050031795.1 Stenotrophomonas sp. SrG
CCGGCGGCCAGGGCGTGCTGGACGGGATCGCGCTCCTGCCTGCCGCCGCCGCTGCCGGGGTGCTGTGGTACCTCGTTGATCACGACCAGCCGCGCGATCCGGCCACCGTCATCAAGCCCGGCGCCGACGACCTGCGCCGCCCCCGCCCCGCCCGCCTGCCCGCCAGCGCACTGCGCTAGCCAGCCACGGAGCCCCGCTTGCAAACGCCCCTGACAATGGCCGTGGTTCTGTCT
>NZ_JBNBBE010001531.1:0-233 GCF_050031795.1 Stenotrophomonas sp. SrG
TGCCAGGATCGGGATGCCACGCTCATTTTCCTGGTCGTTGCTGTCCATCACGCGCTCGGCGAGCCCGGAGCGCGCGGAGAGGGTGCCGGACTGCTTCAGCAGCGGGTCCACCAGGGTGGTCTTCCCGTGGTCGACGTGGGCGACGATGGCGCGGTGGCGAGGTTGTTCGAGGGTCATGCGTAAGGGGGGGGGGCGGCGCCGGATGTGGGATATGACGGGCTGCATGGTACGGG
>NZ_JBNBBE010001532.1:0-233 GCF_050031795.1 Stenotrophomonas sp. SrG
CTGGCAGCCCCAGCAGCTCGGAGAGTCCCATCCAGCCGATCTCGACACCGATGCACAGGATCACGAACGCCAACTGGCGCAGCATGACCTGCATGCCCGTAGGCCCCTGCAAGGATTGCAGCCGCCCGGCGTAGCGCATGCTCAGGTTGATCAGCACGCTCAACGCCAGCAGCGCGCAGCCTGCCGCGACGACATGCTCCGATTCCGGCCCGTCTTTGGGCGAGGTGGTGCCT
>NZ_JBNBBE010001533.1:0-233 GCF_050031795.1 Stenotrophomonas sp. SrG
TGTGGCGCTGACGCTGCTGCCCGACGGCGCGACCTGGTCCGACGCGCCCTTTGCGCCCCCGGCGGCATTCGGCGGCGTGACCGGGTTGCGCCAGGCCTACCTCGACCCGGCGTTCTGGGCGGCCCGGTTGACCGATGCCGACCGGGTGATCCTGGATCGCGCAGGCATTGCCGCGCAGAAAACGCGGATGCGCGCTGAAGACGACTCCATCCATGACCTGCGCGCGCTCCCCT
>NZ_JBNBBE010001534.1:0-233 GCF_050031795.1 Stenotrophomonas sp. SrG
GGCGTGTGGGGGGCGGGGGTGGCCGCCCCGGGGGCCGCCACCGGCCCGCCCCTGCATTGGGGCATGAACTGGTTCGACCCGCGGACCGATCCGCTGCTGGTGCTAGAACGCGGGAAGTAACCTGAAACGCGGGAGTGACCGGCTGATGTCCGGTGACCTGATGATGCGAGACGAAGCAACATCCGGTAACGCATGACCTGTAACGAAGGCGCCTCTCCGGCACAGGTCATGCG
>NZ_JBNBBE010001535.1:0-233 GCF_050031795.1 Stenotrophomonas sp. SrG
CGAACTAGTTGCGGAGCATCGCGTTGCCCCAAAGTCGCGTGTCATGTAGCTCCTGCCCTGGCTTTCTGTTGTCGACATAATAGGTCAGCACAACAGTTTCGAGATCCAATCGGTCTGGCCACGCGTGCTCATTCATCGTACTATTCAGTACGATGAGATTGGGCCTTTCCCGAGTTCACAAAATCCTAAATCAGCCCTGATTGCTGAGGCCAAGCAATGGCACAAGGGGGTCG
>NZ_JBNBBE010001536.1:0-233 GCF_050031795.1 Stenotrophomonas sp. SrG
TTCTCCTTTGTTCGGATGAGCCAATGCTCCTTGCCGGCAGGCGTGTGAGCGTCAGGCGATGCGTTCTCGTTCGTGCGAGGCGGAAATGTTCATGGCTTCCCGATCCTTCGCCACGGTGCGGCGCGCCACCGGTATTCCCGCGGTCTTGAGCAGGTCCGCCAGCTTGGCGTCAGACAGCGGCTTGCGCGGGTTCTCGTCGTCGCTCAGGCGCCGGATCAGGGCCGGGATGGCGG
>NZ_JBNBBE010001537.1:0-233 GCF_050031795.1 Stenotrophomonas sp. SrG
GCACGGCACCGCCGTTGATCGAGCTGCCGGGAGTACGGTAGTAGATTTCGTAACGCAACCCACCCGGACCCGGGTACGAGCGCTCGTAATCGTAGGTGTTCTCTTCGCGATCCAGGCCGAAGCGCAGCAGGTGGTCACCAAGGTCCCACTCGAAGTCGGCGCGGGCCGCCTTGCGGGTATCCAGTGCCTCTTCCACATGCGAACTGCTGGTGCAGCTGCGGTCGCCTTTGAGG
>NZ_JBNBBE010001538.1:0-233 GCF_050031795.1 Stenotrophomonas sp. SrG
ACGCGGACCCTGGGCGAGAACATCGGCGCCCTGGGCGGCCAGCCCGTGGCCCACGCCGCGCTGGAGATGGCGCTGCAGGAGAATCCAAAGGCCAATGTCGCCGTGGATGGGCACAGCCAGGACCAGCGCTTCTTCATGAAATCGGCCACCGAGTGGCGCCGCAACTTCACCGACGCCGAACTGCGCGTGCGCAGGACCACCGACACGCAGGCGCCGGCGGACAGCGGTGCCCA
>NZ_JBNBBE010001539.1:0-233 GCF_050031795.1 Stenotrophomonas sp. SrG
TGTGTATTAGAGACTGGGAAAGGACGGCTGGCCCGCGCACTTCTTCCACGGCCGGCTCAGCTTCCGGTGGCCGGGCGTGCATTGCCGGGAACCTATCGACCGCCCGGAACCGAAGCGCCCGGACCTGTTCAAGTTCGGCTATGGCCTGAGCTCGGCCAAGCCCGCGCAGGTCGCGCGCCTGCCCGACACCACCCCGGACCATTGCGGGGAAGGGCCCACGCTGCCGAACTTCA
>NZ_JBNBBE010001540.1:0-233 GCF_050031795.1 Stenotrophomonas sp. SrG
CCCCCGCGGGCGACCCGCCCCGCGCCAGGCGGTGGCCATCGCGGGCGACGCGCACGGCCGCCTTCGCCTCTCGCTGGACAACGCGGTGGCCGCCCGACGGGTTTCGCTGGGCGCCCCGTGCTGGCGCGGTCCGCGGGCGGCAGTCTGGACCCGCACGCAGACCGGGTCTACCCCTTGCGGGCCCTCGTTCGGGGCCGGGGGAAGGTCAGTGACGCGCGGGGCCGCCTAATTGG
>NZ_JBNBBE010001541.1:0-233 GCF_050031795.1 Stenotrophomonas sp. SrG
TGGACAGGCCGCCGGTGGCGACCACCCGCGCGGCGGCAAGGCAGCGGCCCTGCGCGGACTGCACGTGGAAGCCGGCCGCCCCTCTCTCGACCTTCTCCACCGCGCAGTCGGTCCGGATCTGCGCGCCGGCGGCGGTGAATTCGTCCACCAGCATGCGCACGAGCTGCATGGACGAGATGGCGCAGCACAGCTGGCCAAGCTCCTTCTCTTGGTAAGCGATGCCGTGCCGCTCG
>NZ_JBNBBE010001542.1:0-233 GCF_050031795.1 Stenotrophomonas sp. SrG
CGAGGCGCTGCCCTCGGCGGTGATCGGCTCGATCGTCCACTCGGTGCCGCCAAGCTGCGTGACCCCCGTCATCAACGGCCGGGCCTACCAGCAGTGCGGCAACACCTGGTACGAGCCGCGCTCCCGCGGCACCACCGGGCAGTGCGGGGTGATCACTCGACGGCGGGGGCCCTGCCGGGTGCGGCCCCCGGGAGGTTTTCTGGCTGGCCTGCGTAGTTGTGCGGATGACCTCG
>NZ_JBNBBE010001543.1:0-233 GCF_050031795.1 Stenotrophomonas sp. SrG
GGGTTCGTGCCAGGCGCGGTTGAACGCGTTGCGTTCGGGCAGCACCGGGGATTTGAAGCGGTCCCGGTCCACTGGCACGTCGTCCTCGGGCGGGAGCGCGCGCACCTCGCCCAGCGTGGTGACGCAGCCGTCCGCGCTGTCGGCGGGTTCGCCGCGATCCTGCTGGGCATGGGCCGCGTTCGCCAGCAGCAGCCCGGCGATCATCGTCGTAGTTGACATCCCTGTGCGTAAGG
>NZ_JBNBBE010001544.1:0-233 GCF_050031795.1 Stenotrophomonas sp. SrG
ACTCCACCCTCGTCCCCGCTAAGGCCGCGCGGCTCCTGACCGGCCAGCTGGGCAAGGGCATGAAGGACGCGGCCTCGGCGGCGGGGTCGGTGGTGCGTTCGCGCGCCGAGCGGCTGGGCATCGACGCCGATTTCCTGCAGAAGCATGACGTGCACCTGCACGTGCCCGATGGCGCCACCCCGCAGGACCGCCCCAGCGCCGGCATCGCGAAGGTGACCGCGTTGGTGTCGATG
>NZ_JBNBBE010001545.1:0-233 GCF_050031795.1 Stenotrophomonas sp. SrG
CGCCGGCGGATCCGGCCCCCGGTGATGTGCAGCTGTACACCAGCATCGCTGCGATGGACGGCTTCCTCGCCCGCGGGGTGCCGGCGAGCAAGCTCTACCTGGGCATCGGCTTCTACGGCCGCGGCTGGTCCAACGTGCCCAACGTCAACAACGGGCTGTACCAGACCGGCTCGGCCGCAACGGGTACCTACGAGGCGGGCATCGAAGACTGGAAGGTATTGAAGAACCTCAAA
>NZ_JBNBBE010001546.1:0-233 GCF_050031795.1 Stenotrophomonas sp. SrG
TCTCTGGTCCAGGCTATCAATCAAGCAGCCTCCTGCATCATGCGTATCGAGGATTTCCGAACCAGGACATTTCACCGGGACATTGTGAGGCCGCAGGATATTCGCGATGCCCCGGGTCTCGTTCTTGCCTATGTCGGCCTGGCCGAAGCACTCAGGGTCATGCAATGCGTCGAGCGCAGGCTGGGTCCCCTTGAGGGCGAGATTGGATTTCATGAGAAGGACTATCTCGGATT
>NZ_JBNBBE010001547.1:0-233 GCF_050031795.1 Stenotrophomonas sp. SrG
GTTCGTAGGCGCGGCGCCGTGGGCCTTCGCCGGCTTCGTCCATGTGGTCGCGCAGCCTCTGGTCCGCGCCGCGCGCCTCGTCCCGGGTCAGCCGGCCACGCGCGAGCGCGCGCCTGCCTTCGCGCGGCCCGACGTTCAGCCAGTGGCGCTGGGGCTGGGACGCCGCCGCGCGGTTCTGCGCGCGCGCGACCTTCGGCGTGAGGGTCAGGTGGCCCGAGGCCGGGCGGGTCCCG
>NZ_JBNBBE010001548.1:0-233 GCF_050031795.1 Stenotrophomonas sp. SrG
CTGCAAAGGCGGTCCGCGTCTCCGGTTTGCGTTATCGAAATGCTTACCTGCGCGGTCTTGACAACGACTGTACGCATAGGGATGCCAACACCGTGGCTGGGTTGGGCGCTGCGCTGGACGGGCTGTCTTCGAGCAACGGCAACGGCACCGGCAGCGTGTCCAGTCCTCCGGGCCGGGCGGGGGGCGGGCAGGCCCGGACGGGGCCCGCCGGAATGCCGAGCGTGGGGGCGTGG
>NZ_JBNBBE010001549.1:0-233 GCF_050031795.1 Stenotrophomonas sp. SrG
CGCTTTGCCTGAAGTTTCGGGGGGTCGCTAAGACCGTGTGTACCGGCATCCCGGCTGCGCCCCCAACCCCAGGGGCGCAACCGGGCCCCCGACCCGGTCGATACTGGTGCGCCGCGCGACTCCCCAGCGCAACGCCGCACCCCCGGTACCCGTTGGGTCACCTACGTCCCGCAGCGCCTGGCGCGTCGCTTGGCGCGATGCGCAGCTGCTTGCGGGCCGCCATTGTGCAGGCC
>NZ_JBNBBE010001550.1:0-233 GCF_050031795.1 Stenotrophomonas sp. SrG
TGCGCTGTGCTGGTCAGGTCATCACTCCGTGAAGACCCTTCCAGCGCGTACTAATGAATAACCGATCCGCGGTAATATTTTGCTTCTGAAGCGTTTCGCGTTAACGGCCGCACTTGCCGGTGTTCTATCAGCAGCCGCGCCAGCGGTACATGCAGCCGAACAGGGCGGGCCCGACGCCATGCGCGAGCACACGACTCAGGTCAACTACCGCGACGACAACTATCTGATCGGCG
>NZ_JBNBBE010001551.1:0-233 GCF_050031795.1 Stenotrophomonas sp. SrG
GTGAAGAAGGAGCCGGCGGCGAAGAAGGCGGCGGGCAAGACGGCCCGCGCCCAGAGGGCCGCCACGAAGATGGCCGCAGCGAAGAAAGCAGTTGAGAAGGCCTGAGCCCGGGGGCGGCGGGCCGGTGGGGGGGGGGGGGCGGCGGCTCGCGGCGCGGGGGCCGGGGCGGCCGGGGCGCGCGGGGGGGGCGCGGGGCGCTGGGGGCCGCGCGGCGGGCGCCGCGGCGGCGAGCG
>NZ_JBNBBE010001552.1:0-233 GCF_050031795.1 Stenotrophomonas sp. SrG
TTGGCCATGCAGTCCGCCGGCGCGGCCTCGCTCAGCCTGCGCCGCGGCGGGGTGGTCCACTTCCGGGCGGGCAACTCGGACGCGTGCCGGGGGGGCGCCGGCGGCGGCGGCCGCCTGGGGGCCCACGGCCAGGGGCAGGGGGCTGGCTATGGGCGCGGCGGGCGGGCCGGCGGGCCGCGCCGGGGGGCCGGTCGCCCCGCCCCCGGCCGGGGCGGGCCGGCGCGGCGCGGCGG
>NZ_JBNBBE010001553.1:0-233 GCF_050031795.1 Stenotrophomonas sp. SrG
CGATCGCGTGGACGGTGGTCAGGAGGCGCGGGGGGTCCCCGCCCGTGCTGGCGCGCTTCGATGATGCGGTGGCGCCGGCCGGGCACCAGTCCGCGCCGGGCGCCGGGCCGCCGCCGCGGCGGCAGCTCGGCGGCGGGCTCGCGCGGGGCCTGGCGCCGGTGGGGTCTGACCGGAGGCCGCTGCGGGCGCGGGCGAGCGGGGGTGGGTGTCGGGGGGGGGGGTCGCGGGAGGGG
>NZ_JBNBBE010001554.1:0-233 GCF_050031795.1 Stenotrophomonas sp. SrG
GCCCGAACTCCTGCCGCGCATGGACCAGCGCGGGTGCGACACGCGCGGCAGGAAGACCGAACAGCTGGACGTGTCCGCTGGCGATGTCGCCGGCATCACGTCGGCCACGCTGCGCGTGGAAGGCGACAATGCCTATGGCTGGCTGAAGACCGAAACCGGCGTGCACCGCCGGGTGCGCAAGTCGCCGTTCGATTAGGACAACCGCCGCCAAACCAGCTTCACCGCGGTGGTAG
>NZ_JBNBBE010001555.1:0-232 GCF_050031795.1 Stenotrophomonas sp. SrG
CGGCTGTCGGCCACGCCCTGGTTGTTGGCGGCAGCAAAGCCCGGGGTGTCGGGGGTGGCGATGAAGTGCAGGCGCGGGTCGGCAGTTGCATGGCGCTGCACGATGTCCAGCGTGCCATCGTCGGACTTGTTGTCGACCACGCGGATCTCGGCGACCTCGTCGGCCGCGCGCAACCGCGTCAGGCATAGGTCCAGCGTGCTGGCACTCTGGTAGCTGACGATGATGACGGCTA
>NZ_JBNBBE010001556.1:0-232 GCF_050031795.1 Stenotrophomonas sp. SrG
GGGCAGTGGCCGGGTGCAGGTGAACATCGATGGCGTGCGCGGTCAGTACCTGGGGCAGCTGGCACAGCGCCGCTACGCGCTGCGCGTACTCAGCCGGCAGAAGCCGGCAGCGGTACTTCTTGATGGCCGCGCGCTGCCGATGCTCACAGATGCCGCCTCGTGGCAGGCCGCGCCGGAAGGGTGGTACTTCGATGCAGGCGAACGCCGCGGCACCGTGCATGTTCGTACCGTA
>NZ_JBNBBE010001557.1:0-232 GCF_050031795.1 Stenotrophomonas sp. SrG
GCCCAGGATCTCGCCGCGGCGCACGTCCAGGTCCAGCCCGTCATGCACGGTCTGGCTGCCGAAGCGGTTGGGCAGCCCACGCACGCGGATCGCCAGGCCGTCTTCATCGGCCAGGTCCACGCGGGTGTCTTCTTCCGGGGCGGCTGTGGTCGTCATCACCAATCCATGTGCATGAACCACAACGCGGCGAACGCGTCGATGCTGATCACCAGCGAGATGGTCTGCACCACGC
>NZ_JBNBBE010001558.1:0-232 GCF_050031795.1 Stenotrophomonas sp. SrG
TGTGGTGCCGATCCTGCTGGCCAGGCAGCTGGCGCGGATGCGCGCTGCCGACAGGCAGCCCGAGGAAGAGCGCCGCGCGCTGGCCCAGCTGACCCGCGACATCCATGCACCGCTGGCCAACCGGCTGGGCCTCTGGCAGCTGAAGTGGGAACTGGAAGATCGGGCGTTCCGGCACCTGGAGCCGGAGACCTACCGCCGCATCGCACGTGAAGTGGACGAAACACGGCTGGCG
>NZ_JBNBBE010001559.1:0-232 GCF_050031795.1 Stenotrophomonas sp. SrG
GTGGGCAGCATGCCCAGCACGCGGGTCATGGTGGTGCCGAACCCGAAGGTCTGGCCCTGCTGGTCCAGCAGCGGGGTGATCGAGGTCACCGCCGTGCGCAGGTTCAGCGCGGCCAGCAGGATGGCGGACAACGCCAGCACGCGTCCGCGCAGCAGGGACGTGGAATGGGGGTCGGCAGGGGTCATGGCAGGAATCTCTTTCAGGTGGCGCGGCACGTGGGGGTGCAGCGGAG
>NZ_JBNBBE010001560.1:0-232 GCF_050031795.1 Stenotrophomonas sp. SrG
TCTGCGCGCGGCGCTCCTGGTGCCGAACAGCTTGCCCAGCGTGGCCACCGCGATCACCACCGCGCACAGCAGCAGGTCGCTGCCCTGCAGCGCCTCGGCGCGCATGCGCAGGCCGGTCATGGCGAAGAACAACGGCCGCAGCAGGGTGACCGCGAACGGCTCGACGCGGGCGCTCAACAACCCGCGCAGCTGCGCATTCGACGAGACGGCGACGCCGGCCGCAAACGCGCCG
>NZ_JBNBBE010001561.1:0-232 GCF_050031795.1 Stenotrophomonas sp. SrG
CTGCTGGGCATGATGGCCACCCTGCGCGGCACCGGGCTGGCACTGGGCAGCGCCACCGACCTGAAGTCCATCCGCGGTTCGCTGGGCGCGCCGGTGGAAGGCCTGGCCGTGGCGTTCGGCACCTCGATGGCCGGCGTGGCCACCTCGGCCATGCTGGGCCTGCTGTCGGCGCTGTGCCGGCGCGAACGCCTGTTGGGCGGGCAGCAGCTGGATACCCGCATCGCCACCACCA
>NZ_JBNBBE010001562.1:0-232 GCF_050031795.1 Stenotrophomonas sp. SrG
TAGCCCACGTTGTTCAGCGAGCGCACGGCCGACTCACGACCCGGACCCGGGCCCTAGATGCTGACTTCCAGGGACTTGACGCCGTAATCCAGCGCGGCACGGCCGGCTTTCTCGGCAGCCACCTGGGCAGCGACCGGGGTGGACTTACGCGAACCGCGGCAGCCAGCGCCACCGGACGTCGCCCACGACAGAGCATTGCCCTGGCGGTCGGTGAGGGTCGCGAGGGTGGGGT
>NZ_JBNBBE010001563.1:0-232 GCF_050031795.1 Stenotrophomonas sp. SrG
GGGCGGGGGCGCCGGGTCCAGCGCTTCAGGCTTTTGTACAGCAGCAACGCCATCAGGCCGGTAGCGGCCATGAGCAGCGACGCGCGCAGGCCATCGAAGCCGTCCAGCAGCACCAGTGCGCCCATCAGCGCATACCAGAACCGTCCGTCGCCGAGGCGGCTGACCATCGAGAACGCGCGGCGCACGCGGCGGTGCCGACAATAGTGGTTGGTGCGCCGGCACCAGCGGGTTT
>NZ_JBNBBE010001564.1:0-232 GCF_050031795.1 Stenotrophomonas sp. SrG
CACGTTTCCCGGTGGGGCGCGTCCCCGGGCGTGCTGGAGCTGCTGCGCGCGCAGCCCGCCAACAGGACCAGCCTCAGCAGGCCACATCCCCGTGCGGTGCTGGCCAGGTTCATGGCTTGCCTCCGTTCGGGCCTGCTGCCTGTGCGGCCGCTTTCTCCTGCGCTGCCATTTCCACGTCGGCCCGGTAACGGGAGGTCTTGACAGGGCCCGACAGTTGCCGCGCGCCGCGGCG
>NZ_JBNBBE010001565.1:0-232 GCF_050031795.1 Stenotrophomonas sp. SrG
GATTGGAATACGTCATGTAAATCTCCGGGTGGTGGAAGCCGTCGTTGCGGCCGCCTGTCTTTTTTTTTGATTGCGTGAAATACCGATACAGCGTTCAGCGGCCAAACAAGTCACGACCAACGGTCGCGACCTACTGCGTTGCGCCGTTCGGCGGAACGCTTGAATCACGCACGATCTGGCGCGGTACATGTGTCTGCTTGTCACCGGCCGGGTCCGGGTTTTTGGCCTCCAG
>NZ_JBNBBE010001566.1:0-232 GCF_050031795.1 Stenotrophomonas sp. SrG
CCGCATCCTGGATGCGGCGCATCTGCCGCAGCACCGCCCGCAGTTCGGCATACGGCGGCAGGTTGAAGTCGCGTTCGAGCAGGCCAGGGCGCGGGCCGAACCGGGCGCAGGCATGGTCCAGCAGCGCCCACACCGGCCCTACCACGGGGCTGCCATGGGTGTCGATCTTCAGGTCATCGGCTTCTTCGAAGTGCCCGGCCACATGCAGGCAGACGATCCGTTCGGCAGGCAG
>NZ_JBNBBE010001567.1:0-232 GCF_050031795.1 Stenotrophomonas sp. SrG
CTGGTCAGGTCGTGGTGTACCCCGCCCTGGACGCTGCCGAACAGCGCCCCGTCTTGGCCCAGTTCGTGGTGCGGGTTGCGGGTGCGCTGGGCCCTGCGCAGGCTCAGCTCCATCGAGGTGCGCGCCACCGGCTCGGTGGCCGGGTACGGGGTGCACTCGTCGAAGATCATCTCGATGTCCGAATCGAGCACCTTCTGGATCTTCATGCTCTCTTCCGGGCCCAGGAACACCA
>NZ_JBNBBE010001568.1:0-232 GCF_050031795.1 Stenotrophomonas sp. SrG
TCGGCTCGGTGCTGCAGGTGCAGGGGCTGCGCGACATCGTGGTGGGCCGTGAGGGCCGCCTGTCCGGCCCGGAACTGAGCGCCAGCCTGATCGAAGGCCTGCGCCGCGCCGGCTGCGATGTCACCGACAACGGCCTGGCGCCCACCCCGGTGGTGTACTTCGCCAGCTACCACCTGCGTGCCGGCAGCTGCGTTGCCGTCACCTTCAGCCACAACCCGCCGGACTACAACGG
>NZ_JBNBBE010001569.1:0-232 GCF_050031795.1 Stenotrophomonas sp. SrG
TCCCCGCTGCGCAGTGCGACGAGCTGCGCCGGGGTGAGCGCGGTGTCGGCCGTAGTGCCGGGTGATTCGGTCGGATCGGATGCGAGGCTGGCGTCGCGCGCAACGAATGCGTGCTCGCTCCTGCCTGCAGCTCCGGCACGCGCGCATCCAGTACACGCTCATACAGCCCCAGGTACTCCGTACCGGCCAGGTCCCAGCTGCTCGGCCGCAGCATGGCGGCGCGGCGCATGGA
>NZ_JBNBBE010001570.1:0-232 GCF_050031795.1 Stenotrophomonas sp. SrG
CCGATGGATACCCCGACCGGGCTGCCCGGGTTTGTCGGCATGTATCTGGTGGCCGTGCTGGCCGGACTGATTTCCAGCGTGCCGGCCGGGTTGGGGGTGTTCGAGTGGAGCCTGCGCAAGCTGCTGCCGCAGGTGGCGCCAGCTGCGGTGCTTGCAGCGGCCCTGAGCTATCGGGTCACCTACTACGTGCTGCCGTTGCTGCTGGCCACCGTGCTGGCCGTGGCGCCGGCAC
>NZ_JBNBBE010001571.1:0-232 GCF_050031795.1 Stenotrophomonas sp. SrG
TCGGCGGCCAGGTCCAGCCAGCGGTGCAGGGGCGGGTTGTCCGGACTCAGTTCCTTCACCTTCGCATCCGTTTTGGCGATGTCCTCCGGGTCGCCGCGCAGGGCGGCCCAGCGGAACGGGCCGATGCCGCGGCAGAACAGCGGGCGGATGTAGGCGGGCACGAAGCCGGGGACATCGAAGGCGTTTTCCACGCCTTCTTCCAACGCCATCTGGCGCAGGTTGTTGCCGTAAT
>NZ_JBNBBE010001572.1:0-232 GCF_050031795.1 Stenotrophomonas sp. SrG
CGATGGCGGCCCGTGATGCTGCAATCGGCGTGCTGATCGCCGAAACCGGCGGCCAGAACGCCTACCTCGCCGACTCCTCGGCGCTGCCGGAACAGCTGGTCAAGGATGCGATCGGGTCGGCGTTCACCTCGGCCGGCCAGCGCTGCTCGGCCGCGCGCGTGCTGTTCGGGCAGGACGACATCGCCGACAAGGTGATGACCATGCTGGCCGGTGCGATGGCCGAGCTGAAGAT
>NZ_JBNBBE010001573.1:0-232 GCF_050031795.1 Stenotrophomonas sp. SrG
TTAGTGGAGGCGAAGCGGGGGTTTCTACTGGGGACGGGCGGAACCAGGACGTGCTACGCCCTACTCCAGCGCTTTTGCGATCGTTCGGGCCCGTGGCACACTTGATGTCGCCAATGCGACATGGCGCCAATGGCCCGATAGGCCGGGCAAATCGCCGGGCTCGGCACAAGAGTTCTTCGGTCGGAATCATGCGTTACAGTGCCTATGAGCGAGGTCGGCGGTCGTTTGGGAA
>NZ_JBNBBE010001574.1:0-232 GCF_050031795.1 Stenotrophomonas sp. SrG
TCGGAGGCCGCAGCGGGACCGGTGCGGTACTTGACGATGATGCGTTCGGAACCCTGCAGGGCGGTGCTGGCCTGCTTCGCCGGTTCCTTGACCGGCAAACCGGCGGCAAAGGCGCTGGCGCCCACGGACAGCGACAGCACGGCGGCTGCCAGCACGTTGATGCGAAGGTTCTGCTTCTTGGGCACGGTGTAATCCTCTTCAAGGTCATGGATCAAACGACTGTTCAGGCCAA
>NZ_JBNBBE010001575.1:0-232 GCF_050031795.1 Stenotrophomonas sp. SrG
CGCGTGTACAAGGTCGGCATGTCCTGGCCGCTGGAACCGGAAGGCATCGCGCGCTTCGCCCAGGGGCTGGACGACCTCGTGGTGGTGGAGGAGAAGCGGGCCTGCATCGAGCGCCAGATGAAGGAGCAGTTCTACAACTGGCCGGCCAGCTGGGGCCAGCGCCCGTCCATCGTCGGCCAGTACGACGAAGCCGGCCAGTGGATCCTGCCGGCTACCAACGAACTCACCCCGG
>NZ_JBNBBE010001576.1:0-232 GCF_050031795.1 Stenotrophomonas sp. SrG
GAGCAGGCCTGCTCGGCGCTGCTGGCGCTGTCGCCCGGTTCGCACGGCGCGCGCAATCTGGTGGCGATGGCCCTGATGGCGATGCAGCGCTTCCCGGACGCCGCCGCGCAGTACCGCCACCTCACCGAGGTCCTGGCGGAACCGCGCAGCGCACACTGGGCCCATATGACGGCAGCCAGCGCGGCTCGTGACTGGGCTGCCGTGCGGACATCCGCCGCCGCGGTCGGCATGG
>NZ_JBNBBE010001577.1:0-232 GCF_050031795.1 Stenotrophomonas sp. SrG
ACCGCCCCGGCGCCCGGCGTTCAGCCGGTCGCCCTCGGCCGCCACGCGGCCCGCAGCGGGCACGGCGCGGTCGCCCTCGGTGACCTGAGCACCGCCAGAGGCGGCGCCGCCATCGCCATCGGCGGCGGCGCGTTGTCGCAGGGCTTCGGCTCGGTGGCGGTCGGTGCGGGCGCGGCATCCACCGGCCTGGCATCCACCGCAGTGGGTTACGGCGCGGGGGCGCTGGGTCGCG
>NZ_JBNBBE010001578.1:0-232 GCF_050031795.1 Stenotrophomonas sp. SrG
CGCGTGCGGGGGGGCGCCGGCAACGTCTACGACGCGGACCCGGGCAAGGAATGGGACGAGACCATGAACAAAGGTCGCGCGCTGTTCCGCGCCGACGCCCAGGCCGCCAAGGGCCTGTAAGTCACCCGGTTGCCGGCCAACGGCCGGCGCTCCCGATTCCGTATTGCATCCTTGATTCCCGGACTTTGCCATGTTGTTGATGCTCGACAACTACGACAGCTTCACCTACAAC
>NZ_JBNBBE010001579.1:0-232 GCF_050031795.1 Stenotrophomonas sp. SrG
TGCTGCGCCAGGTCATGCGCGGCGCGGGCGGTGGCGACGGCCTGCGCCTGCGAGGCGGCCTGGTCGGCCAGCGATCGCACCGCGTTGACCTGGTCGGCCACCTCGCGCAGTGCGGTGACCACCGTCTGGTTGTAGTCGGCCACGGCCAGGTCGTACTGCGGGGCGGGGTTGGCCAGGTTGGCACGCAGGCGGCCACCGTCGAAGATCGGCAGGCTCAGCGCCGGGCCGATGA
>NZ_JBNBBE010001580.1:0-232 GCF_050031795.1 Stenotrophomonas sp. SrG
GTTCAAGGACGAAGTGCGCCGCCTCGGCGTCGAACTCGGCCTGCAGCGCAGCATGGTCTACCGCCATCCGTTCCCGGGCCCGGGCCTGGGCGTGCGCATCCTGGGCGAAGTGAAGCGTGTGTACGCCGAGCTGCTGGCCAAGGCCGATGCGATCTTCATCGAGGAGCTGCGTACGGCCGACCTGTACGACAAGACCAGCCAGGCCTTCGCGGTGTTCCTGCCGGTGAAGTCG
>NZ_JBNBBE010001581.1:0-232 GCF_050031795.1 Stenotrophomonas sp. SrG
CCTGCGCCAGGGTCACCTGGCTGTCGACCACGCGCGGCCACAGCCCGGCACGGCGGTGCGGGTTGCGGTTCCATTCGTCCATGGCTTCCAGGCGCTCCACCGGGTGGTGGAGGGCGAACTCCGGGCCCTCGGCCAGCACGTTCAACTGCGCATCGGTGACGACGGTGGCGATCTCGATGATCGAATCGGTGTCGGTATCCCGACCGGTCATTTCCAGGTCGATCCAGAACAG
>NZ_JBNBBE010001582.1:0-232 GCF_050031795.1 Stenotrophomonas sp. SrG
CGCTGGGCGCCAGCGATGGATACATCCGCCGCCCGTTCCTTTACCTGGGCGCGTGGTACGGGCTGGGTGCCGGTGCGCTGGCCCTGGCGCTGGTCGGAGGGGCCGGGCTCGCGCTGCGCCCGCCACTGGCCGCGCTGTCGCAGAGCTATGCCAGCCCCTTCGTGCTCCATGGGCTGGACCTGTTGCATTCTTCGCTCGAGCTGGTCGGCACTGTCGTGCAGGGCTGGCTGGG
>NZ_JBNBBE010001583.1:0-232 GCF_050031795.1 Stenotrophomonas sp. SrG
TCGGCATCGCCGCGCGGCTGGGCGTGCCCCGCCTTCGCGTGGAAGAGACCAGCCCCGGTTGGAGCCAGCGGCTGCCGGCTGGCTGCGATCCTGGCCGGACCGTGCCGCCCGCCGTGCGCAGCAGCGGCGGCGAACTGCAGTGCGACTACCTGATCAAGGTGCCAGCGGATGACGGTCGCGCGCGGCCGGACACGTCCGCACCCTGCAGTGCGGCAGATGCGCTGCGGCTGCG
>NZ_JBNBBE010001584.1:0-232 GCF_050031795.1 Stenotrophomonas sp. SrG
TTGGTCAGCCATGCCATCGGGCGCAACCTGTTCCACAAGCAGCTGGACCTGGTGTTCGGCATCGCCCACCGGCTCACCCAGGGCCTGGCCAACGGCAGCCTGCAGCGCATGCTGATGGCGCTGGTGGTGGTGGCGCTCATCGTGGCCGCCGCCCCGGTCGTGGCCAATCCGGTGTCGCCCAACTGGCCTGCGCCGCAGCCCATTCCGTTGCTGGGCTGGGCGCTGTGGGCGG
>NZ_JBNBBE010001585.1:0-232 GCF_050031795.1 Stenotrophomonas sp. SrG
CTGCAGGCCGAAGGCATCGACTGCAATCTGACCCTGATCAACAACCCGACCCAGGCGCACGACTGCAGCGAGGCCGGCGCGATCCTGATCTCCCCGTTCGTCGGCCGGATCCTGGACTGGTACGAGGCCAACGGCCAGGCCCCGGCCAACATCGACGCCGACCCGGGCGTGGAGTTCGTGCGCGGCGTGTACGCCTAGTTCAAGCGCCGCGGCTCGCCGACGGTGCTGATGG
>NZ_JBNBBE010001586.1:0-232 GCF_050031795.1 Stenotrophomonas sp. SrG
ACTACACACTTGCCCACCAGCAATCGCGAAGGCAGCAACGCCTGTTCCATCAACGCATGCCCGAACACGGCAGACCCGGCGATGTCGCCGCTGCGCCACTGCGCCGCGCCGTCGACGAACCCCGCGTGCCAGTCGTGGCGGCCCCATGCGTGCAGCAACGACGCGGCGCGCACCCGCACGCTCACGCCGGGGGGGTCGACCTGGGTCTACGCGACCTGCGCGTGGACTACAC
>NZ_JBNBBE010001587.1:0-232 GCF_050031795.1 Stenotrophomonas sp. SrG
CCCCGGTTGTACGAAGCGGTCGGCTCCGCGCGCGGGCCAAGGGGGTTGTCTTCGAAACCGCGCACCGAGTTGGTACCGCCGGCGTAGAAGTTTTCGAAGAAAGGCAGGCCCGAAGCGGTCACGGTGCGGGTGGTGCCATCCGGGTTGGTGATCACGCGGGTGACATCTTTGCAGTAGGAGTCTCCGTAGCCGACCTCGGAGAGGGTATTGATGACCAGCGACGGGATGATCG
>NZ_JBNBBE010001588.1:0-232 GCF_050031795.1 Stenotrophomonas sp. SrG
ACGCATGCCTCGGCGATCGCCGCGCAGCTGTGCTGCGGGTAGTCGCTGCCCAACGCCTGCGAAGCCGCCAACGATTACGTCGCGCGTGGCCTGCAGGGCGGCTACACGCCCGGCCGCAGCGAAGGGCTGGTGCTGGATCACGTCGGCGCGGCGCGGCCGGCATGACGCGCGCGCGGGCGGGCCCGGTCCAGAGCGACGATGGCCAGCGCGTCGAACTGATCGGGCGCGTGCC
>NZ_JBNBBE010001589.1:0-232 GCF_050031795.1 Stenotrophomonas sp. SrG
CACCCCAACCGCCGTGGAGAGCCGACGTGTAGAGCCGACGTGTAGAGCCGACGTGGAGAGCCGACTGTTAGTCGGCTGCCCCACCCATCACCGCCACATAACAAGCTTCAGTCAACGCACGGAACGTCTCCAACCCGAACGCGTCCACCGCTTGCGCGCGCGCGGCCTGGCCGACGGCCGGCACTGTCTGCCGCGGCTCATACAGCGCCACCACCTGCGCGGCAATGGCTGC
>NZ_JBNBBE010001590.1:0-232 GCF_050031795.1 Stenotrophomonas sp. SrG
CTTGCGGTTGGTGGGGGTAGGTAGAACTCGGAAGTTCTATACATAGCCCTTAAGGCCTTGAGAGCCAAGTTTCTAGAGCCGTTGTAGCCAGGCGGCAGCTCGACCCAGTGCGAAGGCTCTGGGAAAACAGGCACCAAGTTCAGTTCCTTATGGTACGCCACTAGGACCATTCGCTCGCGCATCTGGGGCACGCCAGACAGAGCAGCGTTTAGCAATGTGTAGCGAGGGACGT
>NZ_JBNBBE010001591.1:0-232 GCF_050031795.1 Stenotrophomonas sp. SrG
CCCCGCCGTCGCCCCAGCCGCTGGTGCTCGACGAAGGCCACCCTATCGGCACCGGGGCAATCGACCAGGGCGCGGCCAGCCTGGCCCTGGATGAGATGGCCAAGCGCACCGGGCGCCTGCAGATCCAGATCGCCGCCGCCTACCGCGCGGTGGACAAGGACAACCTGGGCAACCTGCTGCCCAAGGAAGCCATCGACGTGGCCGCGCGGGTCAGCAAGCAGCTGCGCGCGTT
>NZ_JBNBBE010001592.1:0-232 GCF_050031795.1 Stenotrophomonas sp. SrG
AGCCGGAACAGCGCCTCCTGCTCGGCGGACAGAGGCGGCGTGGTCACCGATTCATGTTAGCCAGCGGATGCCGCGCCCCGGCCGTCGACTGGCCGATCGGTGGACGGCGACCCGTTGTCCACAGGCGGCTCGGCATCCCGCCACCGTCCGGTGCCCGCGACGACCTCGTCCATGATCGCCCGGAACCGGGGGCAGGTCGTGATGTCGTGCGCGCGGCAGCGGAGCGCATGCT
>NZ_JBNBBE010001593.1:0-232 GCF_050031795.1 Stenotrophomonas sp. SrG
TTACATCGACTACGCCGCCTTCGGCGCAGGTCCGTAGGACGATATGGCGATTTGCTGTCCGATCGTTCCTTTCCCGGCACGATCTTGCGCACCTGCGTGCTATGTCCCTGCATCTACTTGTCCTATCGTGATGGCTGATCGGAGTTGCAAGGAACAAACCGCATGGGGGTGGAAGCAGGTGCCAGTGTCGTGGTGAAAGTAGTCGCCCTGCTGGGTGGGGCAGTGGGGTTGG
>NZ_JBNBBE010001594.1:0-232 GCF_050031795.1 Stenotrophomonas sp. SrG
TCATTAATTTACGGTTACCAACCAATATATAGTGATGATCAATCGTTGCTTCAATACCATGGCCAGGTACTGCTTTAAATGTTGTTGTCTCAGTTAATATTAATTGCTTTTCTTTTGCATAATTGACAATGGCTTCTGCCAATGGGTGTTCAGAATCTTTTTCAGCAGTAGCAAGTAGTTGTAGCGTTTGATTGTCACCATGATAATCTGTCACGACTGGACGACCATTTGA
>NZ_JBNBBE010001595.1:0-232 GCF_050031795.1 Stenotrophomonas sp. SrG
ACTGTTTCCCGGAGATTACATGCCCAGCGTTAAAGTCCGCGAGAACGAGACCTTCGAGTTTGCGCTCCGTCTATTCAAGCGCACCTGCGAAAAGGCCGGCGTGCTGGCCGAAACCCTCAAGCGCGAGTTCTACGAAAAGCCGACCCAGGATCGCAAGCGTAAGGCTGCCTCTGCTGTGAAGCGTCAGCTGCGCCTCTCGTCGCGCGACGTCACCAAGCGTCAGCGCCTGTAA
>NZ_JBNBBE010001596.1:0-232 GCF_050031795.1 Stenotrophomonas sp. SrG
TACCGACCAACGGTCGGTACATCCCGGGGACTGCGTACCGACCAACGGTCTGTACCTACCGTGGCATGCGTACCCACCAAGGGTCGGTACCTGCCGGCGACACCGGTGGCGCAGCGCTTCCTTCACGGGCTTCCCCTGCCGGCTCTGCGACGCATCCCTTGCCCCCACCCGGAGAGCGCGGATGCGCCCGCTGCCCCGGCGTGCCTGCCAGACCCCCCTGCGCCTGCTGCTT
>NZ_JBNBBE010001597.1:0-232 GCF_050031795.1 Stenotrophomonas sp. SrG
TGAATTGCGTGCGGTCACCGGCGGACCCACCAACGGTGGGTACCCACCGGTTGCTCCACTACCTCCTCGGCTGCCCATTGACCCCTGCGAATGCGATTGGCGAACAAGGAGAACGCCAGCATGCCGTCCAGCCCGTTGGCGCGGCTGACCCAATGCGGCAACCAGCGCGGTGTGCGCAGGATTACTTCTTCGACCAGCGGCGCGAAATCCACCGCGTCGGTCAGTGACATCT
>NZ_JBNBBE010001598.1:0-232 GCF_050031795.1 Stenotrophomonas sp. SrG
GGCTCGCCACGCCCCGCTTTCCCGTAGCCGTGCGGACCTCGGACATCCGGTCGCAGCCCCGCCGCCCGTAGACCACGCTCACGGCCATGGTGCGCCCGGCGCTCTCGACCTGGCTGGTGCCGGTACCGACCTTGGCCACCGAGTCGGTGATCAGCTGCGTGATCTCCTGGGCCGCGCCGGCCGAACGCTGCGCCAGCTTGCGGAGGTCCTCCGCGACGACCGCGAATCCCCG
>NZ_JBNBBE010001599.1:0-232 GCF_050031795.1 Stenotrophomonas sp. SrG
CGGGCCGCCCGTCCTTGATCAGGCGTGCGACCGCGGTCCAGTCCGGACCGTTGCCGTGCACCTCCACCACGGCGATGGCGAGGGCAGGGGTGCCGAAGGAACTGCCGATCGCCACCCCGATCCGGCGCGAGCAGACATCGAAGCCGAGCACGGTGCCGTCGCGGCGGATGGTGTCAGGCTCAGACATTGCCGCTGTAGTCCGTCATCCGGAACAGGTCGACCCCGATCCGTG
>NZ_JBNBBE010001600.1:0-232 GCF_050031795.1 Stenotrophomonas sp. SrG
CCATGCCGGTCCTCGACGGCGTGGCCACGCTGGGCATCGCCGGCGCCCGCGCCGCCACCGCGGTCCGGCTGGCGCGCGAGACCAAGCGGCTGCTGGTCGGCGAGCCGGCCCACCCGCACGTGGCACAGCGCAGCATGGCCGAGGCCAACACCGATGCGGACCTGCGCAAGGCCAACGGGGGGTCCACCAGGCAGTTGGGCCCGGACCAGGTGGTGGCGATGCTGAGCGCCGA
>NZ_JBNBBE010001601.1:0-232 GCF_050031795.1 Stenotrophomonas sp. SrG
AGCCATTCCTGGTCCTGCGCGGTGGCAAACAGCGTGCGTGGGGTATGCCCGTTATGCGGTTCGCGCAGCCGCCGCTGCAGCAGTTCCGGGTCGGCCATGGGCTGCTGGGCGATCAGGCGGCCGTCGGGGGTGGCCACCGCCAGCCGGACGTTGGGTTCGGCGTTGACATCCAGGAAGCGGGTGGGGTCCATGAGGATGTCGTGCGTGCCGTGCTGCAGGGTGAGCAGCGAGG
>NZ_JBNBBE010001602.1:0-232 GCF_050031795.1 Stenotrophomonas sp. SrG
TCCCGGCAAGGCGCTGAAGGGTCTCTCAGGCTGGGCGGTGCAGTCGTTTGCCCCGGGCCGCACCCTGCTGGAAGGCTACGCGCTCTTCATCATCGGCACCGCGCTGATCGCCATCCCGGTGGTGATCCTGTGCGCCCTGCGGATCGTGCAGCAGCGCCGGCACCTGCGCGCTGGCCGCTGACGGGGCATCGCCCGGGCCCGGCGGGGCGGTCTGCGGCTCGCCCGACGGGGC
>NZ_JBNBBE010001603.1:0-232 GCF_050031795.1 Stenotrophomonas sp. SrG
CCCGGGCTGCGGGCGGGCACGCCGTGCTCGTGCCGAGTCCCGGCACCACCCCGCTGCACCGGCGGGCCGAGCACCTGGCCGCTGCCGAGCTGACCCTGCACGAGGCCGACCTGCAGCCGATCGCGGCGGCGCTGGACGGCATCTCAACCGGGGGCGACCGCTACATCGCGGAACGGCAGAAGCAGGTCACCCGCTGACTGATGTCGATTTCGTGCCCTGGGCAGCGTCGTAG
>NZ_JBNBBE010001604.1:0-232 GCF_050031795.1 Stenotrophomonas sp. SrG
CAGCGCGATGAACAGGAAGTTCGGAATGGCCAGCAGGCCGCGACGGGTCTGCGTGGCCAGGTAGGCCCCGATACCGGCGATGCCGCTGAACAGCTTGAGTGCGAATTCGGTGCGGCGGAAGCGGGTGATGCGCAGGACCAGCAACAGGAAGGCGATCACCGAGAACTACAGGGTCAGGTCGCCGTATGTGACGGGGTTGAACTGGCGGGTCGCGGGGCGCGCACCGGTTCTA
>NZ_JBNBBE010001605.1:0-232 GCF_050031795.1 Stenotrophomonas sp. SrG
AATCCGCGATCAGCTCATCCCTGTGTTGATAATGCTGAAGTTAAAAATACACGGAAACCTCTTCGAGGTGCTGGGCGAGCAGCTGCCGGGCATCGTGGACCGCGCCATGACCAAGGTGAGCGAAAGCGGGCACCAGAGTGCGTGGTTGCTGCTCGAGTACGTGGGGGTGATCAACCAGTCCCTGGTGCTGCTGCGCCTGGCCTGGGTATGGCTGTCGCAGCGCTGGAGCGTG
>NZ_JBNBBE010001606.1:0-232 GCF_050031795.1 Stenotrophomonas sp. SrG
TGATGTGTTCGATCTCTTCCACATGGTGGGTCGTCACGATGATCGTTTTCTGCTCGTCGAAGTAGTCTTCCAGCAGGAGCTGGTAGAAATCCTTGCGGTACAGGATGTCCAGGCCCAGCGTGGGCTCGTCCAGCACCAGCACCTTGGCGACGATGGCCATCACCAGCGCCAGGGGCAGCTGCACGATCATGCCCAAGGACAGGTCACGTACCCGCTGGCGCGCCAGCCGCTT
>NZ_JBNBBE010001607.1:0-232 GCF_050031795.1 Stenotrophomonas sp. SrG
ATCATCACGCCTGCGCTGCTCGCGCCGGCCTCGCAATCGCTGGGCGAAGACTACCTGGAGCCGTAGCTGGCGCTGGTCGAGGGTGTTCTTTGGCCGCGGGTGAGTGTACAGCCCGCGCATCTCCTGCCGGCACCGTACGCGGTCTGGAACGCGCGGCTGGCCGTTGCGGCGCGGCAGGCGGAGACCGAGCTGGTGGAAAAGGGATCGGACCTCTCCAGGCGCACCTGGGGTG
>NZ_JBNBBE010001608.1:0-232 GCF_050031795.1 Stenotrophomonas sp. SrG
CCTCGGCAAAGCGGTCCACTACGGCCTCCTGCAGGTTGAGCCCCTCGGTGCCGACCTGCAGGGTCGGGGTCTGCCGCTCGCCCCCGGTCCCGGTCTTGGCCGCGTCAACGCTGCCATCGCCGGCGGGCAGCATGCCGCGGAAGATCCCGGCCACGCGCGGGGTGCTGTCGCACAGGCTGCGGTCGTACCGTTCCCCCGAGCCGCGCATCAACTCGGTGGACGACTGCAGGCA
>NZ_JBNBBE010001609.1:0-232 GCF_050031795.1 Stenotrophomonas sp. SrG
CAAGCAGGCCCAGGCCGCGCGTGGCCCGCTGACCTCGCGGGCAACCCTGCAGCCGGCCGCGCTCGGGCAGGAGCAGGGCGCGGCGGGGGCGTGGCTCAAGCAGCCCGGGCTGGATTCGGGCGCGCGCGTCGGCGAACGCCTCCCGGTGGAGAGCGGCCGGGAAACCGCCGTGGAACGCGCGCTGGGGCAGCTGAACGCAGGCGTGCTGGTCGATGCCCCGGACCAGCTGGTG
>NZ_JBNBBE010001610.1:0-232 GCF_050031795.1 Stenotrophomonas sp. SrG
CCATGGCGACCTGACCCTGATTCATTGGCCGTCGCCGTACGTCGCGGTGCCGATGGCCGAATTCCTCGGCGCGCTGGCGCAGGACAAGGCCGAAGGCCTGACCCGTCAGATCGGCATTTCCAATTTCACCATCGAGCTCACCCCCCAGGCGATCGCGATCGACGGAGCCGATGCGATCTCGACCAACCACATCTAGGTGCATCCGTACCTGCATAAACGGGCGCTGATTGAG
>NZ_JBNBBE010001611.1:0-232 GCF_050031795.1 Stenotrophomonas sp. SrG
TGTCATTGAAGACAACAAGCGCAGCTCGGCCGATACCGGCTCCCCGGAAGTCAAGGTTGCCCTGCTCACCGCCCGCATCGAACTGATGACCGGCCACTTCAAGACCCACAAGAAGGATCACCACAGCCGTCGCGGTCTGCAGCAGATGGTCAAAAGCCGCCGCAGCCTGCTGGACAACCAGAAGAAGAAAGACGCCGTTCGTTACAAGTCCCTCATCGAACAGCTCGGCCTG
>NZ_JBNBBE010001612.1:0-232 GCF_050031795.1 Stenotrophomonas sp. SrG
CCCGCGGCGCCGCTGGCCGACCGCCCTTTCGCCTGCGAGCCGCCGCTCAGCGACAGCGATGCCCCCGCGGCGCAGGCCGATGCGCTGCTCACCGGGGCGCGTGCGTTCCCGGGCGGCTTCGGCCTCGGTGCGGGCCAGCAGCGTCCCACCCTGTCCGATGAAGCGGCTGAGGCGCGCAACGACGTGCCGCGAATGCCCAGGCCACGAGCCCGGCGGAGGGGAGCGGCAACGG
>NZ_JBNBBE010001613.1:0-232 GCF_050031795.1 Stenotrophomonas sp. SrG
CCGTCGTCGATGCGGACGCGGCTGATCTCCGGCTTGACCTTGGCCTCGAGCCGGGCGACCGGCTGCATCCGGCTGGAGCTGGTCATCACCCGCAACCCCTCGCAGCGCGGATCGGCGCGCAGCGCGGCGTAGCAGCCGTCGAGGCCGGCGTCCGGGCCCGCCCGGCCCCGGTTGATGCCCTCGCCCGCCACCAGCCCGGTGCCACGCCGTGCGGCCGCCGCGGCGCGCGCCG
>NZ_JBNBBE010001614.1:0-232 GCF_050031795.1 Stenotrophomonas sp. SrG
ACGGTAGCCATCCCGTCTGGTTGACATGATCGGCGATCCGTGTCGATCAGTAGTTTCCAACGTCATGAAGTTGCGTAGTACGGGTCCGCGCGGTATTAGAATTCTCATTGCGAAGTTGGTCTCCAGCTGGAGATGGGGGCTATGGTGCTCTAGCCGCTGTGGCGTGGGGCAGTGCGGTGGGAAGTTCCGCAGCCCCCAGCGACATCCCTCATCCTCTTCACCATTCAAGGTC
>NZ_JBNBBE010001615.1:0-232 GCF_050031795.1 Stenotrophomonas sp. SrG
CGGCGAGGCCATCGAGGTGCCGCCCAGGCCAATGTAGCTGTAGGCACCGGAGGTCGGCGTGGTCAGGCCGTTGTAGCGGGCCTGCCATACGTAACCGCCCGGGTTGCCGTCGACGCCAGCGCCGCCGCCCGGACCGGACAGGTCCTCGGCCGCGCCGAAGTGGGACTACGCCGCGATGCCGCCGGTGTTGCGGGTGGCCCCTACGGCGGGCGCGGTGGCGCCGCTGGCCGGA
>NZ_JBNBBE010001616.1:0-232 GCF_050031795.1 Stenotrophomonas sp. SrG
TTCCCGGCATGCAGGAACAGCAGCAGCCCCGCGCCGAGTTCGATCCGGTAGAACGCAAACGCCGTGCCGCGGTGGGCCTTGATGTAGCCCAGCAGCCACTTCACTACGACGAAGCCGGTTATGACGGCGGCAACGAAGGCCACGCCCACGTCGGCCCAGTTCTCGATGGCCAGCTTGCCGTACTTGGCCAGCTCCAGGAATGCGTAGCCACTCGCGGCGAACATGGTGGGAA
>NZ_JBNBBE010001617.1:0-232 GCF_050031795.1 Stenotrophomonas sp. SrG
ATCGCGCAGAGCAGGTTGCCCATGCGGTCCGATTCCATCCACAGCGCGATGTACAGCGCGGTGGTGGGGACGTTCTCGATGTAGTTGGTGCGGTGGGTGTTGGTGGTGCCGTTCTGGCCGGTCACGCCGACCTGCTTGCACGGTTCGATGTATTCGCCGGCGTGGTTTTCGCTGCCCTGGAACATCCGGTGTGCGAACAGGTGCGCATAGCCGGTGCGGCCGGCGGGTGCGT
>NZ_JBNBBE010001618.1:0-232 GCF_050031795.1 Stenotrophomonas sp. SrG
CGCACGCCCAGCCCCTGCAGCGCCCGCAGCACGGGCGCATCCAGGCGGCCGTTGCCGAACACGCCGCCCGCATCGCAACCCTGGGCCAGGCCGGTGGACGTGGCGTCCAGCGCCGCATCGAAATACGCCAGCTCGAACCCCTGCCCGGCGTGGTCGCGCGCATTCGCTTCATCCATGAAACGGCGGTCGTAAGGGCGGGCACTGAAAACGGCGGTTATCATGGGGGTAACCT
>NZ_JBNBBE010001619.1:0-232 GCF_050031795.1 Stenotrophomonas sp. SrG
CCCAGCGGCAGGCGAGCGCCCAGCTGGGCATTCGTGCCGGTGCGGCCGCTGGGCGGGGCATCGTCGGAAGCACCGCCGCTCGCCCAGTAGCGCTCCTTCCTGGTCAGCGTGCTGGTGAGCTCGGTCCAGTCCAGGTCCACGTTAGTGGCCGGGTAGAGGTAGTGGGTGTGGTTGTCGTCCAGCGCCCCGTCCGGTGCCCGCGCGCCGCTCCAGCCGGCGACGTTGTCGAACT
>NZ_JBNBBE010001620.1:0-232 GCF_050031795.1 Stenotrophomonas sp. SrG
GGAGGCCAGCGCGATCACCGCCCGCAGCCCCGCCCGGGCCAGCCAGCGGTCACGGCGTGGGGGCGGCCTTGCCAGCGGCAAGCTCCGGGGCGGGCGTGGCGGCGGCCGGGGCCCCGGGCAGCGGCTGCAGCGCGGCGGGGAGGGTGAAGCGGTCACGGCCGGCGGCGCCCAGATCGGGCTGCAGCACGCCGGGCAGGGGGAGCGGGCGCGTCAGGGGGGTCTGCTGCAGCGG
>NZ_JBNBBE010001621.1:0-232 GCF_050031795.1 Stenotrophomonas sp. SrG
CCAGCACGCGCCAGGCGCCGTCGCGGGTGCGCAGCTCCAGCCGGCCTTCCCCGCTGCCCCGGCGCAGCAGGGTGGCTGCCACTGCCTCGCGTGCCTGCGGATAGCGGGTGGACCGCAGGACATCGGCCACGCGGCCGCTGGATGCCGCGGCCGCCCACCCGTACACCTGCGCGGCCGTGCGGTTCCAGAACGTGATCCCCCCGCTGCGGGCGCGCACGACGATCATGTCGTG
>NZ_JBNBBE010001622.1:0-232 GCF_050031795.1 Stenotrophomonas sp. SrG
GCGCCGGCCCGCACAGGGCAACGGTGGCAATCAGTACGGGAAGGGAACGCATCAACAGGATACCGGCAGGGCGTCCTGTCAAGGTGGCCCCGCCTGCGTCGGATTCCAAGACCGGCTGCAGGGTCTGGTCATCCGCCACCGGGCGACGCGCCGGCAGGCTGGTCACCAGCAGCGTGGTGGCTGGCACCAGCACCGGGTACAGCGGCGCGGCGACGGACGGCGGCAGCGCCAT
>NZ_JBNBBE010001623.1:0-232 GCF_050031795.1 Stenotrophomonas sp. SrG
CCGCGATGTGCTGGTCGGCCAGGAGCTCGCAGTTGAGGAGCCCGGTGTCTTGCTCGGGCAGCAGGCCCTTGGGTATGTCGATGTAGAGCACCAAGGTCAACACCAGCGCGCCGGCGGACACCGCCAGGGTCATGCGCTGGTGGTCCAGCACCCTGTCCTGGATGAGTTAGTACAGGCCGACGGTGCGGCTCCACACGGTCTTCTTGACGGCGTCATGTTCACGCTCGTGCTC
>NZ_JBNBBE010001624.1:0-232 GCF_050031795.1 Stenotrophomonas sp. SrG
AGTTTGGGTGGCGCGAGTAGCGCCACAGGCCGCTGCGGCAGGTCTTGCCCTTGATGGCCGGGTCGGCGCGGAAGCGCGCCAGCTGGCGGTCGCCCAGCGATTCGCCGCCCACGCTGAGCAGCCACATCGCGATGGCCGCGATGATCCAGCCCATCGGCAGCGCCGCGCTCGGCGACACCGCCACGAACGGCAGAGCGAACAGCCCGATCAGCAACACCAGGAACTGGAAGAA
>NZ_JBNBBE010001625.1:0-232 GCF_050031795.1 Stenotrophomonas sp. SrG
GCGGCCTGCACCTGGGCCAGGCGGGGGTGGCCCACCAGCAGGATGGGGTTCTCGCACTGCGGGCACTCGCCCTCGGCCTCGCCCTCGTGCAGGTCCATGCTCCTCTCGCGCGAGGTCCCCTGCCAGTCGCAGGCGGGGCCGGTGTGGGTCGGGGCGCGCCCGCCGGCAGCGAAGTGGTTGGCGAGGGTCGGGGCCAGGTCGGTGACCCGGTCCGGGCTGGCGGTTGAGGGTG
>NZ_JBNBBE010001626.1:0-232 GCF_050031795.1 Stenotrophomonas sp. SrG
GCAGGAGCATGAGGCAGCCACCGCGCATTCAGTGCAGCCACCGCGGGAAGGCGCGGGCCATAACTGGCCAGATGTTCTACGGGGAATACCTCGATCAGCTGGGCGATGTAAGCCCCCGTTCCCAGCACCGCAAGCAGGCTGTTCACGTACAGGAACATTCCAAGGATGCGCGTCATGCGATGTTTACCAGCATCGGTGATGAGCCTCTGCCGGATTCAGTTGATGTCTAAGG
>NZ_JBNBBE010001627.1:0-232 GCF_050031795.1 Stenotrophomonas sp. SrG
TGCCAGGGCCGGGCCAGCATCACCGCTGGCCTGTTCGGCGGCAGGGGTGGCTGCGCGCGGATCGGGCAGTCGGTCATCAGTGTGTCCTCCGGCGGGCGTGGCCGGTTGTCCTGCCTGGGGGCAGGCGTGCTGCTGTGGCTGCTGGTGGTGGACGGCGACGAATGGGTGCGGCGGCTTCCCATGGCCGCGGTGGTGGCGGTGGTGGTGATGGTCTGCGGCGGGAGCGTCCAGT
>NZ_JBNBBE010001628.1:0-232 GCF_050031795.1 Stenotrophomonas sp. SrG
TCCCCACACCGCGAAGGTGCGGCAGCGCACGCCCTCATCCTAGACACGGTCGTAGTGGCGCTGGAGCAGCTTGAACAGGTGCCCCTTCTGCGCATAGTTGACCGCTTCCACCGCAGTGAGCAGCTTGGGCTCTTGCCCGTACTGCTGCGCGGTGCGGGCCGGCGCCTGCACGTCCTGGGGGACACACGAGCCGCCGTAACCGGCGCCCGGGTCGAGGAAGTGCCAGCCGCGG
>NZ_JBNBBE010001629.1:0-232 GCF_050031795.1 Stenotrophomonas sp. SrG
CTGGTTCTCCCGCCTCGTGCTGGAAGTGGGTGAGGGCCCGCTCCGCCTGGTCGCCCGGGGCCGGGTCGTCGTTTCCGGGTTGTCCCATCGTGAGGGCTGTCACCGGCGCGTCCGCACCCGGCGCTTCCGGCTTGCCGTGCACGGCGTGCTGAAGGCACTGCATTTCCCACAGCGGGTTGGGCATGGAGGCTTTGGGGAAAAGCGCGGTGTTCCAGCCCAGCGGGCGGCTGGG
>NZ_JBNBBE010001630.1:0-232 GCF_050031795.1 Stenotrophomonas sp. SrG
ATCGGACACCCCCCGCGGCGCGCGCACGCCGCAGCCGCGCTCGGTGCCGGTCAGCCCCATCCGCGAGGTGCGGCCACGGCCATCGTACACGCGCCAGAGGATCTGGCGGCTGTCCACGCCGCCGGCCTGGATCAGCGGCTGGGCCAGCAGGCCCAGCACGGCGCCCGGCAGAGCGCTCAGCCCCGCAGTGTCAGGGCCGAAGGTACAGCTCAACCCGCGTGCCCCGCTGTAA
>NZ_JBNBBE010001631.1:0-232 GCF_050031795.1 Stenotrophomonas sp. SrG
TCCCCTGCTGCCGGTGGGCCCCTAAGACCTGGCAGTCGCTGTGGCCGGCGGCGCCCCGGCTCGCGGCGGCCAGGTCACTGAGACCCTGGGCCACGCCACCACGGCGCACGTGCCGGTCAGCGGCGTGCGTCCCCGGGGCGCGGGGCAGGTGCGCGCCACGCAGGTGGTGATCATGGTGGACGTGCGCTACACCGAACCGGCCACCAACAGCCCCCGCGAAGCACTGCTCCGG
>NZ_JBNBBE010001632.1:0-232 GCF_050031795.1 Stenotrophomonas sp. SrG
CGACCGGCGGTTTGCCCTGGCTGTTGGCGCTGACGGAGTGCCAGAACAAGCGCCCCACTACGCCGTCCGGGCCGACCCGCCGCAGGTCGGGCAGGTCCGCGGCCACGCGCGCATCCCGGCGCTGGCGCTGGGAGGTGGGGCGCTCCTCGCCCACCAAGCCCCAGTTGTCGCGGGCCTGGTTGACGCGCGCGGCTACATGTTCCTTTTCCGCGTCGGCGCGATCCTTGGACCA
>NZ_JBNBBE010001633.1:0-232 GCF_050031795.1 Stenotrophomonas sp. SrG
CGCTCGCGCCCGGTCACATCGCGGGTGCAGCCGGCACTGGCCCCCCCTGCGCCATCCGGACCACTCACCGGGGTAAAGAAGGAGTCCTAGATGCGCACGCCCGCGGTGGCGTGCGGAAGCGGCACAGCACCGCGGATGGGCTGCCTGGTGGCGAGCCCCCGAGCGATCTCCGCAGCGTGCAGCGCCGCATGCCCGGGCTCGTCGCCGAGCTCCGGGCAGGTCTTGCCCCGCG
>NZ_JBNBBE010001634.1:0-232 GCF_050031795.1 Stenotrophomonas sp. SrG
CTCGGCCTTCGGGCTGCGGGCGACCACGACCTGCCTGCGCTGCCGCACGCCCGCCATCTTCGGCCGCACCCCAGCGCGCCTGGGCTCGCGCCAGCGGATTGCCGATGACGCACAGACCGTGGCCCTGCTGCTGGAAGGGATGAGCGATGACCGCGTTGCGTACGCGGTCGAGATTGCCAGCATTCCGGAACATCCCCGCGGCTATCGGCATGCCCCGGCCGCGCACCTGCAC
>NZ_JBNBBE010001635.1:0-232 GCF_050031795.1 Stenotrophomonas sp. SrG
GCGCCCAGGCCCCCCGCGGCCACGCATGAGTCCCCCGAGCCGGTCACCGACACCTGCATCACCACCCACGTCACGCGGGACCTGCGGGCGAGCAGCACGGTTCCCGCCACGGAAGTAAAGGTGGAACCCGTGCACGGCGAGGTATCGCTGTCGGGCACCGTCGCGACCAAGGCCGCGCATGTCCATGCCATGGCCCCGCCCAAGATGAGCAAGGGCGTCAAGAGAGTGGACG
>NZ_JBNBBE010001636.1:0-232 GCF_050031795.1 Stenotrophomonas sp. SrG
GGCCTGCTTGTCGGGCTGGCGCGGGTGGGCGGGGTAGGGGTGTCTCCGGCGCGGGCGCGGTCGGCGGCCAGGCGGGGGGGTGCGGCGGGGGTGGGGCGGCGGGGCGGCGGGGGCGGCGGCGGGGGGGGCGCGGGGGGGGCGGCGGGGCGCGGGGGGGCGGGGGCGCCGGCGGGGGCGCGCGCCCGGGGGGGGGGGTGGGGGGGGGCGGGGGGCTGGTGTCGGCGGGCGGCCG
>NZ_JBNBBE010001637.1:0-232 GCF_050031795.1 Stenotrophomonas sp. SrG
CGGCCGACCGGGACGTGCTGGCCTGCGCCCCGCAGGGCGCCAGCGCCTGCGGGTTGCTGCTGGCGTGCCGCGATGGCCGCGACCGGGGCGCGCGGCCGTTCTTCCCGCGCACCAAGGGCGGGGAATGCGCGGACGAAGTGCTCGGCGCGGTCGTGTGGCAGTACTCCGCCGAACTTTGCCCGCCGCGCGAGATCCTGGTGGGCGGCGAGATTCGCGATGCCCGCGTGATCGA
>NZ_JBNBBE010001638.1:0-232 GCF_050031795.1 Stenotrophomonas sp. SrG
GCGGGGGGTGACCCTGGCCAGGCGGACGGTCAGCGGCGCGGGGGCCGAGCTCTTCACGCACGGCTCGTCGACCGCGGGGGGGGGCGTGACCGTGCGGGCGGGGGGGGGCGCCGGGTGCGGGGCCGGGCGGGGGCGGGGGTGGGGGGCGGGGCCGGGGCGGGCGGGGCGGGCCGCGCCGGGGGGGCGGGCGCGGGGGGGGCCGGCGAGGGGGCGGGGGGGCGGCGGGGGCGGG
>NZ_JBNBBE010001639.1:0-232 GCF_050031795.1 Stenotrophomonas sp. SrG
ACCGTGACCTGCGGCGGGGGGGCGGCGGGTGCGTAGCGGCGGTGCGGGGGGGGGGGGCTGTGGCGGGCGGGGGTGGGGAGGCGGGCGGGACGGGGGGGGGGCGGGGGGGGGGCGTCGGGGGCGGGGGGGTGGGCGGGGGGGTCGGGAGCGGCGGCGGCGGCGGCGGCGCGGCGGGGGGGCGGGCGGGGGGGGCTGCCTGGGGGGCGGGGGGGGCGGCCGGGGCGGGGGGGGG
>NZ_JBNBBE010001640.1:0-232 GCF_050031795.1 Stenotrophomonas sp. SrG
TTCGGCGAGTGCCACATCGGCTTGCGGTGCCGCGCCGACGCGCCCCACTTCCTGTGGATGTGGCGGAACGGGCTCTTCGGCGTGATGGGCGGCGAGGAGCCGGGCCGCGTACTGGGCCTGGCCCTGTCGGCCAGCGTCGTGGCGCCGGCCGGCGAGGCCGGTTTCGGCGGGTGGGGGAGGTGGTCCGGCGCGCTGGCTGGCGCGTCGGGTCTGCGTTGTGCTGCGAGAGCGG
>NZ_JBNBBE010001641.1:0-232 GCF_050031795.1 Stenotrophomonas sp. SrG
AATTTAGTCGTCCTACATGGGCTGCGTGCAGTGCTGGGCCTCGATAGTGATCTTGATGGACTGTGGCTAGGACTTGTCGTTCCTTGGCGAGTTCTAGCTCATGGTTTAGGGGCTGAGCGCGCGCTTCCATGAATTGATGTTCGTGTTAGTAGACCTGATCGAACTTGATGATCGCGTACTGATGCTGTTTCTTCGCGATGTGAGTGGAGAGAGACTTGGCCTTGCCCTTCGA
>NZ_JBNBBE010001642.1:0-231 GCF_050031795.1 Stenotrophomonas sp. SrG
TCGGCATCTTCGCCGCGCTGCCGGAAGCCGAAGCGCTGGCCGCCGCCAACAAGCGCATGCGCAACATCCTGCGCAAGGCCGAGGGGGCGAGTCCCGGCATGGTCGATCCGGCCCTGCTGGCCGAACCGGCCGAGAGCGAACTGGCTGAAGCCGTCGAAGTGGCCATCGACGACAGCAACGCCAGCCTGCACCAGAAGGACTACGTCAGCGTGCTTGCGCGCCTGGCCCGCA
>NZ_JBNBBE010001643.1:0-231 GCF_050031795.1 Stenotrophomonas sp. SrG
CGCTGATCCTGCGCTTCATCCGCGAGCTGGCGATCTACGAAAAGGCCGAATCGTCGGTGCAGTCCGACGAGGCGGGCATCGTCGCCAGCCTGTGCGGCGAGGGCGCCAAGGCGCGCGCGCTGATCTGCGAAGCCGGTGGCGAGGCGATCGGCTACGCGGTGTCTTTCTACAACTACTCCACCTGGCTGGGCCGCAACGGCGTGTACCTGGAAGACCTGTACGTGAGTCCGG
>NZ_JBNBBE010001644.1:0-231 GCF_050031795.1 Stenotrophomonas sp. SrG
GACCTGGCCCGCAACGTGCGCCAGGCGCTGGACCAGTACGGCCTGCCCGGCCGCGCGCTGGAGCTGGAATTCACCGAGCGGGTATTGATCGAGGCCGCCCCCGATACCCTGCAGACCTTCGCGCGGCTGCGCGAGATGGGGGTGCTGCTGACCATCGACGATTTCGGCGACGGCTACAGCGCGCTCAACTACCTGCGGCGGTTGCCCATCCACGGGCTCAAGCTCAGCCAG
>NZ_JBNBBE010001645.1:0-231 GCF_050031795.1 Stenotrophomonas sp. SrG
GCCCTGCTGGGTCGGGATATAGGTGATGTCGCCTGCCCATACTTGGTTCGGTGCCTCCGGCTTGAACTGACGATCCAGCACATTGGGAACGGTCAGGGCCTGTGGCCCAAGGCTTTGATACTTATGACGCTTGGGTTGCCGGGCCCTCACCCCGGCCCGGCGCAGCAGCGTGCGGGCCCGGTACCGGCCAACCTGCCGCCCAATGTTGGCCAATGCCTTGGCCATACGGCG
>NZ_JBNBBE010001646.1:0-231 GCF_050031795.1 Stenotrophomonas sp. SrG
GCGCTGCTCTCCGAGCAGGTGCCGTACCGTGTGGACGGCGGCATGCGCTTCTTCGAGCGTGCCGAAATCAAGGAAGCGCTGGCGTACCTGCGGCTGATGACCAACCGCAACGACGACGCCGCCTTCGCGCGCGCGGTCAACACGCCCACGCGTGGCATCGGCGACCGCACCCTGGATGAAGTGCGCCGGTTGGCGCGCCACCACGCGATCTCGCTGTGGGAAGCGACCATG
>NZ_JBNBBE010001647.1:0-231 GCF_050031795.1 Stenotrophomonas sp. SrG
CGCTG
The DNA here is from genome assembly GCF_050031795.1 of Stenotrophomonas sp. SrG. Lineage (NCBI taxonomy): Bacteria > Pseudomonadati > Pseudomonadota > Gammaproteobacteria > Lysobacterales > Lysobacteraceae > Stenotrophomonas > Stenotrophomonas sp. SrG. The sequence continues at coordinate 6 of NZ_JBNBBE010001647.1, forward strand.
CACTTCCTCAACGAAGACACCTCGCCGGCCGGCAAGGCTGCCGACGTCGGGGTCACCCACGAACTGAAGGAAGTCACCATCAGCTGCCTGCCGAAGGTCCTGCCGGAGTCGATCGACGTCGACCTGGGCGAGCTGAAGGCTGGCGACGTGGTGTACCTGTCCAACATAAAGCTGCCGAAGGGCGTTGAGATCGTTGCCCTGGCCCAGGGCAAGGACCACGACGACG
>NZ_JBNBBE010001648.1:0-231 GCF_050031795.1 Stenotrophomonas sp. SrG
CCGGGTCACCGGCGTGGTGGCGATGGAGTCGTTCGCAAATGCCGGCGATGCGATCCGCATCATGATTCCGCACCTGATGTCGCTGCAGCCCACCGCGTGGAAGGCGCAGGCGATGGCCGCCTACGGTCGCTGGCGCAATGGCGGGCAGGACATCAACGCGGTGATCGCCGCTGCCAGCCAGCGCCTGGACCTTGATCTTGACACGGTGGGCGTGGCCCGTGCGCTGGCCGA
>NZ_JBNBBE010001649.1:0-231 GCF_050031795.1 Stenotrophomonas sp. SrG
CACCGATACACCCGTGGACTCCACCGCCACGGTCACCGGCATGTCCTGCACGGTGAATTCGTAGCTCGCTTCCATGCCCAGGTCGGCAAAGCCGACCACCTTGGCCGCCGTGATCGCCTTGGACACCAGGTAGGCAGAGCCGCCCACCGCCATCAGGTAAGCCGACTTGTTGTCACGGTTCGCCTCGATCGCGGCCGGGCCGCGCTCGGCCTTGCCGACCATGCCCAGCAG
>NZ_JBNBBE010001650.1:0-231 GCF_050031795.1 Stenotrophomonas sp. SrG
CCCCCCCCCGCCCGGGGGACGCCCGGGGGCTCTGTCGGCTACGATGCTCGCCCCCCGTCGGGTGCGGTCTGTAATGAGCAAACAACACAACGACGTGACCCCGGTGACCCAGGACGAGGCCGAATCGGCCGTGCGCACCCTGCTGCGCTGGGCCGGTGAAGAGCCCACCCGTGAAGGGCTGCTGGACACCCCGCGGCGCGTCGCCGAAGCCTATGGCGACTGGTTCAGCGG
>NZ_JBNBBE010001651.1:0-231 GCF_050031795.1 Stenotrophomonas sp. SrG
TAAAAACCTGCACGCCTACCAGACGCTGGATCCATGGCAACAGAGAATGCGGGAATTCGTCCGGGCTCGCCGGCAGGCGATGCAGGCGCGGACCGTCGCGCGACAGCAGCAGGAAATGGTCGGTGATCGTGAATTGCGCCGGCTACTGCAAGCCAACATTACCCGCTTGCAGACGCTGGTCGCACGCTTGGGAAAGCAGATCGGCGAACAGGTTGAACAGCAGCCTCAACT
>NZ_JBNBBE010001652.1:0-231 GCF_050031795.1 Stenotrophomonas sp. SrG
CATGCTCGATTCGGTGCGCGTGGCATTCAGTTCGGGCGGCAGCGTGGAAGGCGACAACCGGCTGATCGTAGCCTCGCGCCTGTCCATCACCCAATCGCTGCCGTCCCGGCTGGAGCCGCAGGTGCGGCAGGTACCCGGGGTGAAGGACGTCACCTACGGCATGTGGTTCGGTGGCATCTTCCAGGACCCCAAGTACTTCGTCGCCAACTTCTCGGTGGCACCCAACTACTT
>NZ_JBNBBE010001653.1:0-231 GCF_050031795.1 Stenotrophomonas sp. SrG
GCAGTGAGTCTTCCTGCAGCCTATGCGTTTCCGGGAGGCGAGCTCGCCCTGGCCAAATCGTGTCGGGAGCTAGTTGGCGCTGGCGGTAAGAGCGGCAGCAACGCGCGGACTCCCGTTGAAACCCCGGACAGCCTGCGCTCCAAAGCCCGGGCCCGCATCCTTGATCAGGTGTCTGAGCGAGAGCTGCGCGGCCTGGTCGCCGGTAACCAATCCCTCTACCTCGATCAGCTT
>NZ_JBNBBE010001654.1:0-231 GCF_050031795.1 Stenotrophomonas sp. SrG
CGCACAGGCGGTGGCGACCGGCAAGACCGAAAGCGGCATCGACCGGCCCAGCGCACTGGGCCGCTCGCTCTGGGGCAGCATTTCCGGGCGGGTAGGCGAGGGCGGCCTGGGGTGGACCTTCCTGGGCAAGAACGCCGCCGCGGTAGTGACCGCACTGGACAAGGTGAGCAACCTGCGCCGGCTGCAGACCCCGTCGATCTTCGTGCGCAACAACGCCGAAGCCCCTCGCAA
>NZ_JBNBBE010001655.1:0-231 GCF_050031795.1 Stenotrophomonas sp. SrG
GGGTGAGAACTACGGGCGTATCGACGCGGCCAACCTGCGCCGCGCGCATGCGCAGATCGAAAGCCACCGTGCGGTGGGCAAAGTGGTGCTGGAAGGCTTCTGAGCCTCAGGCCACGCCGATGTCGCAGTGGCGGGCAAACCCGGGGCGCGGGCCGAGCCGGTGGAACCACGCCGCCACGGCCGGCAGTTCAGGTTAGTCGCCCGGGGTCAGCCGCCAGCGCTGGGTGGAAA
>NZ_JBNBBE010001656.1:0-231 GCF_050031795.1 Stenotrophomonas sp. SrG
TGCGCCAGCTGTTCGGCACCGTGGAGTACCACGATGTGGATCGCTGGGGGCGCGAGTTCCTTGTTGCGGTCAAGGAAACCGGCACCGCCTGACGCCGCAGTGATCAGCGCGCGTGCGCGCTGATCATTTTCTCGGCGATCCCCGCCACCTGGCGCAGCGTGTCGTTGCGCCCGGCATCATCCACCGTGGCACCCTGCAGGTAGCTGGTGAGCACCCACCGGGCGCCGCCGG
>NZ_JBNBBE010001657.1:0-231 GCF_050031795.1 Stenotrophomonas sp. SrG
TCACTGAACCGCTGCGCTTCGACAACCGATTCATCCGGGATCTGCCCGGCGACGTCGAAACCGGCCCCCGCGTGCGCGAGGTGCGCGGCGCGGCGTGGTCGGCAGTGATGCCCACGCCGGTATCCGCGCCCAGGCTGCTGGCGTACTCGCCTGGACTCGCGGTGCAGTTGGGTCTGGACCAGGATCTGCTGGACAGCCCCGATTTTGCCCGCGTGTTCGGCGGCAACGCCA
>NZ_JBNBBE010001658.1:0-231 GCF_050031795.1 Stenotrophomonas sp. SrG
CATCTGCTTCATCGGCGAGCGGGACTTCCGCGAATTCCTGGGGCGTTACCCGCCGGCGCGTACCGGTGAAATCCAGGACCCGGACGGCAACCGCATCGCCGAGCACCCCGGGGTGATCTATTTCACCCTGGGCCAGCGCGAGGGCCTGAACATCGGCGGCGTGCGGGGCCGCCCGGCGGCCCCGGGGTACGGGGTGGGCAAGGACGTGGCCAGCAACGTGCTGTACGTTGA
>NZ_JBNBBE010001659.1:0-231 GCF_050031795.1 Stenotrophomonas sp. SrG
TTTCTACTTCAAGCTGCAGGCCGGCGAAGGCACGCTGCTCATCCAGAGCGAAGGCTTCGATTCGCCGCGCGATGCCGGCCAGCTGAGCGGCGTGCTCAAGCAGACCGAGCACGGCGATGGCCTGCAGAGCGAGTTGTTCAAGCTCGAGGCGGAAGTGGAGGGGGTGCTGGCGGCATTGCAGGAGCTGCGCGAGCAGGCGTGAGGCAACGGCGTACCGACCCACGGGCGGGG
>NZ_JBNBBE010001660.1:0-231 GCF_050031795.1 Stenotrophomonas sp. SrG
TTTCATGCCGAACTGGAACTCCATCACCAGGCCGGTGGCCACGCCGATGGCGAAGTTGATGCCGCACAGCGTGCCCCAGAACAGGGTCATCTGGCGCCAGACCGGCTTGCGGGTCATGACGTACACGCTTTCCCTGATGGCCACCAGGAACGAGAGGCCAAGCGTGAGGGGAACAAAGAGGAAGGGGTACATCGCGGTCAAAGCGAACTGCAGCCGCGACAGTTCTACGAC
>NZ_JBNBBE010001661.1:0-231 GCF_050031795.1 Stenotrophomonas sp. SrG
CTGTGGGAAGCGTTATTGCGTTACACGGTGATCGGACGCAACGGCCTGTGCGAGTTCCCTACCGCCAAGCTCAAGGGTCAGGTTGTATCGCGGGTTCGCTACAAGGCGGCCCGATCCAGGCTGTTGCCGCTCAGTCGCCCCGGCCTGCAGCACTTGTTTCCTGATGGAGACCGCGCGGCTGTGCAGGCAGTCAAGTTCCTGACCACCACACCTGATCACACCGCCACCCAT
>NZ_JBNBBE010001662.1:0-231 GCF_050031795.1 Stenotrophomonas sp. SrG
GGGCCAGGGTGGTGACCATGATGGTGTCCTGGTAGCGGCGCTGGCGGCCGGCCTTGCGGCACGCGTCGGTTTCACCGTGCACGGACGGGTCGCCCTCCTGGACCCGGCGGTTGTGGGCGCAGCCGAGCAGGCGGCCGTCGTTGTGGTACAGGGCAGCGCCGATGGGGATGCCGCCATCGGCCAGGCCCGGGCGGGCTTCGGCGCTGGCGGTTTAAAGCAGGGCGGCGTAGT
>NZ_JBNBBE010001663.1:0-231 GCF_050031795.1 Stenotrophomonas sp. SrG
GTTGCGCTCCTGCGAGGGCGAGAGCTCATGGTTGACCAGCACCAGGTCGGCGCCGGTGGCCTCGGCGGCCGCCTTGTTCTCGTCCAGCTTGCCCGAGCCGATCAGGATCGACGGGTTGGGCCGGGCGATGCGCGCGGTCAGGGTGGCGGCGATGCTGGCCCCGGCAGAGCGGGCCCGATCGGTGAACTCTGCCCGCACGTCGTCTTCCAGCCGGCCGGACTGCGGCTGGAT
>NZ_JBNBBE010001664.1:0-231 GCF_050031795.1 Stenotrophomonas sp. SrG
TGTTCGTGGCCACCGGCTGGAGGGGCGAAGGCCCCGTACGGCCGCACGCCGGCCAGCCCGGTGCGGCACTGCCCAGCACGCCCGTCCACCGCGGCTGTGAGGCGGCGATCCTGCGCGAGAACCGCCACGACGACGGGATGATGCGCTGGAGCGACGCGCGCGCCATGATCGACGCCGGCACCTTCGACGTGCACTGCCACACCCACACCCACACGCGCTGGATGAAGCAGG
>NZ_JBNBBE010001665.1:0-231 GCF_050031795.1 Stenotrophomonas sp. SrG
GCTTCGAGGTGATGGTCTACACCTCCGATGACCCGTTCCTGGCCAAGCGGCTGGAAGAGATCGGCTGCGGGGCGGTGATGCCGCTGGCCGCACCGATCGGTTCGGGGCTGGGCATCCAGAACAGGTACAACCTGCTGGACATCATCGAAAGCGCCAAGGTGCCGATCAGCGTCGATGCCGGCGTGGGCACCGCGTCGGATGCGGCCATTGCCATGGAGCTGGGCTGCGATG
>NZ_JBNBBE010001666.1:0-231 GCF_050031795.1 Stenotrophomonas sp. SrG
TCAGCATCTAAATCAAATCGCCCGGTGGCGTTGTCACCGCCGGCATGGCTATCTACGACACCATGCAGTACATCAAGCCGGACGTGAGCACCATCTGCGTCGGACAGGCCGCCTCGATGGGTGCGCTGCTGCTGGCTTCCGGCGCGGCCGGCAAGCGTTACGCGCTGCAGAATTCGCGCGTGATGATCCACCAGCCGCTGGGCGGCTTCCAGGGCCAGGCCACGGATATCG
>NZ_JBNBBE010001667.1:0-231 GCF_050031795.1 Stenotrophomonas sp. SrG
CTCCTCGTCTCTTACCCATTCCCGGCGTTTCCCCCTTCCGCGCGCAACCGCCGGGCGCTGCGCGCCGCCGCACGACCAACGTTCGTGCGCTACCCCGGTAGGTACCGACCGTTGGTCGGTACGCCTTTCAACGACCGTCACGCCCCGGTAGGTACCGAACGGTTTTAGGTAAGCCTATCAACAAACGTAACGCCCCGGGTGGGAACGACCGGTGGTCGGTAAGCCTTTCAA
>NZ_JBNBBE010001668.1:0-231 GCF_050031795.1 Stenotrophomonas sp. SrG
CTACTGGGTGGTCAACGACCACGCGCCCTACCCGCCCGCTTACATCCCCCACCGCGGCGTGGACGCCGACGCGCTGACCATCTCGTCCTCGCACAAGGGCCGCGGCCTGGGCGACTGCTGGTCCAGCGCCAGCGGGGCGTGGAACGGCGCCGCTTACGTCAAGACGTCAGACAGCACCACCGGCCTGTGCCGCCGGGTCGCCGCGGGCGGTGCGTGGGACCTGCCCACGCT
>NZ_JBNBBE010001669.1:0-231 GCF_050031795.1 Stenotrophomonas sp. SrG
CGTCAAGACCGGCGGCACGCTCACCATTGTATCGCTGCAGGACGTTGCCGAAAGCATGTCCAAGGACAGCCAGGTGGGCGGGCGCGTGCAGGTGTCGGTCGGCTCCGCGTGGGACGCCAGCGGCTATGCCAGTGCGGGCAAAGCCATCGGCAGCTACTAGGGCGTTGGCCAGCAGTCCGGGCTGTTCGAGGGCGATGGCGGCTACCACTTCGACGCCGGGCACGTGAACCT
>NZ_JBNBBE010001670.1:0-231 GCF_050031795.1 Stenotrophomonas sp. SrG
CCAGCGCTCTACGCGTGGATCCAGCACCGCCGAGAGCGTTTCTCCGCCGAGGCGCAATGCGTCGCCGTGCCGATCTTTCGTATCGGCAGTCGTCTGACGACCGACCCTACCGCGCTCATGCGCGCGTGCGATCGTACACCGTTTTACGTGGCGAGTAGGCCGCGTTCGATCAGCCAGGCTTTTGCGTCTTCGGCATCCTGCTAGAACCAGGCGCGCGTGGAGCCGAGGCGA
>NZ_JBNBBE010001671.1:0-231 GCF_050031795.1 Stenotrophomonas sp. SrG
CGCCACCAGTCGTGGTGGTGCCCCCGGTGACGCCGCCGCCGGTCAATCCGACCCAGCCGGCCATCCACGCGCACCTTGCCATCATCAACGGCAAGGACCGGCAGGACCTGACCGGTGCCGGGATCCGGATCGGCGAGGTCGATTCCGGCGTGAACCGTGCCCATCCCACGCTTGCCGGCCGGGTCTTTGCCAGCCACAACTACGTGGATCCGCGCGCCAACAACCTGGCGG
>NZ_JBNBBE010001672.1:0-231 GCF_050031795.1 Stenotrophomonas sp. SrG
TCTCGGGCCGGTCGAGGCCAGCTGGTGGTCGAAGCTGTCGGACATCACCACCTCACCGGTGGTCGCGATGATCAGGCGCAGGGTGATGCGCCCGCCACCCGAATACGAGGACACCTGGCGGTCGGACATGCGCAGGTTGCGCACGCTGCGCGGGTACTCGAAGCGGTCGATGGTCGGAATCCGGATCAGGTCGGTGGCCAGCTGCTGGCCCAGCCGCGCGGTGTCCTGCAG
>NZ_JBNBBE010001673.1:0-231 GCF_050031795.1 Stenotrophomonas sp. SrG
AACGGGGCAGCGGCGCCCCGCCGCAGCCCGGGAAAAGAAAACGCCGGGCATGGCCCGGCGTTTTTCGTTTGGGTACGCGGGGATCACGACCAACGGTCGTGATCTACCCTCCGCCAGATGCCTTGGTAGGTCACGACCGTTGGTCGGGACCCGCACGGCAATCAGCGGCGAGCCCCTTCGCGTTGTTCGCGGGCCGTGCGGTATTCCGAGCCCTCTTCCCAATGCGGCCCG
>NZ_JBNBBE010001674.1:0-231 GCF_050031795.1 Stenotrophomonas sp. SrG
CGCCGCGCACCGCCGCCGGAGACCTCCAGCCCTCCCTACGCCCTACCCAGCCGCGATGCCGACCTCCGCTTCCCGCAGGGGGCCAGCACGTTTTCCTGCGCGCTGGGGGTGCCGATCAGCCAGCAGGATACGCCGCGCCTCTACCTGCTGCTGCACCGCACCCTCGTCGCTGCGGGCCTGGCCACGTACGCGGCCAAGGACCATTACAAGCGCACACGGCCGTTCGTGTTC
>NZ_JBNBBE010001675.1:0-231 GCF_050031795.1 Stenotrophomonas sp. SrG
ACGCTGTACCCGAGGGCGCTCAGCTGGGGCTTCCGCCGCTCCGGCGACCTGGTCTACCGCCCGCTCTGCGCCAACTGCCATGCCTGCGTGACGGTGCGGGTGCCGGTGGCCCGTTTCGCACCCGACCGCAGCCAGCGCCGCTGCCTCGCGCGCAACGACGACCTGGAAGTGCGGATCGTGGCTGCCGAGCAGACCGATGAGCAGTTCGGGCGGTACCACCGCGACATGACC
>NZ_JBNBBE010001676.1:0-231 GCF_050031795.1 Stenotrophomonas sp. SrG
GGTCTTCACAGACGCAGCGGTTGCTTCCATGCGCGTCCAAAAGACCAGCAGATACGGCCCGGAGTCAGGCGATATCACCTGCTTGAGCACAGACACAATGGTGCCCCAAAGCGACGCAGTATTGGCCACTCCACCGAGCTCCGCGAGATTGAGATCGGTGAACACCCACCGGAGGTGGCCGGAACCCCCGGCCGGGGGCGATGGCTGCCGTTCCGACTTCTCGCGGTCATA
>NZ_JBNBBE010001677.1:0-231 GCF_050031795.1 Stenotrophomonas sp. SrG
CTTGGCGGCCTCGCTGTAGCGCAGGGTCCCCGCCTGGTCCTGGCTGCCGGGCAGCAGCGCCACGCCGGATTCCCCCCCGCCCTTGGGCAGGATGGGCAGCGCCAGCGCGGGCTGTGCATTGCCATTGAACAGGGTTTCCACGGCCTGGCCGTAGTTGCCCCCCGCCGGCGGCCAGCCGCGGCCGATATCGGTCGTGCACGCGGCGGACGCGCCGGGCGCAACGACCAGCGA
>NZ_JBNBBE010001678.1:0-231 GCF_050031795.1 Stenotrophomonas sp. SrG
TTTTGCCTCGATGCGTGATGTAGCCGCGTCGCTGCAGGAACTGCGCGCGTCGGGCAAGGACATCGTTGCCTACTGCGACAACATGAGCCAGTGGCATTACCTGCTGGCCGCGCAGGCCAAGGAGATCTACCTCGACCCGATGGGTGGGGTCGTGCTGGAAGGCCTCGGACGTTACCGCCAGTACTTCCGCACCGGCCTGCAGTACAAGCTGGGCGTCGACGTGCACCTGTA
>NZ_JBNBBE010001679.1:0-231 GCF_050031795.1 Stenotrophomonas sp. SrG
TGCCGAAATTGCGCTCCGCGCGACCCCTCAAGGAAATAGTCGGGGAAAGTCCGCAGTCTCGCTGCCTCGCTCACGGAAATGCTTCTGAGCTGCGAAGGACCAGGGTGGATTAAGCGGTGACCGTCCTTGGAGAGGTGGCTAGTTGCAGTGGAGCCAGGCGCTGTCAATGGCAGGACCTCAAAGCGGTCAACGACCTTGCCGGAGGACCAGTTCGCGTGGTCTCGATGCCTT
>NZ_JBNBBE010001680.1:0-231 GCF_050031795.1 Stenotrophomonas sp. SrG
CGTGTGCCGAAGCCATCCGCTGTTTCTTTGCCTACTCATGAAGACCAGCCTTCTGGCACTTCCACCGCTGCCAATGACCGCGCAACTGCTTTCCTGATCGACCAGGCCAGGCGGATCGATACCGACGTCGAGTGCGTGATCGTCAGAGGCTCCGGCCTTTGGCTGATGGTAGAGGTCCCGGAGCAGACGTTCCCCGCGCTGGTCGCGTTTCTGGACAAGTAACCGCCTGAA
>NZ_JBNBBE010001681.1:0-231 GCF_050031795.1 Stenotrophomonas sp. SrG
GCACACAGATCCGTGAGGAGTCCGCCAAGCCCCTGGCCCGCATTGACCTCCGCCATGGCAAGACCGCCGCCTACCGCCAGCAGGGTGGCCAGGTGGTGTATGACTCCATGCTCAGCATCGGGGTGCCCAAGGATGATCGCTTCCAGATCATCCAGGATCACGAACTTGATGGGATCGTATACGACCCCGGCTACCTGGGTATTGCGCGCACCGTTGCCTTCATCTTCATCA
>NZ_JBNBBE010001682.1:0-231 GCF_050031795.1 Stenotrophomonas sp. SrG
ACACCGGACATCGTGGCGCGGCAGGCGCTCAAGGCCAGCCAGGCTGGGTTTCCTGCAACCGAGATCCGTGACGCAGGCTACGGCTGCCTGTGGCAGGGGCAACGTGCCAGGAACGGCGTGGCGCTGCTGGCGCGTGGGCAGGACACGATCGAAAGCCGGCGCGGGCTTCCTGGCGATCGCACCGACGACCAGAGCCGCTACCTTGATGCGGCGGCGCACTGCGTGCTGGTG
>NZ_JBNBBE010001683.1:0-231 GCF_050031795.1 Stenotrophomonas sp. SrG
ACTCGTAGCCGGGGGTCCCGTCGCAGGCCCACGCCGCCGGCAGTTCCTCGTCCGGCGCCAGGATCTATTCCACCCACCGCCGGGGCGCAACGCCGTGCGAGGCGCAGGCGCTGTCCATGGCGGTGCGCAGTCGCTGCAGGTAGGGCTGCGGGTCGGCAATGCCGGCCAGGTGGTCCACGCGCAGGCCGTCCACCAGCCCCGGGGCCAGGTGCGCCGGCGGCAGGGGGGGCG
>NZ_JBNBBE010001684.1:0-231 GCF_050031795.1 Stenotrophomonas sp. SrG
CGCCGGCCAGCGATGCGGTGACCGGCGGTGGGCCGTCCAGGGGGCGGCTGGGCAGCGCCTCGGCCCGGGTCCCGGCGCAGGTGATGACCGTGCTGCCGCTGCGCGTAGCCGCGACAGCAGATGAAACCGTTGAGGCCAGGGTGCGCGATACCGCGGGGGCACTGGTGCGGGGCCGCCGGCATGGCCGCTACCGGGGCGATCAGATCCGCCGCGACCTGGGCTGGAGCGGCA
>NZ_JBNBBE010001685.1:0-231 GCF_050031795.1 Stenotrophomonas sp. SrG
CGGCGGCCCCGGCTGCACGTCTTGCAGTAACACCGCGCTCCAGTCGTGCATGGCGCCTTCGGCAAGGACCGCGACGAAACAGCGCACGCCGATCGCCAGCACCACCCCATGCGGGATCGCAAACACCGGCGCGCCGCTCGGCGCGCGGTCAAGCCGCCAGGACGGCACTGAAACCGCCCGCACCCCCACCCTCGCTATCGAGGCGAGCCCGCACACCCTCAGCGGTGGCAG
>NZ_JBNBBE010001686.1:0-231 GCF_050031795.1 Stenotrophomonas sp. SrG
CGTTTTCCGGGTTCTTGGCCATGTCCAGGTAGCTGCAGGCCTTGGCGCGGGTTGCGCGGTATTCGGGCAGGTAGCGGCCAGCCTTGCGCATCAGCCAGACGGGGGTGCAGTCCTCCGGTTCGCGGCGCAGGGCGCGCAGCAGGCGTTCGTGGCGGGAGGGGCTGGTCACGGGTTGCTGCCTTGGAGTCGGGTGGCGCTGGGCCCGGGGGAGGCGGGCCGCGCAGCGCGGCG
>NZ_JBNBBE010001687.1:0-231 GCF_050031795.1 Stenotrophomonas sp. SrG
TCCACTTGCGCAGGCGCGCAGCCAGACCGTCGTCGCCCATGGTGGGCAGGCTCTTCTGGAAGTTGGTCATGCGGCGCAGGGGCATGGGGGTATCGAGCATGGTCTCGACACCGCGGAAGATGTCCTCTGCCTCGCGGGCGCTGTCCACGTGCTGGTTGGCCAGCACCTTGATCAGGTCGGCCTGGACCTGCACGTTGGCTTCATGGTTCTCTCAGTGGTCGGGGGAGTAGC
>NZ_JBNBBE010001688.1:0-231 GCF_050031795.1 Stenotrophomonas sp. SrG
GTGCCGCCGGGGAAGGTGGCGGCAATCCCCTGGCCGGGGCTCACGCCCGGGCGCCGGCGGCCGCGCCCGTTGCTTACGAGGTGGTGCACGGGGGCGTAGCTTTCCACGCTCATCAGCTCATCCCCTTCCACGCTGCCGGCGGTGCAGATGCGGCCCAGGTCCTTACGCGCCAGGGCGATCAGCAGCACGGGGTCGGCGCGCTCCTTGGGCTGGCCGACCAGTTCGCGGATG
>NZ_JBNBBE010001689.1:0-231 GCF_050031795.1 Stenotrophomonas sp. SrG
CCGGGCAGCGGTGGCTCAGTCGGTGCTGCGCAGGATGATCACGCCCACGGCCTTGTCACCACGCCCCGCGCCGGGCTTGCGGAGCTTCAGGCGCAGCCACTGCACGTTGACGTCGCGCAGCACGATCTCGGCGAGGCGCTCGGCCAGGGCTCCAACCAGGCCGAAGCCGGAGTCGCGCACGAACTCCTCGATGCGCTTGCTCACGGCCTTGTAGTTCAGGGTGTCGGCGAT
>NZ_JBNBBE010001690.1:0-231 GCF_050031795.1 Stenotrophomonas sp. SrG
CCAGGTCGACCACCGAGCCCTGGTTGAGCAGCAGCAGGGTGCGGATGGGCAGGCGGGCGCGGCCGACTCCCAGCGACAGGGTGACCGGTACGACGAGGATCACGTCGAGGTTCAGAACCGGGCCACCGCTGGTCTCGTCGGACTGCAGGGTGGTTACCTGAGCAGGAGCCGGGTCGTGGGTTTCTATGTCGTCGTTCATTGCGGGTCTTCCTGGATAACGGGCGCGCGCGG
>NZ_JBNBBE010001691.1:0-231 GCF_050031795.1 Stenotrophomonas sp. SrG
CCTGCCGCATGCGCCGTACTGGACGCGCAGGGCGCGCGGCGGCGGCGCCGGAGCGCAGCACGCACGCCTCGCCCTGGAAGGCCCGGCGGAGCTGGAACGCCAGGCCACCGCCGAGCGCGCGGATGCGGTCGATGTTGCGCGGGGTGATCGTTTCGGCGTGGTCGATGAACCAGTGCAGGCCATCGAACGGGATCTAGCGGATGACCTGCTCGTACACATCCAGGATGAGGT
>NZ_JBNBBE010001692.1:0-231 GCF_050031795.1 Stenotrophomonas sp. SrG
CCACCGGGCGCTCCTGCTGCAGCAGGCGATCGGCCTGCCTCAGCGCATAGGCGGTGGCATCAGTGGGGGACAGGCGCAGCAGGTACTGGTCCACCGCGGCCTGGTCCCCGCGCGCTTCGGCGCTGCGGAAGGCGGTCACCTAGGCCACCGCGCTTACGGCTTCGGCCTCGGCGGCGGTGCGCGGCAGGGTCTCGGCGCGCTGCCAGTGGCCGGACTCATGCGCCTCCAAGC
>NZ_JBNBBE010001693.1:0-231 GCF_050031795.1 Stenotrophomonas sp. SrG
GCTGTCGGGGTGGCTCGGCCAGATGGCGCGCCGCTCCCCCGGCTTGCCAACGCTGCGGGGGGCCAGCGGTTCGGTGGAGAGGTCGATGTCGGTGGTGCCGGCACTGGCGTCGGCCACCACCAGCGGCGGGCTGGCCAGGTCGGACATCTACACTTCGGGCTGCACGCGGCCCTCGAAGTTGCGGTTGCCCGACAGCACCGAGGTGACCACCAGCTCGCCGCTGGCGATGGC
>NZ_JBNBBE010001694.1:0-231 GCF_050031795.1 Stenotrophomonas sp. SrG
GCCCGGCAGGGCCAGCGCGCGGCCGTTGGCCGCGTCGGCCAGATCGAACCGCGACGGGAAGTCGGTCAAGACCTTGACCGCGGCGGCCGCGTCGTCGCCGAGCGGGCCCGCTGCATTCAACAGCACCGCCGTGCCGGCGAGACGCCCGCCGAAGCCCCATACGAACCCTACCCAAACCGGCGTGGGGCGGGCATGCCCGGCCGGTTAAAGGCACGCGGGGTAACGGCGGCG
>NZ_JBNBBE010001695.1:0-231 GCF_050031795.1 Stenotrophomonas sp. SrG
TCTCTGCACCGCCGCCTCGGTCGAGATCTAGCGGGTGTTGATCGGCGGGTTGCAGTTGGTGCGGGTGGCGTCGCAGCCGGATGGGATGGCGCCGGCCTAGCTCACTTCCTGCACGATGTCCAGGAACACCACGCCATAGCGTGTGATGCGCGGACGCAACTTCAGGATCACGCCTGTGTCCATGTACTGCACCTGGCTGTAGGTGTTGTCGCCTAACACGCCGGTGTTGAC
>NZ_JBNBBE010001696.1:0-231 GCF_050031795.1 Stenotrophomonas sp. SrG
CGGGCCCTGGGTTGCTTCGCTGCTTACGCTTGCGCCGCCTTTGAAGCCGGCGCTCTCCCGCCATCGGCCGTGTATGGACAGTCATGGGACGGTGCCGCCGTCGAAGGTGTCCATCCAGGCGTAGGTGTGGACGCGGACGGTGTAGTGGCGCGGGCGGGCGGCCGGGGGCAGCCGGGGTTCGGGGGGGGGGGGGGTCGGGCGGGGCGAGCGCGTGGGGGGGCGCCGTGGGGT
>NZ_JBNBBE010001697.1:0-231 GCF_050031795.1 Stenotrophomonas sp. SrG
GATGGCGGCCGACAACGCGTCGCGGCCGTGTTTGCGGGACATCGGGTTCATTCCACTCTCTCCCGTGGATTGAATCGTATGGCTGACACGTTGTATCGATCTAAATTAGGAGGCCGAATTGGCGTGGGGTTACAGGTCTCCACGCCCGCCGTGGCCGGTGCGGAGACGGATTGGAGTAGGATCGATCTAAACCTCTGGCTGAGAATTTTTAACACGTCCGGTCCCGGGACG
>NZ_JBNBBE010001698.1:0-231 GCF_050031795.1 Stenotrophomonas sp. SrG
GCCGGGTGCGCCGGTGCAACCCGCGCTGCCCCCCCCGCCGGGTCGCGGAACATTTCCACGTCCACCAGCGGCGCGAAGCCGCCGCGCCGCAGCGCCGCATTCAATGCGCCGGAGACGGCATCGCTGATTGCCTTGCTGCCACCCTCTGCCTGGGAGCGGAACGTGACGATCATCGGCTTGCCACCCCGCGAGCGATCGATGCGCTGGCCCAGCGCGACCAGTGCCTTGGCG
>NZ_JBNBBE010001699.1:0-231 GCF_050031795.1 Stenotrophomonas sp. SrG
CTACAGCACTGTCATCATGTTCTCCGCGCACAAGTCGCTCAAGGCGTGGGGTCAGTTGCGTTGCTCCAGGTGAATCCATTTGAAATGACACGTTCGAGACCGAATGTCGATCATCGAGGCCAGATGCTTCGATGGTGAGCCGATAAGGGGCAGCGCGGGGTCGCGGCCTGCTCGGGTCATCAGAGCCCGTCCGCCTGGCGATCAGGCTCGCAGCGCCTGCGGCGCAGTGAG
>NZ_JBNBBE010001700.1:0-231 GCF_050031795.1 Stenotrophomonas sp. SrG
CTTTGCTGCAGGTGTACTCGGGGTATCGCTGCGTTCTTTTGGCGTTTCTGCTGACGGGCATCAACGAGGGGGTCAAGGGCTTGGGCATGCAGATCATCGACCTGCGCATCAAGATGTTCGACCTGCCGACCGACAGCCAGGTGATCAACGACGTGTACGTGCGCATGCGCGCCCCGCGCAAGCTGGAAGCGGCCATGCTGCGGGCAGAGGGTGAAGAGCAGTCGCTCACCA
>NZ_JBNBBE010001701.1:0-231 GCF_050031795.1 Stenotrophomonas sp. SrG
TGTAATTACCGCCGAGGCGCAACCCCCGGGGCGCGGCGCGCGCGGGGCCCATCGTCGGCCCCACCCCCGCCCCCAGCTTCACGCCATGGCGGCCCAGATCGGGATTCCCCGGCGGGCCTTCCAGAACCGCCGCAGCGGCGCCCATTACGTCGACCCCGCGCCCCTGCGGCTGCAGGCCATCGCGCTGGGTGCGACCGCCAGTTCCAGGCACACCGACGGGGGGCTGGTCAA
>NZ_JBNBBE010001702.1:0-231 GCF_050031795.1 Stenotrophomonas sp. SrG
GGCTTCCCCGGCCGTTCTGGTTTCCTTGCCACAAGCTCAGTTCATCAGAACTGGTAGCGGGAGCCCAGCGGCACCGACCACTGCGGGACACCGACGTCGAAGCCGTCCGCGTCATTGTTGGCCACCCCCGGCTCGTCCGCGGCGCGGAAGTTGTACACGGACTAGCCGTCCTTGATGCCCTGCAGGGAGGCCACACGCGCATCGGCGACGAAGCCGTAGTCGTCGATGTTG
>NZ_JBNBBE010001703.1:0-231 GCF_050031795.1 Stenotrophomonas sp. SrG
CGCTTGGGGGCTCTGCTCGCTGAGCAGCTCGAGCAGCTCGAAGCCGTAGGCATCGGGCAGGCTGAGGTGCAGCACCATGCAGTCGATTGTATTCTGGGCCAGCGCCTGCAGGCACTACGAGGCCGAGCGCGCGCCGATGGTTTCCACATCGGCCACCGCCCGCAGCTGGCGCACCGCGTCCAGCTGCGCATCGACATCTTCCACCGCAAGCACCAGGCGCCGCCGCGGCGA
>NZ_JBNBBE010001704.1:0-231 GCF_050031795.1 Stenotrophomonas sp. SrG
CGCAACGGCCAGGCACTGCCCGCCAGCGTGGCCGCGCTTTCGGTGCGGGGCGCTACCGCCGCGCGGCGCCTCGCGCGGGTCGAGGGCGCCGGCGGCGAGCTGTGGGTCGATGCGTCCAACGTCGTACCGCTTGTCCAACTTTCTGCCACCCGACCTTCCTGAGGGACCTACGGCGATGACATTCCAGACAGCCAGCGCGTGGCTGCTGCTTGCCGCCAGCGGCTTCGCCCA
>NZ_JBNBBE010001705.1:0-231 GCF_050031795.1 Stenotrophomonas sp. SrG
GACAGGGCGACGCTGCCCGCGGTGGAGCCGGCGGCGTCAGCCCGGTCGCGGCCGCAGCAGTGGCCTCACCAGATCGTGGCCGGCCATCCAGGCCGCTGTGCGCGGGCAGCGCAGCTTCACTACTCGCTCGATGGCCGCTTAGTCGTCTGCCAATGCCCTCCCGAATATGGGTTCATGGTGCGAGATAGGATTTCGCAGTCGCCGGATCTGCTCGTGATCACGGTGCATCTC
>NZ_JBNBBE010001706.1:0-231 GCF_050031795.1 Stenotrophomonas sp. SrG
CTCCCGGGCCCAGCCCCGCACCGCCGCCGCCGCGCCTGGGCGCGCCGGCCCAGGCCCGCTGCCACGCCAGCCGCGGGCGGGCGCGCGGGCTGGTCAGGGCCCCCGCGTTCGCCCGGGCGCCTGGTGGGTTGCTGGCGGCGCGGAACGGGGGAGGGGCGGTGCTGGGCGGGACCGGGTGGCTGCGTCGCGCGGCTTGAGCCGGGCCGGGCTGCCAGGACGGGCCGGGCGCGT
>NZ_JBNBBE010001707.1:0-231 GCF_050031795.1 Stenotrophomonas sp. SrG
GCCCCACGTCGGCCCGCTGCGGCGGGTCCACGCGCGGGTCGCTCGCCACATACGGGGCCTGGGCCGGGGCCGCCGCGGCCCGCCAGACCCTGCCCACACCCGCCCGAGCCTGCCACCTGCGCAGGGCCTGCTCCTCTGCCTGGTGATGCCTGAGGAGCGCACGGTGCGTCTCTTTCTTGGCAGCCAGAGGGCAGCGGCAGCGGGCGGGGGGGGGGGGCGGGGGCGGGTGGG
>NZ_JBNBBE010001708.1:0-231 GCF_050031795.1 Stenotrophomonas sp. SrG
GCCATACCCGCGCCCGCGTGCGCGTTGCGGGGCTGCAGCGGGGTCGGCTGCGGCTGACCACCGCCGCGGGTGGCGAGCGGGGGGGCGGGTCGCTGGGGCGGGGGAGCGGGGGCGGCGGGGCCGGGTGGGGGGGCGGTGGGGGCGGCGGCCCGGCCGCCGCGGTGGTCGGGGGCGGCCGCGCCCGCCCGGGCCGGCGGCGGGCGTGCGCCGGGCGCGGGGGGCGGCGGGGGG
>NZ_JBNBBE010001709.1:0-231 GCF_050031795.1 Stenotrophomonas sp. SrG
CCGCCCGGCCGCCCGGAGAGCGCGACCGCCGCGCCCCTCGCGCCGCAGTGCCGCCCCGCATCTCCACCGCCCCGCTGAGGGACCCCGCCACCAGCGCCGGGGTCCCTGGCCCGCGCGATGCCGAGAAGGCGAACAGCGAGGAGGACGGCCTCGACCTGGAAGCCGACCTGGCGGTCAGCACCGATGACGTGCCGCTCGCGGACACCGCCGAGCAGGCCGCCGGTCAGCTCC
>NZ_JBNBBE010001710.1:0-231 GCF_050031795.1 Stenotrophomonas sp. SrG
TGTCGAAGGGGGTCGGCGGGCCGACGGCGCGGTTGGCGGCGGCGGTGCCGTGCTTGCGCTCGGCCGGGGGGGCCGGGGGGGGGCCGGGGGGGTCGGGGGGGGGCGCGGGCGGGGGGGGCGGGCGCGGCGGGCGCGGGGGGCCGGGGAGGGGGGGCGGCGCGAGGCGGCGGGGGGGGGGGGTGGTGGGGTAGGGGGGGGGGGTGGGGGGGGGGTGCGTCGGGGTCGTGGGGG
>NZ_JBNBBE010001711.1:0-231 GCF_050031795.1 Stenotrophomonas sp. SrG
ATCTGACGCCGCGTCGCGGCGCGGTGTAGCGCAGGTGGGCGGGGGTGAGCCAACATGCCCGTGTCCGTGGCGCCGGGAGGGGGCCCGGGGGGGCGGGGTGAGCGGGGGGTGGGGGGCGGTGTCGGGGGCAGCGGCGAGGGGGGGGGTGCCGGCTGGGAGGGGTCGGCGGGCCTTGGGGGGGGTGGACGGGGGCGGGGGGGTTGCGAGGGTCGGTGGGGCGCGCGGGGGGCG
>NZ_JBNBBE010001712.1:0-231 GCF_050031795.1 Stenotrophomonas sp. SrG
TGTGTCTGCCGAGTTGGCGCCGGGCGCCCTGGGCCGGGCCCGGCGAGGGCTGGGGGGGGGGGGGCTGGGTGGGGGGGGGCGGTGGGGGGGGCGCGGGGGCTGGGGGGGCGTGGGGGGCGGGGGGGCGGGGGTGTGGGGGGGGGCGGCGGGGAGGGGGGGGTGCGGGGGGGGGGGCGGGACGGCGGGGGGGGTCGGCGGGGGCGGGGCGTCGGGGGGCTGGCGGGGCGGCGG
>NZ_JBNBBE010001713.1:0-231 GCF_050031795.1 Stenotrophomonas sp. SrG
GGCCTTGGCCGCGACCAGACTCATAAACACAAAATACGCTGCATACCAGAACAACCGAGTCAACATCTCGGTGGACACCGGGTCAATAAAAACGGTGTGGCCGCCCTTCTCGGCGCGGAACTGGCGGCGGGCCACCTGAAGAGAGGCGTTGGAGCGCATGCCGGTGGGCATGTCGAGCGGGAGGCTGCCGTCCAGGCGACGGAAGGTGAGTCGTGTCTGGGTGTGGCGCCG
>NZ_JBNBBE010001714.1:0-231 GCF_050031795.1 Stenotrophomonas sp. SrG
CACCACTTCCACGCAGCCGCTGGCGCCATCAACGATGGACATTTACCGGAAATTGACCCCCAACAGAACGCCGGTGACGCGGGTGATGGTCGCCGGGCCCGTTCAGCCCTTGCAGCAGCCGAGCGAGTTAACACACACGACGAACCAGGGGTCTGTATCGTTCGCGTTGCCCGGGCCAAGGATGCCTTCCCACCGGCGGGCGGCAAGGTTGCCGTCGTTGGGGGCGGCTTG
>NZ_JBNBBE010001715.1:0-231 GCF_050031795.1 Stenotrophomonas sp. SrG
GGATGCGGCGGGCGGTAGGGTCCGGCTGGATCGCGTGGGGGCGGGCGGGCTTGTCGCTGGCGGCGCGGAGCGGGGTGGGGGTGCGGGTGCGGGGGCGCCGGCGGGGCGCGGCCGGGCGGGGGGGGGGGGCGGCGGGCGGGGGGCGCGCAAGCCCGCCCCCCCGCCACCCCCCGCCGCACCGCCCCCCCGGGCGCCCGGCCGCCGGGGCCGCCCGACCCCACCCGCCCCCCG
>NZ_JBNBBE010001716.1:0-231 GCF_050031795.1 Stenotrophomonas sp. SrG
AGTGTGGCCTGCGCGATCTGCTCCAGGTCCCACTGGACGCACGCCTGCGCCGGGGTCAGCACGCTGCCCAGCGGGGCCGCTGCCCAGTCGACCCTCGACAGCCTGGGGGGCGGGGCGGCGGCCGCGGCGGCGGCGGGCGGGCGCTGGGCGATGGGGGGTGGCGGCGGGGCGGGGGGGGCGCCCGCGGGGGGGGAGGTGGGGGGTGCGGGTGGGGGTGGGGGGCGGCGCGGG
>NZ_JBNBBE010001717.1:0-231 GCF_050031795.1 Stenotrophomonas sp. SrG
TAGTACCGCTAAGGCAGCCCACAACGAATAGGTTATTGCGCGGAACAAGCCGCTGTCCGACCAGATCCAGCGGATCGAAGAAGACATGGCAGATGGCAAAACCTATTCCGAACATAGACTGGAAGACCGCAGCCCTGTCCGCGAAGCCTTGTGCAGTATTCATGGCGTGCTCGATAAGTACCCTGATCTGGCCACCCTTCCCGAACCCTCCAATATCGCCCTGTTCAACGA
>NZ_JBNBBE010001718.1:0-231 GCF_050031795.1 Stenotrophomonas sp. SrG
TCCCAGGCGAGCAGGCCACGGTCGGCGATCACACGGATACAAGGGTGGGTCTGCGGGCGGGTCGTGGCGGGGGTAGTTCTCGGGGGGCGGGCGTCGCGGGGCGCGGCGGGGGGGGGGCGGGGGGGGCGGCGCCCGGAGGGGGCGGAGAGCGATCGCCGGCGGGGCCCCGCCAGACCGGCCGGCCCCCGCCACGAAAAAGCACACAAAAAACAAAACCCCCAAACCGAACCA
>NZ_JBNBBE010001719.1:0-231 GCF_050031795.1 Stenotrophomonas sp. SrG
CTGCCGGCCTCCCGGCGGGGCGTGCTCCCCCGCGGGTTTTTTGGGGGGGCCTCGGGGCGCCCCCCCCCCCCCCTCTCCCTTTTACCCCCCCCCCCCCCCCGCCGCCCCCCCCCCCGCGCCCCGCCCCGCAGCGCCGCGCAGCCGCGGCCCCCCCCGCCGCCGCGGGGCGAGCGCGCCCCGCACGACAGCGCCCGGGGGGGCAGCCACTGCACCGCCCGGCCCGACCTGGCC
>NZ_JBNBBE010001720.1:0-231 GCF_050031795.1 Stenotrophomonas sp. SrG
TGGCTAAACCGATTAGCCGAGCGTGTCCGGGTAGTCGCCCGCGGGCGCTGTACACGGGCAACGAAGTGTACGACGCGTTGCGGGGTGCATGGCACACCTGCGGGGGGGGACGGCCAATGGGAAGGCATAGGCACGGGCGGGCGCGCGCCAGGCGGGCCTGTGGGGGGCGATTGGGCTCAGCCCCGGTTCGCCGATCCGCCAGGGTCTGGGTTCGGTTGAGCTGGTGGGGGG
>NZ_JBNBBE010001721.1:0-231 GCF_050031795.1 Stenotrophomonas sp. SrG
GTCTACGTGTGCGGGCTGGGCACCGGCGGCGGTCGGGTGCGCGCGGGGCGGGCGCCGGGGGGCGGCGGGGGGCGGGGGGCGGGGCGGCGGGGGGCCCGGGTCGCGGGGGTGCGCGCGGGGCGGGGGGGGGGGGGGGGGCGGGGCGCGGGGGGGGGGCCGCCGGGCGCGGGGCCGGGGGGGCGGGGGGGGTGCGGGGTGGCGGCGGGGGGGGGGGGCCGGCGGCGGGGGCCG
>NZ_JBNBBE010001722.1:0-231 GCF_050031795.1 Stenotrophomonas sp. SrG
CCGAGGAAGATGTCCGGGCGCACGACCCCCAGCTGCGAGTTGCGCCAGCGGATCAGAGCTTCGGCGGCCACCAGCTGGCCGGTAGGCAGGTTCACCTGCGGCTGGGAGACCAGGTGGAACTCGTCGGCGTCCAGCGCGCGGTGCAGGCGGCTGTCGCTCTGCAGCCGGTCGTGCTGGCGGTGCGCCAGCGCCGGGGCTAACCCCTGCCCGCCGGGGCGGGTGCGCCGCGTG
>NZ_JBNBBE010001723.1:0-231 GCF_050031795.1 Stenotrophomonas sp. SrG
CCCGGCCGCGCCCGGCTCTCCGCCGGCGCCGGGGGGCCTCCGGGCCGCTGCCCGCGCCTGGACGGAGGGTCCGGGCCCCATCGCTGGCGAGACCCCGGAGGCCGCGCTGGCGCCAGCCCCGCGCGCGTGCGAGCGGCGCGCGGGACGGCGCGGCGGACGCTGGGGCTGGTCCGGCTGCGGGCCCGGCGACGACGCGGCGCGGGCAGGGGCTATGCCGCGCGTGCGCCGGGA
>NZ_JBNBBE010001724.1:0-231 GCF_050031795.1 Stenotrophomonas sp. SrG
AATGGAAGGCGCTGGCTAGCGAGGTGGCCACGGCGCGAACCCCGCCGGCCTCCCGGGGGGTGGCCCGCAGCTGAGGGCTGCGGTAGGGCCGGGGCGGGGGTCGGGAGCGACCCCCCCGTTGGGGGCGGTGGACAGTGCGGGTGGGAGTGGGTCGCCGTGGCCGAGGTGGAGCCCGTTCGCGCCGGGGAGGCGCGGCGGCGAGTGGGCCACGGTCGTGTCCGGGGCGACGCC
>NZ_JBNBBE010001725.1:0-231 GCF_050031795.1 Stenotrophomonas sp. SrG
CGCGACGGCGCGTCCGGCCAGCCCCCCCCATGCCCGCAGCCTCCAGCCCCCGCACCCCCCCCACACCCCCACCCCGCCGCAACACCGCCCCCGCCGGCCCTGCAGCACCCACCACCCCTCCGCCTCACCCACACCCAACCACAACACCACCCAACCCCCCGACGACCACACCCTCAAAAGGGTGGCCGACGTCTGAGGGAAGGTCGAGGATTTCATCGCGCGAGCAATCAG
>NZ_JBNBBE010001726.1:0-230 GCF_050031795.1 Stenotrophomonas sp. SrG
CACGCCCTCGACGTTGGTGGCCAAGGCCGCCTACGCCGTCGAGCGCGGCCTGATGGCACCGGACCAGATCGGGATGCTGGCCTTCAACCGCGACGCGGCCGGCGAACTGCAGCAGCGCACCAGCGCCGCCTTCGAGCGGCTGGGCCTGCCTGCCGGCGACGTCACCGGCTGTAAGTTCCACGCGCTCGGTCGGCAGATCATCGGCAAGGTCACCGGGCGCATGCCGGAGG
>NZ_JBNBBE010001727.1:0-230 GCF_050031795.1 Stenotrophomonas sp. SrG
TACCAGGGCTGATCAGCTCCCGTAGTGCGTGAAAAGACGCCTCCGCAAGGGGGCGTTTTGTTTGGGTTCAACAGCGTTCAAGCAGGAGCTTTCAAGCAACAGCCGTCGTGTGCAGGATGCTGCGCGCAGGGCCGGGGGGGGGGGGGGGGGGGGGGGGGGGGGGGGGGGGGACACAGGACGGGGGGCGAGATAACACAAAGAATGGAAAGACGACCCCCCACCCCCACACC
>NZ_JBNBBE010001728.1:0-230 GCF_050031795.1 Stenotrophomonas sp. SrG
TTGCTGGACCTGCGCAACAACGGTGGAGGTTCGCTGGATGAAGCCATCGAGCTGACCGGCCTGTTCATCGAACAGGGCCCGGTGGTGCCGGTGCGCGAATCCGGTGGCCGCGTCACGGTCAACAACGACCGCAGCGAAGCCGTGGCGTGGGATGGCGCGCTGGCCGTGCTGATCAACCGCGGTTCGGCCTCGGCCTCGGACATTTTCGCCGGTGCCATCCAGGATTACGG
>NZ_JBNBBE010001729.1:0-230 GCF_050031795.1 Stenotrophomonas sp. SrG
CCGCGAATGCAGGCCTTCGAACCCGGGCTCAGCCTGCCCGGGCACCGCCGCGCGGTCGCATACGAGCGCCAGCTGTGGCAGGCCGTGGCGCAGCCGCCGGCGGCGGCGAAGCGTTCGCTTGTCCGCCGTCGTCGCGTTCCCCGTCTGGTGCTGGCCGCTGCCGGCGCGCTGGCGCTGGTGTGGGTGTCACCCGAAGCCTGGTTGCGCCTGCGTGCCGAGTACCGCAGCAG
>NZ_JBNBBE010001730.1:0-230 GCF_050031795.1 Stenotrophomonas sp. SrG
CGCGCTCGGGGCACGTCCACCTCAAGCAGGCCGTGGTGACGGGCTTCCGGGGCAGCAAGCTGAGCCAGAACACGGCCCCGGAAAAGACACGTGCGCTGGTGGGCGAGCTGCTGAAGCTGGCCGCCACGGGCGGGTTGAGCCTGCCTGTAGACGCCGTGTTGGGGCTGGACCAGGTAGCCGAAGCGGCGAAAGCCAGCCTCGAACCGGGCCGCAACGGCAAGGTGCTGCTG
>NZ_JBNBBE010001731.1:0-230 GCF_050031795.1 Stenotrophomonas sp. SrG
TCCATACGACAACATCAGCGCGGCGCCGGGCGGCGACTTCACCGCGGTGCAGCTGGACTGCTACCACACCACCGACGCCGGCGCGGAACAGCTGGCGCTCGCGGTGCGTGCTGCCTAGGACGCGGCCCTGATCTGCAATCGCGTCGTGCTCGACAACCGAGATCCGGACACGAAGATCTACCGGGTCGGCATGGAAGCCGACTTCATCGACCAGCGGTGAGCCGCTGGCA
>NZ_JBNBBE010001732.1:0-230 GCF_050031795.1 Stenotrophomonas sp. SrG
CGGCGGCAGGTAGAGCCGACGGTCAGTCGGCTGCCGTTCGCGCGCCCCCTGAAACCTCCCGGGCTCCGGAGCAAAGCCGACTAACAGGCGGCTCTACCGGTCGGCTCTACCCGCCGGGTCCAACCGTCCCGCCCGGTCCGCGCATCCAGCCTCTCCGGCAATGCCGACTTTCATGTTTCACGGTTACCCTGTGCACCCGTTTCCGGAATCGCCGTCGATGCGCCGTCGCA
>NZ_JBNBBE010001733.1:0-230 GCF_050031795.1 Stenotrophomonas sp. SrG
ATCCAGTCCAGCTGGTCCTGGGTCAGGCCAGCCTGCTTGAGCGCCTTGGGAATGGCCGCGATCGGGCCGATGCCCAACACTTCCGGGCGCACACCGGCGACCGAGAAACTCACGAAGCGGGCCAGCGGCTTCAGGCCGTAGACCTTGACCGCCTGTTCCGATGCCAGCAGCACCGCACCGGCGCCGACGCTCAACAGCGAGGAGTTGCCGGCGGTCACCGTGCCGCCGAA
>NZ_JBNBBE010001734.1:0-230 GCF_050031795.1 Stenotrophomonas sp. SrG
GCGCTGGTCTACAACAATCCTTCGCGCAACTACCTGATGGAAAACCAGAACGGCATGCTGGAAGCCTGTCATGCCAACCACTACAACCTGATCCTGGGGCCGGTCGGCATAGGCCGGCGCACCCTGCCCGACCTCGCCGCACTGTTCGAGAACTCGAGGCCCGATGGCGAGGTGCTGATCCCGCCGCTGACCGACGATGCGGTGGTGCTGGCGTACCTGGAAGACAACGA
>NZ_JBNBBE010001735.1:0-230 GCF_050031795.1 Stenotrophomonas sp. SrG
GGCCTGGGCCTGCACGCGCGTAAACGCCATCACGCCTGCGGCCAATGCACCGGCCTGGAGGAACTGTCTACGATCTGTCACTGGTTGCTCTCCCAACGCCGTGAACCCGCCCGGGAGGGCCGGGAAAATGCTTATGCGGCCGCGCAGCGATGTTCGGCGTGCCATACGGCCGCGCCCACCTCGCCCAGCTCGCCATGTTCCACCCGCCACACCGGCTCCTGCTCCAGCAC
>NZ_JBNBBE010001736.1:0-230 GCF_050031795.1 Stenotrophomonas sp. SrG
CAAACTGGCCGCCGCAGGCCCTGACGTAAAGGTTGCACACTCGCGGCTACCTGATGAGATTCCGGCCGAGGCGGTGGAAACCGGCGCGCGAGCCACTGCTCCAGGGGACGCGATGACTGACATCGACGTCGCGATCCTCTCGATGCCTTACACCGCCTACGACGACGTGAAACCCTTGATAGCGTCTCTGCCAGACGAGGTGGTGGTGATCGATACCGCCAACTATTTCC
>NZ_JBNBBE010001737.1:0-230 GCF_050031795.1 Stenotrophomonas sp. SrG
GCATGCCCTGGCCGATCCGGTGGCCTACACCCCCATCGAAATATCGCGCGCGGCCCTGCTCGACAGCGTGTCACGCCTGGCCGAAGCGCTGCCGGAGAGCGAGATGCTGCCGGTCTGCGCTGACTTCACCCGCCCCGTAACGCTGCCCGAACCGCAGCGCGAACCGGCTCGCCGGCTGCTGTTCTTCCCCGGCTCCACGCTTGGCAACTTCGCCCACGACGATGCCGTGG
>NZ_JBNBBE010001738.1:0-230 GCF_050031795.1 Stenotrophomonas sp. SrG
ACTCGATCTAAATCCAGATGAGCAGAGCGGGGAAGTCGGGGTTGGTGGCACGGGCCATGGGCGCCAGGCTGGTGGCAGGCACCGCAGCAGCGGCGCCGCAGAGCGCAGGCGAACGCGCCTACGCCGCCGTGGATCCATACATTGGTACCGGGGGCGAAGGGCATACCTATCCCGGCGCGACGGTGCCCTTCGGCATGGTCCAGCACAGCCCGGACACCCGCATCCAGCCG
>NZ_JBNBBE010001739.1:0-230 GCF_050031795.1 Stenotrophomonas sp. SrG
CCAGCCTGCGCAGGATGGCAATGCGCTGATGCGGCTTGAGCCAGCCATCGCGGTCCTTGAACACGCGTTCGGCATGGCCGAGCTTGCGCTCCAGCGCGGCGGCGTCATCGAACGGAACGTCCTGGATGGGGGCGCGGTCGAAGGCTTGGCCTACGGTCAACAGGGGGGGTTCCTGGTATGCCGTGGTCCACGGTGGCGGGTTCGCACAGCCCACTTCGGGGGTGGGGTTG
>NZ_JBNBBE010001740.1:0-230 GCF_050031795.1 Stenotrophomonas sp. SrG
CCGCCAGCGCATCCTTGCGCGGTTGCAGGCCGGCGTGGTCGCGCTTCTGGGATTCGACCTGGGCTTCGAGCGACATCACGTCTCCCGAATTGCCCGGGCCGAACCAGAAGCGGAACTGCAGCCATGCCAGCAGTACCGCGAGCACCAGCAGCAGCCAGCGCCAGTTGCGCATGCGGATCAGCGCTTCCGCGACACGAACGCGTCACGCCCGGCGTAACGCGCGCCGGCAA
>NZ_JBNBBE010001741.1:0-230 GCF_050031795.1 Stenotrophomonas sp. SrG
TACCTACGGCGAGGGCCGCTACGATCAGGTGCAATGGCGGCTGGACCAGCACGATGACCAGGACGGTCTGGTCATCGCCCCGCAGGACAAACGCTGGGGCCCGGATGTCCTGCATTTCGCGTTGCGCCTGTCCGATGACTTCGATGGCAGCAGCAATTACCAGCTGATCAGGGAGTTCACCCGCACCGGCCTGACCGACCAGGGCGCCGAACTGAAACTGCGCATCGGGC
>NZ_JBNBBE010001742.1:0-230 GCF_050031795.1 Stenotrophomonas sp. SrG
CGACAGCGTAGCGACAGGTCCAACACCGCCAACGGGGGTATGATCCCCTGTTCCTCTCGCCCAGTCATCTGCAGACAGCGATGTCCAACGAAGATTTCAAACAGGCCGCCCTCGACTATCACCGCAGGTCGCCGCCGGGCAAGATCAAGGTCACGGCGACCAAGCCGCTGCTGACCCAGCGCGACCTGTCGTTGGCCTATTCGCCGGGCGGGGCCCACGCCTGCGAAGCC
>NZ_JBNBBE010001743.1:0-230 GCF_050031795.1 Stenotrophomonas sp. SrG
CAACAGTTCAGGGGGAGCCAGCTCGAACAAGGCAGCGCATCACGGCGGAAAGCGCGCCCGCATACGCCTCCTCGCGGCACAATACGCCCATGACCCCTGCCGATCCCTGTCCCTGCGGCCGCCCCGTCGCCGACGCCGCCTGCTGCGGCCGGTTCCACGCCGGGGACGCCGCGCCCGATGCCGAGGCGGTGATGCGCTCGCGTGACAGCGCCTACGTGAAGCAGCTGCCG
>NZ_JBNBBE010001744.1:0-230 GCF_050031795.1 Stenotrophomonas sp. SrG
TAGGTGGATCTTGCCTTCGGTGAAACGCTCTATGCGGATCTTCGGGCCCGGCAGGTCGGCCAGTATGCCCACTTCCACGCCCACGCGCTGCGCGGCGGCGCGCACGTCGGCGGCGCGCTGGGCCTGGCCGGACGGGTCACCGTGGCTGAAGTTGAGGCGGACCACGTGCACGCCGGCGCGGAACAGATCCTCCAGCACGCCCGGCGGGTCGGTTGCCGGTCCGAGGGTGG
>NZ_JBNBBE010001745.1:0-230 GCF_050031795.1 Stenotrophomonas sp. SrG
CTGACGCCACGGCGCTGGCGCCACCGGCGCGGGCGATCCAGCCCGTGCGCACTGCCGCGTCGGGGGCGGACACCACGCGCCTGCTGGCACCCCCCCTGCCGGTTGCGGTCGCTGCGGCGGCGGTGCTTCCTGCCCTCGCCGCTGCGCACCCGCCGCGACGCCCGGTGGCCGTCCTCGGTCCGCTGGCGGCGGCGGCGCTGGGGGGCGGCCTGGTGGCAGGGTCGCGGAAT
>NZ_JBNBBE010001746.1:0-230 GCF_050031795.1 Stenotrophomonas sp. SrG
AATGACTTCAGCGCGCAGAACCCCGACGTTCCGCCGGGCCATTACGCAATGCTGCGGGTCAAGGACTCCGGCCACGGCATGTCCGCCGAGACGCTGACCCGCGTGTTCGAACCATTCTTCACCACCAAGGTAGTTGGGCGCGGCACTGGCCTGGGCCTGTCCATTGTGTACGGCTTCGTCAATCAGTCCGGCGGCCACGTGCTGGTGGATTCCGCGCCCGGTGCCGGCAA
>NZ_JBNBBE010001747.1:0-230 GCF_050031795.1 Stenotrophomonas sp. SrG
CCGGCCGAGCTCGGCGCGCTGCCCCGACCACGGCGTGCCGACTGGCTTCCAGCAGGCGAATTCGCAGATCTCGGTCACCACCGGCGGCAATGACCAGCGGGATCCGGAAACCTCGCGCAGCTTCAGTGCCGGCTTCGTGTGGAGCCCGTGGTTCGGCAACAATGCCTCGTGGGCCGAGCGCGTCGACGGGGAAGTGACCTTCTACCGCCACAACATCGAAGGTGCGATCC
>NZ_JBNBBE010001748.1:0-230 GCF_050031795.1 Stenotrophomonas sp. SrG
ACGCCGGCCTTCAGCGACCCGGTCCGGCGCCTGCCCCGCGCGTTCCAGCCCTCGGACAACACCGGCGTGCTGGAGCCCGCGCCAGGCCGCGAGGCCTGTGGCCGGCCCGCGCAGGGCGTGGTGTTCTGCTGCTTCAACAACAGTTACAAGCTCACCCCGCGCAGCATGCGCCGCGCGTTCGCGGTGCTGCAGGGCGGGCCGGGCAGCGTGTTGTGGCTGCTGTCCGGGCC
>NZ_JBNBBE010001749.1:0-230 GCF_050031795.1 Stenotrophomonas sp. SrG
TGCGCCGTGATGCGCTGCCGTGTTCGAGCTGGCTCCCGCTGAAGTGTTGTGGTTGGTGGCGCTCGCCTTCATCGCCGGCCTGGTCGATGCCGCTGTCGGTGGTGGGGGGCTGGTGCAGTTGCCCGGACTGTTCACGGTGCTGCCGCAGCACACTCCGGCAGTGCTGTTTGGTACCAACAAGTTCAGTTCGATGTTCGGCACCGCCGCAGCGGCATTCCGCTACGCGCGCA
>NZ_JBNBBE010001750.1:0-230 GCF_050031795.1 Stenotrophomonas sp. SrG
ACGGCGTTCGTGGCATGTACCAGCTACGCGGCGTCGGGCGAAGTGGAGGCGCTGGTCGGGAAGGTGAAGCGCAGCCACGCACACGTGCGCGGGCAGACGCAGGATGGGCAGGCGTATTCGGCCGATGATCCGGCGTTGCTGACCTGGGTGAATGTCACCGAGGCATACTGCTTCATGCAGGGCTACCTGCGTTACTGCCTCGAGGTGCCGTAGCCCATCGACGACCGGTA
>NZ_JBNBBE010001751.1:0-230 GCF_050031795.1 Stenotrophomonas sp. SrG
GGGGCAAGGACGGTGGGGGGCGGGGGGGCGGGGCGGCACGACAGGAATGGGGCGCGCGGGGACGGGTGTGGGTGGGCGGTCCATAGTAGGGGCTGGGACGCCCCGGGCGCACGCGAGGCTCAACTATCGACCAGAACAGCCGCTAACGATTGCGTTCCCGGCGGTCGGGTGCGTTATCGGAGTCATACCGCGTGGACCAAGGCATCATCGCGAGTCTGCTGCAGCACCCC
>NZ_JBNBBE010001752.1:0-230 GCF_050031795.1 Stenotrophomonas sp. SrG
CTCCCCGCCGGCATCCTTCGACGGCCCCAACGACCTGATGCTGCAGATCTTCGCCCGCCAGGGCATCGTGTTCCGGGACGTGTTGATCGATGGCACCTGGCCGCACGACAACGCGCCCACGCGCAAGCCCGGCATCGGCTTGATGCTGCCGTACCTGCAGGACCGCAGCATCGACTGGGCGCGCTCGGCCTTGGTCGGTGACCGCCCGACCGATATCCAGTTCGCGCAGA
>NZ_JBNBBE010001753.1:0-230 GCF_050031795.1 Stenotrophomonas sp. SrG
GTGGACAAGATGCTCACCGAGGTGCCGGCCTCGACCTGGCAGGCCTATCTGCGCTTCCACACCGTCGATCACGCCGCGCCTTACCTGAGCAGCGCGTTAGAAAAGGCCAACTTCGACTTCTACGGCACCACCCTGCGTGGCCAGAAGGAAATGCAGCCGCGCTGGAAGCGCGTGGTGGAGTCGGTCAACTCCTCCATCGGCGAAGGCCTTGGCCAGCTGTACGTGGACGC
>NZ_JBNBBE010001754.1:0-230 GCF_050031795.1 Stenotrophomonas sp. SrG
CCCTCAAGCAGATCGACGGCAACAAGTGGCAGTACAGCCTGGATGACAGCAACCAATTGGCGACCCTGAGCCAGAACACCACGTTCGAGGAAGCCAATGGCGCCCAGCGCCCCCTCAGCAGCCGGGATCGTTCGATGGTGCTGGTCAAGAAGCGCACCGTGGAAGCCAACTCTGACTGGTCGAAGAAGCAGGCTACCTCGACGCGCGACATCAAGCCGGACCCTGCCGGA
>NZ_JBNBBE010001755.1:0-230 GCF_050031795.1 Stenotrophomonas sp. SrG
GCGCTGAGCATCACCGACTTCGACCTGTACGCGCTCGCCGATGGCGGCAACCTGCGCTTCGTGGACCTGGGCAACTACATCGACCTGCTGCAGACCCCGATGTTCTGGAAGTCGCTGTGGAACACCACGTACTTCGTGGGGGTCGGCGTGCCGATGTCCATCGGCGTGTCGCTCGGCGCGTCGATGCTGCTCAACGCCCCGGCCGCGCGCTTCAAGGCGCTGTTCCGCAA
>NZ_JBNBBE010001756.1:0-230 GCF_050031795.1 Stenotrophomonas sp. SrG
CTTCGAAGTGCACTGCCACACCCACACCCACACGCGCTGTAAGAAGCAGGACCTCAGCCGCGAACAGAAACGCGAAGGCATCACCCGCGACCTGGAATTGGCGCGCGGCGTGCTGCAGGAACAGCTCGGCGAAGTGTCCGACACGCTGTGCTGGCCCTACGGCGATTTCGTCGAGGACTACCTGCCCATCGCACGCGCGCAGGGCTTGCGCTACCTGCACACCACCCACC
>NZ_JBNBBE010001757.1:0-230 GCF_050031795.1 Stenotrophomonas sp. SrG
CCTGACGACGCGGGCTCTGCTGTCGATCTCCCCACGCCGCCTTGCCATCATGCGCGCCGCATCCGGCGAGGGGGGCAGACCGAACGCACGCGCGTACTCGCGGGTGCACTGGGTGGGGCTCTCATAGCCGACATCAAGCGCGGCTGCGGTAACACTGGTTCCGCGCGTCGCCAGCATCTGGCGGGCCTGCAGCAGGCGCAGCTGCTTCTGGTACTGAAGCGGGCTCAGCG
>NZ_JBNBBE010001758.1:0-230 GCF_050031795.1 Stenotrophomonas sp. SrG
ATGCGCTCCAACCTGGTCGCCGCCATCGTCCTGATCCTCGTCGGCCTGGTCCTGCTGGCCAGCCACCTGGGCTGGACCAACATGAACCTGGGTCGCCTGCTCCTTACCTGGTGGCCGGTGATCCTGGTGGCAGTGGGGATCGGGTTGTTGTTCGGACGCAAGTCGGGCCGGGCCCTGCCAAGCAGGCAAAAATAAGCGCGGAGCGATCCGCGCTTTTCGTTTGTGTGCCA
>NZ_JBNBBE010001759.1:0-230 GCF_050031795.1 Stenotrophomonas sp. SrG
TCCAGCACCTGCTGCAGCTGCGCCTGGCCTTCCGGGTCGTGCGAGAACACCTGCAGCATCTGCTCGTTCTTGTTGCCCATCAGGAACTCGATGTAGCGGTACTGCAGCGACTGGAAGCCCGACGACGGGCCGAGCACGTCGCGGAACCCCATGTATGCCGACGGGGTCAGCGTTTCCCGCACCGACCACTGTTCGGGCAGCTGGCGCAGCACCCGCTTGCTGCGCGCCAG
>NZ_JBNBBE010001760.1:0-230 GCF_050031795.1 Stenotrophomonas sp. SrG
TATCAAGGTGGAGATGCACTTCCTGCCGGACGTGTACGTGCCCTGTGATGTGTGCCACGGCAAGCGCTACAACCGCGAAACGCTGGAGATCCTGTACAAGGGCTACAACATCAACGACGTGATGCAGATGACCGTCGAAGATGCGATGAAGCTGTTCGAACCGGTGCCGAGCATCGAGCGCAAGCTGGAAACGCTGGTGGACGTGGGCCTGAGCTACATCAAGCTGGGCA
>NZ_JBNBBE010001761.1:0-230 GCF_050031795.1 Stenotrophomonas sp. SrG
ACTCCGGAACACGCACAGGCGCGCGGCGCCCTCACGGCGTCGCGCAGCAGGAAACTGAAAGGGCGGGTTCAGGCGTGAATCGGGGGACCCCGCGCGGCATGGGCAGGCCAGCGCAGACTGCGCGGCGCGGCGACGGTGCGCAGCACCGGTGGGGCGCTGACTGGCAGCGCCGGCAGCAGCACGATCAGCACTGCCAGCCACGGCATCAGGCGCGAGGCCATCATGCAGTA
>NZ_JBNBBE010001762.1:0-230 GCF_050031795.1 Stenotrophomonas sp. SrG
ACCAACGCCACCACCCCCTCGGCGACCCTGTTCTTCCTGGCTGTGTTCCCAACACTTGTCAGCGCAAAGACACCGCTCCCCGTACAGCTGCTCTACGGCCTGTGGCTGTGCCTGGTCAACGCAGCGTGGTTCGTCCTGGGCAGCGTAGCCCTCTCCACAGCAGCCGTACGCCAACGCTTCATGCGCGCCAGCCACTGGGGCGACCGGGTGATGGGCGTGCTGCGGGTCGG
>NZ_JBNBBE010001763.1:0-230 GCF_050031795.1 Stenotrophomonas sp. SrG
TATCGGCACGATGGACGAGATGCAGAAGACCTTCCCGGACGACGTCACGTACGAAGCGGTGTACGACACCACCATCTTCGTGCGCGACTCGATCAAGGCGGTGGTCTCCACGCTGCTGGAGGCCCTCGCGCTGGTGGTGCTGGTGGTGATCCTGTTCCTGCAGACCTGGCGCGCCGCGATCCGTCCGCTGATCGCCGTGCCGGTGTCCATCGTGGGTACGTTTGCTGCGC
>NZ_JBNBBE010001764.1:0-230 GCF_050031795.1 Stenotrophomonas sp. SrG
CTCGGTGAGGTAACCGCCTTCTTCGTAGCCCACATAACCCGGGGGCGCACCGATCAGCCGCGCCACGCTGAGCTTTTCCATGAACTCGCTCATGTCGATGCGGATCATGGCGTCGCTGCGGTCGAACAGGAACTCGGCCAGTGACTTGCACAGCTCGGCCTGGCCCACGCCGGTCGGGCCCCGGACCAGGACCGAGCCGCTCGGCCGGTTCGGGACGGCCAGGCCGGCAA
>NZ_JBNBBE010001765.1:0-230 GCF_050031795.1 Stenotrophomonas sp. SrG
CCGGCGGCCATTTCATCGTGACCGGTAAAGATCGCGGTCGGGCGCTGCTTGCCCCGCAGCAGCTTTTCGGCGGCGGCCACCCCGGATTCGAAGGTAGAGCCGGCTTCCACGATGCGCCCGGGCGGCAGCTCGAGCCCGCGCTGGGCGAGGGCATCGATGAAGCCGGCGGTGCTCTCGTGCGCCGAGCGGTAGGCGCTGGGGCCGGTGACCAGCGCGATGTCGCGGTGGTA
>NZ_JBNBBE010001766.1:0-230 GCF_050031795.1 Stenotrophomonas sp. SrG
CGACCAGACGCAGCTGCTTCGTGAAGTGCTGTGGCGTGTTGCCGGTGACCGCGCGTACGCGCCGGTACAACAGTGACCCGTACATGTGGGTGGCCGCCGCCAGCGACTCCACCTGAAGCGGCTGACGGAAATGCCGGCGCTGGTGCACCACCGCTTCGGCAAGCCGGTGCAACGTGCCTTCCGGGCGCGCCATTGCCGCAACCTCCGGGCCGTTTGGCCCGGTCAACAGA
>NZ_JBNBBE010001767.1:0-230 GCF_050031795.1 Stenotrophomonas sp. SrG
TTCATCGCCGAATGCCCGCAGCGCGAAGCGGTCCTGTACCGGCTGCAGGCAGGGCGCTTGCAGCACAGCCCGCGGCGGGTGCGCGAGCAGCGCAGCGTGGTGCTGCTGGTCGGGCAGGTGGCGAGCACGCCCCTGGCGCGCGACGCGCTGCCCGCCCGCAGCGCCCTCCAGCCGCGGGTGCAGCCGTTGCTGAGGGAGGCAGCGCCGATCGCGCAGGAGGGGCGATGGAG
>NZ_JBNBBE010001768.1:0-230 GCF_050031795.1 Stenotrophomonas sp. SrG
TATGTGTACCAGGAGGACCGTGCGGTGGACTTCACCGTGGATGACCTGCCGCTTGAATCGTCGGCCGAGCGCGTCAACCTGGATACCAAAGCCAACACGAACAACATCATCAATGCGATCCTGCCTTTCGATACCAAGAATGCGCTGAAGAGGAACGCGTCGTACCTGCTGGGCATCTCGTCCGAGAAGCGCAACCTCGACGTGGAAAAGATGAAGCCACGGCTGGAAGA
>NZ_JBNBBE010001769.1:0-230 GCF_050031795.1 Stenotrophomonas sp. SrG
GTCTGGTACAGCCCGTTGTTGACGTTGGGCACGTTGGTCCAGCCGCGGCCGTATAAGCCGAGGCCCAGGGTGAGCTTGCTGGCCGGCACCCCGCGGGCGAGGAAGGCTTCCATCGCCTCGTTGCTGTTGTACAGCTTCACATCACCGGTGGACGGATCGGCCGGCGAATCGTACAGCGCCGAATGGTGCCCGGTCTTCGGATCGAACGCGCCGGGGACGTCGTACGTCAT
>NZ_JBNBBE010001770.1:0-230 GCF_050031795.1 Stenotrophomonas sp. SrG
CCTCCAGCTAGTGCACTTCGTCGTCAAGCGCCACGAACCCTGCCAGCGTCAGCAACACGCATGCAAACAGCAGCACGAAGCGCCAGGCATTGCGCGCCATCCAGTGTCGGACGCCGGCGGCCGGCTCCGGCGCGGCCAGCACGGCGGGCTTATACGTCGCTTCGGACATACTTGCGTTCGACGTACGCGTCGCTCAGCGCCACGAATTCCTGGGCGATGTTGTCGCCGCG
>NZ_JBNBBE010001771.1:0-230 GCF_050031795.1 Stenotrophomonas sp. SrG
CTGCGCGGGCTGATCCGCGACCTGCGCCGGGTCCGCGACAAACTGGACCACACCCCGGCCCGCTAGCTGCTGGGCCGCGACGCGCCGAAGGAGTTCGAACCC
The DNA here is from genome assembly GCF_050031795.1 of Stenotrophomonas sp. SrG. Taxonomy (NCBI): domain Bacteria; kingdom Pseudomonadati; phylum Pseudomonadota; class Gammaproteobacteria; order Lysobacterales; family Lysobacteraceae; genus Stenotrophomonas; species Stenotrophomonas sp. SrG. The sequence continues at coordinate 103 of NZ_JBNBBE010001771.1, forward strand.
CAATGAGCCGCTTCCCTCTCCTGCCCGCCTCCCTGCCCCGCCGGCTGTTGCCGGCGGCACTGATGATCGCGCGGGGCGCCTGCTCGTCGTTGCGGGGCGGCGGCGAACGCACCCAGGTCACCATCTAA
>NZ_JBNBBE010001772.1:0-230 GCF_050031795.1 Stenotrophomonas sp. SrG
CACCAGCCGGCGCGCACTCAACAGGCTGGGGGCGTTGCAGGTGGCGTCGAGCTGGTTCCACTCGACCACGCGGCCGTCGGCCTCGAACACGTCGCGTTCGCTGAAGCCGTCGGCGCGAGCCCGCGCACGCACCGCATCGGCCGCTTCCAGCACTCGCTGCGTTTCCGGCCCTGCAATATCGTACACCGGCGCCAGGGCCTGGCTGGCCGGCTGGCTGGCAAGCTGTTCGG
>NZ_JBNBBE010001773.1:0-230 GCF_050031795.1 Stenotrophomonas sp. SrG
TGCCCCAAGAGCGCGGCCTTGCTGCGCCAGGACGGTCTGCGCACTGCCGAAGACCTGGCCGCGGCCGGGTCGGTGCGCGCGTTCGTTAAGGTACGCCGCGCCGGCTTCAAACCGAGCCTCAACCTGCACTACTCGCTCGAAGGCGCGCTGCAGGACTCCCACTGGCACGAACTGCCCTAAGCGCGCCGCGCCGAGCTCGAGCCCGAATCCGACGCGATCATCGCCGACAA
>NZ_JBNBBE010001774.1:0-230 GCF_050031795.1 Stenotrophomonas sp. SrG
TCTTCATCCAATGCGGGCCGGCGTTCGCCGGCCCGCAACGTTGGTTCAGTTGCCCTTGGCGGCGGCTTCCACCGACTGGCCTGCCGTCTGCACATCCTTGCCGGCACCGGCACCGGTGTTGCAGCCGGAGAGCCTGGCCAGCGAGACCCGCGGCAACCGCATCCGGGCGATTACACGCTTCATGGGGTTCTCCGGAGGAATGCACCGTCACTCCCGACTGCCCGCCCCTC
>NZ_JBNBBE010001775.1:0-230 GCF_050031795.1 Stenotrophomonas sp. SrG
TGACGTGGGGAACACCGGAAGCTTTGCGGCGTTTGCCGCGAACTTGAAGGACTCCCTGCAGGGAACCTGGGGCGCCTCCGCGGTGGATGGCCTGGTGAACAACGCCGGGTTCGGGCTGTTCAATCCGATCGAGACTGTGACCGAGGAACAGTTCGACGGTCTGTTCTACGTGCACCTGAAGGGACCGTTATTCCTCACGCATGCACTGCTGCCGCTGCTGGGTACCGGCG
>NZ_JBNBBE010001776.1:0-230 GCF_050031795.1 Stenotrophomonas sp. SrG
CGGCAGCCCCGCCGCCACGACCGCCCGCGACAGGGTGAGCCGGTCGCTGGCGTACACCGGGCGGCCGGAGCAGTCCACGGTGCCCAGCGGCTTGCCGGTGGCGGCGGCGGCCTTGACCACGGCCAGGTCCTGCGGCTGCGCACGGCTGTCGCAGACCGAGTCCGAGGCCAGGATGTCGCCGATGGATTCGGCGTACGGCGTATCGCCGATCACCCCGACCACCACGTCGA
>NZ_JBNBBE010001777.1:0-230 GCF_050031795.1 Stenotrophomonas sp. SrG
CCGCAGACCCGTGAACGGGTTGCTGATCGCATATCAATAGACGACAAGTCCAGGTTCATCGAGAGACGGGAGGCAGACAGGCGAGACCGCGACCAGATGAACCTCCAGAAGCTGCAGAAGATCGCATCATGAGCGCCGGGTTGAGCCTGCAGGACCCCCGCAAACTGACCGCCGCCCATCTGGGGCGGCCGTTGGAAGAGATCGGCTCGCACCAGCGACTGGTGGAGGAC
>NZ_JBNBBE010001778.1:0-230 GCF_050031795.1 Stenotrophomonas sp. SrG
CCCTCCGGTGCCCAGGTTCGCATCGTTGTTCAGGTGCCCGCGACTGGACTGCACGCCATCGCTCAACTGCAGTGACTCTTCCCGACGCTGTTCCACTGCCGAAATCTGCCGCGCACGCTCACCGAGCGGCGTACTGACAAGAGACTCGGCCGGGCACGCCGCCGACACCTGACTGCGCGGCGCCGAGGGCTGGTCGTTGCGTTGCATCAGCTCGCTGGCTTCGGGCAGAT
>NZ_JBNBBE010001779.1:0-230 GCF_050031795.1 Stenotrophomonas sp. SrG
TACTTGTCCATGCCCTTCCAGAACGCGGTGGTGGCAGCGGACTGGATCGTGTTGCCACGCTCCTGCTCCTGCTCCTTCCAGTCCAGGGTGGCGGCGCCGTCGTGCACTTCACCGATCGTGTGGCGCTTGCCGGTGTAGAACAGGATGGGCTCGGACGGGGGGGTCGTGCCGGCGGCGGTGGGGGCGCTGAGGCCGCAAGTGCGGGGGCGCTCGGTGGGCGTGGGGCGGGC
>NZ_JBNBBE010001780.1:0-230 GCF_050031795.1 Stenotrophomonas sp. SrG
CCGGGGTGGACGCGGAGGTGCTCTGGCGGAGGTCGGGCAGGCGCCGCTGGCGGTCGCCCGGGTCGAGCCGGTCCGGACTGGAGCCGCAGTGGAAGTCCTGGTTGAAGCGCAGCCCTGTGCCGGCTTCCAGCAGCGGCACGCAGACCTCTTCGGTGGTGCCGGGGTAGTCGGTGGATTCGGAGATCGCCAGGTCGCCGGGCTTGAGCACGCTGCCGATCAGGCTGGTCGCG
>NZ_JBNBBE010001781.1:0-230 GCF_050031795.1 Stenotrophomonas sp. SrG
CAGCTCCCCGGCCCGCAACACAGCATGACGCCGCCGCCGTTACCGACGCCCGCAGTAAGACCGCCGGTGATCGGCTGGCGTAGCCGCACCCCGGATTCAGTGGAAGGCAGCGTGGTGAACAACGGCACGCTCAGATTGCCCGTGCGGCGCAGATCAAATTTCCACACCGCGCCCTTCTGGTCCGCACCGTAGACCGTCTCGGAGTAGCCGTCACGAGTGCGCCTCTGCTG
>NZ_JBNBBE010001782.1:0-230 GCF_050031795.1 Stenotrophomonas sp. SrG
GCTTGCAGCGCAGCGCGAGCAGTTTGCCGACGAGCCGGGGCTGGAAACGCTGTTGGGCTCGCACGCAGACGATGGCTCGGCGCTGGCCCGGGCCGAACGCATCGCGCAGCGGCCGCGCACGCTTGCTGCGGTCATCGAAGCCATGGGCGGCCCCAAAAACCGTGGTCGGGTCATCGACCGCAGCGGCGATGCGCTGCTGCCGGCGCAGCAGGCCGACGTGATGCCGCCCG
>NZ_JBNBBE010001783.1:0-230 GCF_050031795.1 Stenotrophomonas sp. SrG
TCACCCCTGTTCGTGGAGGGGCTGGGCGTGGATTCGATCGACGCGCTTGAACTTGGTTTGGCCCTGCTGGCCAAGTACGGTGTCAGCCTGTCCGCCGACTCGGAAGAGACCCGGCGCCATTTGTCCAGCGTGCGTGCCCTGGGCGGGGGTGTCGCCGCACGCCAGCAGTCTTAACGGCGTCTCAGGAGTTGCCATGACCAAGCACGAACTTATCGATCGCATCGGCAAGA
>NZ_JBNBBE010001784.1:0-230 GCF_050031795.1 Stenotrophomonas sp. SrG
CGCAGCAGGCCGGCGAAGTACAGCCGCACCGCCGCCAGGCCCCGCCACACGCCGAAGCCCAGCCGCGCATTGCCCTGCCACTAGCCGGAGCCGAGCACGGTCACCCCGAAACAGACCAGCGCCAGGCCCACGGCGGCGTACAGGTACTTGTGGCCGTAGCGCATGCCGCTGCCCACCGGGACCCACATCACCACGATGTAGACCCACGACAGCGGCTCGACCATCAGCAC
>NZ_JBNBBE010001785.1:0-230 GCF_050031795.1 Stenotrophomonas sp. SrG
ACCGGCCACCCGAGTCACCGGTACCTCTGTTGGTCGCCCTGGCCGGCCCCTTCCGGAGGATGCATCGCCCAGCCAGGTAGTAAAGGTGTGACCCCGGGGCAGTGCACGGCGGGGGGGCGACGCGCCCAGCGCCTCTGAGGGAGGCCGGCCCTGGCCAAGTCCAGGCGGCGCTCACGGACACACGAGGTGTGTAGTGAATCAACTTGCGCGGTAGTGCGGGTATGCGCTTG
>NZ_JBNBBE010001786.1:0-230 GCF_050031795.1 Stenotrophomonas sp. SrG
CTGTCGCTGATGGCGCTGGTGGTGGCCACCGGCTTCGTGGTCGACGATGCTATCTTGATTATAGAGAACTTCGTGCGCTATATCGAACAGGGCAAGAGCGGCCCGTAAGCGGCCGAGATCGGCGCGCGCCAGATCGGCGTCACCGTGCTGTCCCTGAGCGGGTCTCGGGTGGCGGAGGTGCTGCCGCAGCTGCTGATCCCCGGCGTCACCGGCCGCCTGGTCCACCAGTT
>NZ_JBNBBE010001787.1:0-230 GCF_050031795.1 Stenotrophomonas sp. SrG
TTGCAGCCCGATGCGGAAGGGCGTATCAGCGTTCCGTTCGCCCTGGACCATGAAGTGGATGATCTGGAAATACGCGCGTGGTTGAACCATGCGGAGAAGCTGGCCGTGGACAACTTCGCGCTGTTCCCGTCACGTCGCGGCAACCGCGGCGGATCGCGGCAGCGCGGACCTCGCGGCGGCCTGAGGCTGCGAGGCCACGCACACCCCGGGTCCCGTCGGGTCGGCACACT
>NZ_JBNBBE010001788.1:0-230 GCF_050031795.1 Stenotrophomonas sp. SrG
GGGGGTTACATCCCCCCCCCCTGCCCCCGCCCCCCCCCCCCCCGCCGCCGCACGGGGGCCCGCCCCCCCCCGCCCCCGGGGGGGCGCCGCCCCGCGGCGGTAACGCTCACCGCGCCCTGCTTGGATTCGAGGGACAGGCGCGCGCCATCCTGTCGCCTGTCCATACGCGACGAATCGGTCTGGGTGCTTTCGGCGCAGGCGGTGGTGCATATATGCAGCAGGGCGGCCAG
>NZ_JBNBBE010001789.1:0-230 GCF_050031795.1 Stenotrophomonas sp. SrG
CGCGATGCGTACCGTCCTGCGTTTGGCAGCGCCCGGATATCCGTCCGACGGCATTGTTCGCGTGCTGGTCGTTTTCGTCAACGGAATTCCCCTGGTGGTGCTGGCCTGCGTGGAGCGCGATGCGTACAAGCGATGGTGAACCGTCGAGGATGGTATCCGGCACCTGTTGCGCGGCCTGGGCATCATGCCGATCAATCCTCCGGTTCAGCACGCGCAGCAGCTTCTGAGCA
>NZ_JBNBBE010001790.1:0-230 GCF_050031795.1 Stenotrophomonas sp. SrG
GGGGGTGATCGGCATCGGCGGAAATCGTAATACGGCTTTTTTGCATGGGCCCGCGCGCGGCACCCGAATGGCACGTTGCGGGTGGGGTCCTTGTATGCGGCGCGGGCGTTGGTTTGGTTCCCAAACGACCGCCGATAACGGGTCTACGCCCGGTGCCGCATGACCGTTGGACAACGTACACGCCGTCCCCGCCGGAGGTCATGCCCCAGCGAACGCGGGCGGTGCCACGA
>NZ_JBNBBE010001791.1:0-230 GCF_050031795.1 Stenotrophomonas sp. SrG
GCTCTCGTGCTGGGCGCCATCCCTGGCCACTCCGAGCCGGCCTTCGCCGCAGCGCTCAAGCCGCTGGGCGATGGCGTCCACCAGCTGGTGCAGATGATCATCGCCCCGGTGATCTTCCTGACCATCGTCTCCGGCATCGCCGGCATGACCCTCCTGCGCACCGTGGGCAGGGTGTTCGCCAAGTCGTTGGCCTACTTCCTGTTCTTCTCCACCCTGGCGCTGATCGTGGG
>NZ_JBNBBE010001792.1:0-230 GCF_050031795.1 Stenotrophomonas sp. SrG
ATACAGTGGCGTGGTGTTGCGCGGTGAAGGCCGGGGTGCCGATGGGACGGTGCGCCGCTCCGGCACGACCGAGCGCCAAGGCCAGAACATCGACATCGGCACCAGCGAATCCGCGGCACCGCGCCCAGCACAAGACGTGCGCCGCCCTTCGCGATGAACGGGAGCGGGGGCCAGGTCGGGACTGTAACACCGGGGCCGTTCCCGCCTCTGGAACCAGCTGGCATGGGGCG
>NZ_JBNBBE010001793.1:0-230 GCF_050031795.1 Stenotrophomonas sp. SrG
CCCCCCCCCCCCCCCCCCCACCCGCACCCCCGCGACGCCCTACGCGATGTTGTCCTCCGTCTCGGGGGCTCGGAGAGGTGTATACGAGCCCGGGTAGCCTTCGGCCGCGCGCGCAGAAGTGGACGTTGGCCACCGTGCTGCTGGCGTTGTCGGCGCTTTTTGCGGTGTGGTTCGCGCATGACCGGCACTGGCGGCGCCGCCACCGGGGCGTCACCGCCCCCCCGCTGCTG
>NZ_JBNBBE010001794.1:0-230 GCF_050031795.1 Stenotrophomonas sp. SrG
AGCTGAGCCTGCGCTGTCAGCCGTTCGACATCCTGCTGGTGCGTGACGCGGCATCCAAGGGCTTCCTCGCGCCGTCGCTGTCGGAGAACTCCAACGGCACCAGCATCGCCTACGGCAGCGTGATCGATCCGCGCGACCCGGACGTGACCGGCTCGCGCAAGAACCCGACCTTCTTCACCGTCGGCAACAGCGACCTGAAGATGGTTATTAAAAAGATCTACTACCTGTGG
>NZ_JBNBBE010001795.1:0-230 GCF_050031795.1 Stenotrophomonas sp. SrG
CGTTCAATATTATTTTGGCGGGGGTGAGGGTTGGGTGTAATATATTCCCCATTCCCTTTTCAATCCCCTTCCGGCCGGTGCGGCCACGCCCATGTCCCATCCCTGCATGACGTGCGGCGCCTGCTGCAACCAGTACCGCGTGGCCTTCCACTGGATGGAATCGGACGATGGCACCCCCGGCGCCGTGCCGCACCAGCTGACCGAGCCGCTCGACCCGCACCGCCTGTGCA
>NZ_JBNBBE010001796.1:0-230 GCF_050031795.1 Stenotrophomonas sp. SrG
ACTCCCGCGACTACCGCGGCCCGCACCCCCACCGCCACCGGTGCGCGGCGATGCTGGCAGCGTCAGAGGCCCGTGGCGAAGCCCGCTACCGCGCTCGTGCGCTGCGGCTGGCCGACCCCAGGACCCGCCGCCAGGCCGCGCAGGGCGAGGGCCTGGGCTGGGCGCCCTCCGCCCGGGACGGGCAGCTCGGCGGGCCCGTCACGCTCGGCCCCCCCTCGCACCGGCTCCGC
>NZ_JBNBBE010001797.1:0-230 GCF_050031795.1 Stenotrophomonas sp. SrG
GAGTTGCCCACGTTGTCGGTGTGTCCCTCCACTTCAACGCGCGCCCCTGTCGGAGCCGCCTGGATTGCTTTTGCTGCACCGTCCTGGATCGACGCACTGCTGCGGGTAATCACAGCCGACCCGGTTTCGAAGGTGATCGTGTTCTGGTTCAACGCCTGGGTCAGGTCGTCACTGCTGAAACCCGGCGGTAGCTAACACAGTGCCGCAGCGCCCTTGTCGAACAGGCCCTC
>NZ_JBNBBE010001798.1:0-230 GCF_050031795.1 Stenotrophomonas sp. SrG
GCGCCAGGGCGGCATCCAGGCCCATGGCAGCCAGGCAGCCCTCGAGGGCATCGGCCACGCCGGCCGGGAGGGTGTGTGCGGTCATGCGCCCATTCTCGCAGGCTGGGGACCTGCTGACTGCGCGGATACGGCGCGCTCAGAGCGCGTGCCAGGCCACTGCGGCGCGGACATCGTCCGCGGCCTGCCGTTCGTGCAGGTGCCAGCGCTGGGCCGGGCCGAGTGCCGGGTCG
>NZ_JBNBBE010001799.1:0-230 GCF_050031795.1 Stenotrophomonas sp. SrG
CGGCACACCGGCGCCACGAGCACGCCGCGGCCGAGCAGGACCTGGTCCTGCCAGGTATCGGTCCACGCATGCGGGTCCTGCGGGTCATCCCCCAACAGCGCGCGCAGGATCGGCGCGCCGCTCGTCGCCGCGTCGTGTGCCAGCCCGTACATGTACGGGGTCATGAGCAATTTCAGCTTGAGCTAATCGCGGTTGACTCTGCGGTAGGGCTCGTCGAACCACCACGGGTG
>NZ_JBNBBE010001800.1:0-230 GCF_050031795.1 Stenotrophomonas sp. SrG
CACGCCCACGCCCAGGTCCAGGCGCTGGCGTGCGGCAATGGTCGACGATCGCTGCACGCCGCCCACGTTTTCCGCCTGGTTGTTGAGCGTTCCGGCTTTGATGGCGATGTGATCGCCATAGATGCGGCCGGTGCCTATGTTGACCAGCGTCCCGGCGTCGACATGGGTGGTACGACCATCCAGCAGGCCGCGTTTGACCAGTTCGCCGGCGGCGACCAGCCGGGTGAGGA
>NZ_JBNBBE010001801.1:0-230 GCF_050031795.1 Stenotrophomonas sp. SrG
GAGCTGGGCTATGCCGCGGCCTCCGCGGTCAACTACATGTTCCGGGTGGAAATGGGCCTGAGCCCGTTGCCAGGGCGCAGGGCACGGCAACCCGGCTGAGCGCAGCGGCCTTTCCCCCGCAGGTGCCCGCGCGCCCGGGGGGGGGGGGGAGACCCCCGCGCGCCGGCGGGACGGATCAGGCGGGTTCGGTGAATACGGCACACAGGCTGTCCACAACGCGGGGGCCGTCG
>NZ_JBNBBE010001802.1:0-230 GCF_050031795.1 Stenotrophomonas sp. SrG
ATCCATCACCACGCTGAAGCGGTCGCCCGGCTGCAGGTCCTTGGTGACGGCGCTGTCGTACTTGAAGATCGCGTCGGTCCTCGTCGCGATGGCCGACGGCGACAGCCCGGCCGTGCGCGCCGCCGCGGACAGCGACCTGGTGATCTCGCCGCGGGTCACCACCCGGCGGGTGGAGCTCTCACGCTTGCTGACGGTCGCGGTGATCTGTGCGCCCTTCAGCGACAGCTCCA
>NZ_JBNBBE010001803.1:0-230 GCF_050031795.1 Stenotrophomonas sp. SrG
TGGCGGGGGGGCGGGGGGGTGGGGGGGCTGCGAGGGGGGGGAGGGGGGCGCGGGGGGGTGGGTCGGCGGGGTGGGGGGGGGGGGGGGGGCGGGGGGGGGGGGGGGGCGGGGGGGCCGGGGGGCGGGGGGGCGGGGGGGGGGGGGGGGGGGGGGGGGCGGGGGGCGGGGGGCGGGGGCCGGCGTGGGGGGGGGGGGGGGGGGGGCGGGGGGGGCCGGGCGGGGGGGGGCGG
>NZ_JBNBBE010001804.1:0-230 GCF_050031795.1 Stenotrophomonas sp. SrG
AGGCTGTGCGAGACAAGCGGACAAGCCCAGAAGTGAAAGTGCAAATCCCAAGGACATCGGATAACGAGGAAAGCGGTAAGGACCATGGATGATCAGCGCGGACGTTAGCTCCGGCTGAACCGGACTGACCGAAGAGCCCACGCGCCGGAACAGCTCCGTGGGCCAAGCGATCATGCCGATACCCGCTACAAGGAGAGCGACACCAACCGGCGACAGCAGCGAAGACGGAA
>NZ_JBNBBE010001805.1:0-230 GCF_050031795.1 Stenotrophomonas sp. SrG
TTCGAGGGGCTCAGCAGTGTCAGTATCTCCGCCTCAAGAGACCGCGCGCTCGCGCAATGCAGCACGCTCCCGGTCGCCAATGCCCAGGATGCGGGCACGGCAAATGGCGCGTGAGTTACTGCTGGTCCGCGACTTGCGCAGGTGGACAGCACCCAGAGTCCGGGCCTGAAGCTGCTTTTCACGACGCTTTTGCCCGGAACGAATATCAATATCTACGCAGTGTACTGGAA
>NZ_JBNBBE010001806.1:0-230 GCF_050031795.1 Stenotrophomonas sp. SrG
TCGGCACAGCACGCATGGGCGGCACCGGATGGAACCTGCGCCGCAAGGGTAGCGCATCGCCGGGCGCTATCCTGGGCGCACGGCGAATCTGCTGCTCAACCTGCGCAATGTCGCGGACGATGAAATCCAGGAAGTGATCACCCTGCTGGACAGGGCTGGCAACGACCATTACCGCACCGAACCCAGCCCGTGGGGAATCTCCTTAGGCGGGATCTGGATCCGCGACGACA
>NZ_JBNBBE010001807.1:0-230 GCF_050031795.1 Stenotrophomonas sp. SrG
TCCGTGCAGCATTCGCTCAGCGATGGGCTGCACGGCAACAGCTGGCCGTTACAGGAGCACCTGCGCTGGGCGATGATCCAGTGGTACACCAGGCCGGCACAGGCACCGCTGGTGTTCCGCCTGGCCGAGCGCTATCCGCTGGACCCCCACCGCCGCCTGCTGGGCCTGGGCAGGCAGGTCGTGGCCAGCTTGTCTGTGACCTTCGGCGCGATGCTCATCGGCGCAGCGCC
>NZ_JBNBBE010001808.1:0-230 GCF_050031795.1 Stenotrophomonas sp. SrG
TCCAGTGGCACCTGTGCCTCTCGCTCGCCCGGTGCACCGCGGCCATTCCGGTCTACTCGCTCTATACCCAGCCCGGCCTGTACCTTCCCGCGCCCGGCGGCAAGGCCGTCGCCAACGCCCTGTACACCGTGTGGGGCGGCGCCAACGACCTGATCGCCAGCCAGGCCGGCGCACCGCTGCAGGCCACCCTCGGCGCGGCCGTGGCCCAGCTCGGCGGCCGAGTCGGACCG
>NZ_JBNBBE010001809.1:0-230 GCF_050031795.1 Stenotrophomonas sp. SrG
ACCACCCCGCAATCGAGAGCGCAAAGCCCATGCGGGTGCCGATGCGGTCGACCAGGCGGCCGAACACGACCTGGCCGGCGGCGTAGAACAGCCTGAACACCGTGACCAGCCGCGCATAGTCTTCCTTGGTGGCGCCCACGTCCTTGGAGAGCTGTGGCAACATCACCGCCAGGGCGGTGCGGTCGAGGTAGTGGGTCCCGGTGGCCGGCCCGCGCAGCGCCACGAGCAGC
>NZ_JBNBBE010001810.1:0-230 GCF_050031795.1 Stenotrophomonas sp. SrG
GTCGTTCAGTGCGCCGGTCGCCACGGCGCCGATCAGGGTCAAGGCGATGATTCCCATGGTCTTCTGCGCGTCGTTGTGGCCGTGGGCGAAGCCCATGTAGTCCGCCGAGACGATCTGCGCCTTGCCGAAGAACGCGTTGCCGAAGCGCGGGCGGGCCAGGCGGCCCAGCCTGCCACCGGCGTTGGCCATGCCCGCGATGATCGCCGACAGCAGCAGCATCACCACGATGC
>NZ_JBNBBE010001811.1:0-230 GCF_050031795.1 Stenotrophomonas sp. SrG
AATGCGCAGCGCGCCGACCTGCAACGGGGTCACCGCAACAGGGGGCGCGGCCTCTGCCACGGCGGCTGCACTGCCGAGGACGGCGGCGATCAGGAAGGGAGTCAGCACGCGCATGCGGGACACCACGGTTGAGAGAAGAAGACGGTGAAACACAAGATCACCTTGGCCTGCACACCGAACGCCCACGCGTTGACGGTGCGTGTGTAGGCGAACGTGCCGGGATTGACGAT
>NZ_JBNBBE010001812.1:0-230 GCF_050031795.1 Stenotrophomonas sp. SrG
GCACCGGCCTCGGGACGGAGCTGCGCCGCCCGCCGGGCATCCCCACCGTCGGCGGCCCGCTGAGCCCGCCGCTGGTCACGCGGTACACCCCGCCGGTGATCTACCTGGCCATGGAGCGCTCCTCCGAATGGCTGCGCCCGCGCCGTGTGCAGCGCGCGCGGCGCGGCGCCACCGCACTGGGCCGCGCGGGTTCCTCTCCGGCCGGGTCATCGGCCGCCCGAGCGGCTGCG
>NZ_JBNBBE010001813.1:0-230 GCF_050031795.1 Stenotrophomonas sp. SrG
TCATCGCCCAATGCGCTTCGCAGGGTGTGGCGCGTCGTGGCGGCCCGGGCTGCTCGCTCGGCGACCGCCACCAGCCCCGGGCCCCGCCGGTCCCCGCGGCCACCCGGGGTCGCCCGCACGGGGTCTGGCGCGCCGCCGGCCCGCTGCTCCCTCGTGGCCAGTCGCCGGGCGCGCGGGGCCGCGCGGAGCCAGGGGCCGCACGCATCGTCGACGCTGTCGACCGGCGACGG
>NZ_JBNBBE010001814.1:0-230 GCF_050031795.1 Stenotrophomonas sp. SrG
TCTGCTAGTGGAGGGGCTGTCGCCGTTCTTCTTTTAGTTGGCATCTTTCGGCATTCACATCTGTGTGTCGGCGTAAGAGATTCGTTTCTTCATAGATATATTGCATCATCTCGATCTGGTCTTTGTTTTTGTTTGTTGCCTGCGTTGCTGTGCACGTCAAAGGGTGGGGCCGCGGCGGCCTCGTTTGAACGGTCTTGTACTTTGGCGCGCTTGGGGGGTTTGTGCAGCAA
>NZ_JBNBBE010001815.1:0-230 GCF_050031795.1 Stenotrophomonas sp. SrG
GGGCGGAGCGGGGGGGGGGGGCGGGCGCGCGCCGGGCGTGGGCGGCGCGGCGGGGGGCGGGCTGGGGGCGCTGCTGGGCGGGGCCGCGGGGGGGCGGGGCCGGGGGGGGGGGGGGGGGGGGGGGCGGCGCCAGGGCGCCGGGGGGGCCGCGCGCGCCGCGGGCCCCCCCCCCCCCGCCCCGGCCGCGCCGCCGCCGCGCGCCGCCGCGCGCGGGGGGCGGGGGGGGGGCG
>NZ_JBNBBE010001816.1:0-230 GCF_050031795.1 Stenotrophomonas sp. SrG
CTCGGTTCTCCCCGCCCCCGGGCCAGCCGCCTCTGAAAACCCCAAGCCCGGGCTGGCCCCCCCCCCCCCCCCCCCCGCCGGGCGCCCGCCCCCCCCCCGCCGCCCCCCCCGCCGCCCGCGCCCGGCCCCCCCCACGCCCCGCCCCCGCCGCGGCCCCCCGCGCTCCTGCCGCCCCCCCCCGTGGCCGGGCGCGCCCGGTGCGGGCAGGCCCCCCCGCAGACGTAGCGGAG
>NZ_JBNBBE010001817.1:0-230 GCF_050031795.1 Stenotrophomonas sp. SrG
GCCCCGTTCGGGAGACGCCGTTCTCCCATGGGTGGGGGGGGGGGGTCGGGTTGGGGGGTTTTTTGGGTGGAGGGGGGGGGGGGGGGGCGGGGGCCGGGGGGGGGGGGCGGCGGGGGGGGGCCGGCGGCGCCCGGGCGCGGGCCCGGCCGCGGGGGCAGGGCCCCGCGGGCGCGCGGCCCCCCGGCCCACCCGGGGCCCCCCGCCGCGGCCGCAGGGCCGGCCCGCCGCCG
>NZ_JBNBBE010001818.1:0-229 GCF_050031795.1 Stenotrophomonas sp. SrG
TTGGTGCACCAACCGGGAGCTCGCAGCTGGCCAGTGGACCGGTATCGACATGCAGGCGGGCGACGGCGTCGACCAGGTCGCCGACATCCACGACCTGCCTGCGGACTGGTCGGGCCGGTTCACCGGCATCGTCTGCTCAGAAGTGCTGGACCACGTAGCCCGACCGTGGCTGGCTCTGCCGGAGCTGCGCAGCGTGATGCAGCCGGGCGGCCTGCTGGTGGTCACCACG
>NZ_JBNBBE010001819.1:0-229 GCF_050031795.1 Stenotrophomonas sp. SrG
CTGGCTGCTGCTGTGGCTGGGCTGGTGCTGGTTCGCCTTGCTGCTGGCGGTGGTGGCCCACGGCGAACCGCTCAGCCTGGACCTGGCCGTGCACCAGGCGATGCTGGCGCTGCGCACTCCGCTGGCTGATTACCCGATGGCGGCACTGGCCTCGCTGGGCGCCTGGCCGGTATTGCTGCCGGCCACGGCAGTCACCATGGGCTACCGGATCTGGCGCCGGCGCTGGAGG
>NZ_JBNBBE010001820.1:0-229 GCF_050031795.1 Stenotrophomonas sp. SrG
TACCAGCACCGCACCGACCACGGTCAAGCCGAGCGCAACCGCACCGGGCAGCTCCGGCGGTGGCGGCGACGACGATGTGTTGCCGCGCCTGCGTGCGCCGAAATGGCACAGCTTCCTGCCGGGCCTGTTCCGCTGATCCAGTCGTTGTTGCGCTGGCGGCGCTCGTCACCGCGCCCGATTCCTGATTCCGCCTGGCAACGCACCTGCCAGCGCACCGCGTGGCTGCGCG
>NZ_JBNBBE010001821.1:0-229 GCF_050031795.1 Stenotrophomonas sp. SrG
TTTCTATCGCGTGCAGAAACTCAAGCCACGCGCGTCGTAACGATCTGTTACGGCCATACCGTTGACGATGCGGGGCCGGCTCTGGAATAGTGGGCCGCTTACCTTTCCAGCATCCCGACGGAGTTCCCCATGAAGCTGTACAGCAAGCCCGGTGCCTGCTCCACCGCCGACCACATCCCCCTGCAGTGGACCGGCCAGCCGTTCGAGGTGGAACTGCTCGACAAGGACA
>NZ_JBNBBE010001822.1:0-229 GCF_050031795.1 Stenotrophomonas sp. SrG
TAGCGCTGCCATGCTGGTTGCGCTCGGCCTGTCGGCCGCCTCGCTGCCTACCGCCTTCGCGGCGGTGTAAGACTTCGATGCGAGCGAGACCGTCACCGATCCGCGCGCTTATGTCGATGGTTTCCGCGTCGGCCCGAACGGCGCGGGGGAAGTCCAGCTGCGCAACGGCGGCACGTACACCTCCAACGGCCTGGTCTCGCAGGGTACGCATGCCGGCAGCAATGGCGAA
>NZ_JBNBBE010001823.1:0-229 GCF_050031795.1 Stenotrophomonas sp. SrG
CGGGGTCAGCAGGCCCTGCACGTCGTGTTCGTCGGCGATGGAGCCGGCGGCGCCCGGGGTGACTTTGCTCCCGGACTGGTCGGCCATCGCCGCAGGGATGGTGGTGCTGTCCGCTGCGTCGTCGTGGTCCTCGCCCGCTTCGGTGTGGCCGGGTTCGCCGTGGCCGGCGTCCGGGCTGGCCGGGGCCGTGGGCGCTTCCTTGGCACAGCCGGCCAGTGCGAGCAGGCAC
>NZ_JBNBBE010001824.1:0-229 GCF_050031795.1 Stenotrophomonas sp. SrG
TACGCGCGCCCGGCCTCCCGGTCCAGGTCCACGCCATCGCCCGGCAGGCGGTCGCTGCTGGTCCCATGGTCCAGGACGCGCTTGCCGTCCACGTACAGCCGGTAGCCGTCGTCGGCGGCGGCCTCGATGCGGTCGCGCCCTGATACGGGCGGCAGCAGCTGTCCGCTCCAGCGGATGCTGAAGCCCTCGGTGGGGATGCCCTGCCCCGGTGCGGCTTCGCCGCGGGCCA
>NZ_JBNBBE010001825.1:0-229 GCF_050031795.1 Stenotrophomonas sp. SrG
CGAGGGTTTGTTGGTGGCCATGGGAGATCAACGGCGGTGCCGATTATTTTCAAGCGTTACCGCCCGCGGGGGCGTGCCGGGCCGTCGTTCGGGAACCGACGCTACCGGCGTACCTGCCGCGTAGGGCCACGCCATGCGTGTCTGCCGTGCCCCTCCGCACGCGACCATCTGTCGGGGGCTGCCCGTCGGCCGCCCCGGCTCGGAAGAATGAAAACGCTGCTCTTCGCGA
>NZ_JBNBBE010001826.1:0-229 GCF_050031795.1 Stenotrophomonas sp. SrG
GTCCGCGCCGGCAAGCTTTACTACCTGCGTGGCCTGGAAGGCAAGGCTGCCCGCATCAAGGTAGATCTGGCTGCTGCTGCGCAGGCCAAGGCCGCGCGCCTGGCTGCCAAGGCTGCCCCGTAATTCCGGCGTGGGGTACCGACCAAGGGTCGGTACCTACCCCACCAGGCGGCCCCCGTCGGGTGGGCGGTTGCGTGTCTGCGCCAGCTACCCGCGTTCGACGGCGGCA
>NZ_JBNBBE010001827.1:0-229 GCF_050031795.1 Stenotrophomonas sp. SrG
AAGCCCCCGACGCCGTCCCGGTGGAGGCGGTAGCGGCCAGCCGCCGTGCGGTCGCCGCCAGCTACACCGGCCCCGCCGCGCTGGAAGCGCGCGCCGAATCGCAGGTGGTGGCAAAAACGTCGGGCGTGGCCCTGGCCGTGAGGGTCGAGGACGGCCAGCAGGACCGCGCCGGGCAGCCGCTGGGGCGGCTGGACCCGGACCGGGCGCGCCAGGCCGTGGCCCACAGCGA
>NZ_JBNBBE010001828.1:0-229 GCF_050031795.1 Stenotrophomonas sp. SrG
GTCCAGGCCGGCGTAGAGGGCTTCGCTGATCAGCGCGTGGCCGATCGAGACTTCGAGGACGTTCGGGACAGGATGCAGGAAATCCCGGAGGTGATCCTGGGAGAGATCGTGGCCGGCGTTGACCCCGAGGCCGGCGGCCTGGGCGCGGCGGGCGGCGTCGGCGAACAAGTCGAGCATGACGGTGGCGTCGCCTGCGGCGTGCGCCTCGGCATAGGGGCCGGTGTAGAGA
>NZ_JBNBBE010001829.1:0-229 GCF_050031795.1 Stenotrophomonas sp. SrG
CGTTGAACTCGCTGGGTACGGCGAGCGCGCCGATCTGCGGCGGCCTGCTGATCCTCGGCAACACGGTCAAGCGTGCCGATGAACTGGCCGCACTCGGCGCGGCCGAACAGCTGGCCTACCGCACCCAGGAAGCACCGTCGGTGCAGGGCCCGTACGTGGGCCTGGCGATCGCGCTGGCGCTGCTGGCGGTGTTCGTCTACCTGTGCCGCCTGCCGGCGTTGAATGAAAC
>NZ_JBNBBE010001830.1:0-229 GCF_050031795.1 Stenotrophomonas sp. SrG
GTTGCACAAGGACCCCGCTGCCGCCGTTTCCGGCAGCGGGGTCAATGGATTTCCGCATGACCGATTTCATCCGCCCCACCCTCACCCTGCCAGGTGGCCCCGACAAGCTGTTGCTGCATTCGTGCTGTGCGCCCTGCTCCGGCGAGGTCATGGAGGCCATCACCGCTTCCGGGCTCGACTACACGATCTTCTTCTACAACCCCAACATCCACCCGGCACGCGAGTACGA
>NZ_JBNBBE010001831.1:0-229 GCF_050031795.1 Stenotrophomonas sp. SrG
CGCTGTAGGCGACGGCGGACGTCTGCAGCCCGGCCGTAGTCGCGCCGGCTCCGCTGGCGGTGCTGAACTCCCCGGTGGCCTGTGCGCCGGCTCCCAGTGCGGTAGCGCCGGTGCCGCTGGCACTGGTGGCCTTGTCGAGCAGCACGTTGCCGTTGGCTTCTTCGTAGTACAGCGAACCGCCGATCGCGGTGGCCGAATCGGCGGTGGCCGAGGCGTTGTAGCCCGACGC
>NZ_JBNBBE010001832.1:0-229 GCF_050031795.1 Stenotrophomonas sp. SrG
GCCTGCCGTTGGGGCGTGTATTGGCTTTGTTGGGGGTTCGGGAGCGTCCACCAACAGCGCGGAGAGGGCGGGTTGCGTGGCTTACGTCTCAACTTCCCGATCCGTCATCGTTACTACATCTGGATCTGGTCGGGCTGCTGATGTAGGGGGACTTGTCTACATGGTCTACTTCGATGAAGCTGCGCCTGCTAGAGGCGCTGCTTTCGGTGAGCTAGACCTACCCTCTCGT
>NZ_JBNBBE010001833.1:0-229 GCF_050031795.1 Stenotrophomonas sp. SrG
ACTTTTCCTTGGCCGAGTCGGGGATCACGTTGCCGCCGGCGGAGACTTCGTCGGCTTCGATCGGCTTGACCACAACGCGGTCGTGAAGCGGCTTGATGTTCTTGCGTGCCTCTTAAGTTGTTGATTGGTTTGAAAAAGTCCGGCGATATTAGCACTCACCCCAGGTGACTGCCAGCTCCGCTCGTGAAAAAACCCGCCAGTGCGGGACCGGGCCGAGATGGTGCTGTCC
>NZ_JBNBBE010001834.1:0-229 GCF_050031795.1 Stenotrophomonas sp. SrG
GCCCAAGCCGGATTCGCCGGCGCCCCTGCAGCAGCAGGCCTCGGTTGCCGCCTCGCCGCCCAGCCCACCGCGGCCGCCCGGCCCCAGCGAGACCACGCCCGGCCGCGACAGCGGGGAAGGCCGGGTCATGGCGCGGCTGGAACGCTTCCGTCGTTACCCCCACGCCGCGCGGGCGCGCCGCCAAGAGGGCGCCGTGCAGGTGCGGGTGAGCCTGGCCCGCGATGGCCAG
>NZ_JBNBBE010001835.1:0-229 GCF_050031795.1 Stenotrophomonas sp. SrG
GTCATGGCCTTGGTCGGCGGCGCTCAGGCCGCGTCAGTCCGATCGGGCCGGTCCGTGGCAGGCTGGAGGTCCAACCCGAACTGGCGGGCCAGATGGCCCCGCAGTACCGGCTTGACGGCCGCCATGCCGGACGGTCCCCCCAAGTCTACCATCGAGGTGACCGGCAGCCCTTGGTAGCCGCAGGGGTTGATGCGGTGGAATGGCTCCAGGTCCATCGCCACGTTGAAGG
>NZ_JBNBBE010001836.1:0-229 GCF_050031795.1 Stenotrophomonas sp. SrG
CCACGGGGGTGGCCGCGCCGGTACGGCCGATCTGGATTTCGATCGCCTCCACCGTGGTGGTCTGCTCCTGAGCCGGGAACTTGTGCGCGATGGCCCAGCGCGGAGCGCGCGACACAAAGCCCATCTGTTCCTGCCCGGCACGGTCGGCAAGCTTGTATACCACGCCGTCGATCTCGAAGGCCAGGCCGTCGCGGCGTTCGCCTATGTCACGGTCATAGGCAAGCAGGCC
>NZ_JBNBBE010001837.1:0-229 GCF_050031795.1 Stenotrophomonas sp. SrG
CGGCGCCCAGACCTGCCGTGCCAGCGTATCGAAGTCGACCACATTGGAGCCGTGCTCCAACAGGCAGTCCAGCAGGCGCCAGCTGAGGCCGCTGACCGGCAGCACCGCATCACCGCGCCGCACCAGCTGCAAGGCGCGGTCGATGTGCAGGTCCAGCAGCAGAACGCTCGTCATGCCGGCAAGCATAGTGCAGGCTCGGCCCGGACGTTACACCCGATCACCGGGGAGC
>NZ_JBNBBE010001838.1:0-229 GCF_050031795.1 Stenotrophomonas sp. SrG
TAGCTGTGGCAGATGCCGGCGCCTTCGGTGCTGCCGATGCCGCCGGACGCGCGCGAATCCCGCCGCCCCGCGCAACTGGAGGCGCAGGACGCGTCGTACTTGGCGGCATCGGCCAGGATCGCCAGTTTGCGTATCGTCTCCAGGGAGAGACGGTAGGGGCGGGGGGGCGGCAGGGGGGTGGGGGGGGGGGGGGGGGGGGGGGGGGGGGGGGGGGGGGGGGGGGGTTGAG
>NZ_JBNBBE010001839.1:0-229 GCF_050031795.1 Stenotrophomonas sp. SrG
TACTTCCGGCCTCAGAAGTGCTCCTCACGGTTGGCTGTACCACCTGGCCTACTGATCCTGCATCGTCATTCGTGGTCTGCGCTGGAGTGTACGACCCCGGCGGCTGGCCTTGCGGGCCGGCGGCTGCCGAGCCACCTATCTGGGCATATGCCATGAAGCTCCCCAACGTACCCTGGAAGAACATCGCGGCCATTGGGGGCGCAGTCAGACTCAGTGTCGTGAGGATGAG
>NZ_JBNBBE010001840.1:0-229 GCF_050031795.1 Stenotrophomonas sp. SrG
GGTCTGGTAGGTCATCACCGCGCGGGCGGCATCGGGCAGCCAGGGAATGCCCGGCCCGACCGCGTGCACGATCAGCCCCAGCAGCAGGCCAAGCCCGAAGCCAATGCCCAGTTTCCAATGCAATGGCAGCTTCTGCCGGGTCGTTGCGGCCTCAGTCCTGGAGCGGTGTGCCGTGAAAATGAGAGAAAGAGCGGAGCAAAGCCGGCCAACCCGGCCCGGGGGCCGCTCA
>NZ_JBNBBE010001841.1:0-229 GCF_050031795.1 Stenotrophomonas sp. SrG
TACCAAGACGGACACATGAGCGACAAACCGCTGACCGATTTGACCTTCTCCTCCTTCGAGCTGCATCCGGCCCTGCAGGCTGGCCTAGAAGGCGCTGGTTTTACCCGCTGCACCCCGATCCAGGCGCTGACCCTGCCCGTGGCACTGCCCGGCGGCTATGTCGCCGGCAAGGCCCAGTCCGGTACCGGCAAGACGCTGGCGTTCCTGGTGGCCGTGGTGAACCGGCTGA
>NZ_JBNBBE010001842.1:0-229 GCF_050031795.1 Stenotrophomonas sp. SrG
GGCCAGCACCGCCGGCCATACGCCGAGCGTACGCAGCAGCTGCGCGTTGACCGGCGCGAACGCATACACCCGCACGTCCGGCTGCTGCGGCTGCCACGCTGGCGGTTCGCGGCCTTCGACCAGGGTGACCTCCAGCCCGGCATCGGCGAGCGCCAGCGCGCAGGCGGCGCCCACCTCGCCGCCGCCCACCCCGATCACATCGCGCGCGCGCCGGCTCATGCGCCGGCTC
>NZ_JBNBBE010001843.1:0-229 GCF_050031795.1 Stenotrophomonas sp. SrG
CGGCAGGTTTCCAGCGCGGCCAGCACGAAGCGGCGCGCATCGGTCTGGTCCCGGCCGCCTTCGCGCTCTGCCTGCTCGATCAGCGCCCGCGCGTCATCGGTGAAGATGCGGCGGCGCACGAGGATGCGCGCGGATTCGTCGCGCAGGGCTTCGTCTGCGATCAGTTCCAGGCGCAGCAGCGAGGTGAACACGCGGAACGGGTTGGCGGCCAGCGCCGATGCGGTGCGCG
>NZ_JBNBBE010001844.1:0-229 GCF_050031795.1 Stenotrophomonas sp. SrG
GCGTACAGGTGCACGGTGATGGCGGCCGCGGACGCCTGCTGGCCGATCTGTCGGCGGGCAAGGTGGCCCAGGGGGACTATCGCGACCAGCGCGTGCAGCTGCGCGATGAGGACGCGGCCAGCATGATCGCGGGGTGGCAGGGCCGCATCGTGTTCCGCGACGAGCACCTGCGCGAAGTGGCCGGCCGCTTCACGCGCAGCACCACCCTGCGCCTGCGCGTGAGCGAGGA
>NZ_JBNBBE010001845.1:0-229 GCF_050031795.1 Stenotrophomonas sp. SrG
GCGTTGATGCAAGGGTTGTAGATCGAAGATCTACAACCCGGGTAGATCCCGACCGTTGGTCGGGTTTCGTGCGGTGCGGCCTCCGGTCGCATCATGTGAAGGCCGTGCGGTGTCGCCGCGACCCACCCTTCGGCTACCATTCGCAAATGCCGCATACCTCCACGACTCCGCCCGCCCTGCCGGTTGGCGACCTGCTCGCCGCCGTCGACCTCGGTTCGAACAGCTTCCA
>NZ_JBNBBE010001846.1:0-229 GCF_050031795.1 Stenotrophomonas sp. SrG
CGCGCAGGGCACCCCGCTGGCGGTGATGACCCGGGCCGAAGGGCCGCGCCGCCTGTCCAGCCTGCACGGCGCGTTCCTGTGCAGCAAGCCCGCACTGCCGGCGCTGCGCGCGCAGGCCGGCGGGTCAATCAACAACATCGCCTCCACCCGCGCCGGGCAGTCCGAGCCGGACAGCGAAGCCGATGCGGCGGCGAAGGGTGGGCGGGTGGCGTTTACCCACGCGCTGGCG
>NZ_JBNBBE010001847.1:0-229 GCF_050031795.1 Stenotrophomonas sp. SrG
CTGCTGCCGCTCGAGTCCCCCACGCGCACTGGCACGGGACTCGGGGTGGCGCATCCCCGCGAAAGCGTCGAGGCGCATGGTGGGCGCGTGTCGCTGCAGAACCGCCGCGAGGGCGGACTGTGCGTGGCGATCTTTTTGCCGGTGTAAAGCGTACCCACCAACGGTGGGCACCTCCCGCGATGGGTGCCCACCAACGGTGGGTACCTACCGCAATGCGCAGCATGGTAGG
>NZ_JBNBBE010001848.1:0-229 GCF_050031795.1 Stenotrophomonas sp. SrG
CGTTCCGTCGCCCGCGCGGCAGTGCCTCGCAAGCAGTGCGCCCTCACCCATGTAAGCTCGGTCGCGCCATCCATGGCGCTCCACGGTCCCGCAAACCCACCCCCGCCAGCCTTTGACAGTGTGCCGGTGATTCGCTGAAAAGCCGTAGAGCCCTGCCGCGCCCGCCGCCGTTGATGGTGCTCAACGAGCCGGAAACAAGCCAGCCTCCGGACCTGCAGCCGGCCCTGGG
>NZ_JBNBBE010001849.1:0-229 GCF_050031795.1 Stenotrophomonas sp. SrG
CGCGTGACGTGGGCCCGCCCATCCGGATGCTGGCTTCCCCGCTCCACGCCTGGGCACTCTGCTGCCCAAGTGTTGGGCAGACGCCAGCGCGTAGCGGAATGGGCGAGATCCAACCCTCCTCAGCCAATCTGAGTCTGGATCGACGTTGGAGCGTACATGCCTTCTAGCGCGACGCCGTCAACTACTTCCAAGTCAGTGACAGTGCCGGATCCATCGAGTTCATCCTGGC
>NZ_JBNBBE010001850.1:0-229 GCF_050031795.1 Stenotrophomonas sp. SrG
CGGCCGCTTCCTGCTCAACCCGCTGTTCCGCATCCTGGCCGCCGCCAAGGCGCGCGAGGTGATGACCGCCGCCGCTTTGCTGGTGGTGCTGGGCGCGGCACTGCTGATGCAGCTGGGCGGGCTGTCGATGGCTATGGGCGCGTTCCTGGCCGGCGTGCTGCTCGGCGACTCCACCTTCCTCGACGAGTTCGAAGCCGACATCGAACCGGTCCGCGGCTTCCTGCTCGGG
>NZ_JBNBBE010001851.1:0-229 GCF_050031795.1 Stenotrophomonas sp. SrG
TCGATGCCGCCCGCGCCCGCGAAGCCGCGCGCAAGGCGCGCGACCTGACCCGTCGCAAGGGCGCGTTGGATAACGCCGGCCTGCCCGGGAAGCTGGCCGACTGCCAGGAGAAAGACCCGGCGCTGTCCGTACTGTTCATCGTCGAGGGTGACTCCGCAGGTGGTTCGGCCAAGCAGGGCCTCAACCGCATGAACCAGGCCGTGCTGCCGTTGCGCGGCAAGATCCTCAA
>NZ_JBNBBE010001852.1:0-229 GCF_050031795.1 Stenotrophomonas sp. SrG
CGCGATCGTGACTGCCATGGCGACATGGCGCCAACGCAAGAAGTCGATCTTGGTGTCGTTCGGGAGGATGTACAGCGGAAACAGTTTCATTGTGCGTGTCGTCCCGTCAGATGGCCACGTTCTGGCGCTTCTTGCGACGGCCGTAGATCAGCGTCGCAAGTGCGCGCGATCCGGTGATCGCGGTGCACATCGAGGCGAAGCTACCGATGCTCATCGTCCGGGCGAAGCC
>NZ_JBNBBE010001853.1:0-229 GCF_050031795.1 Stenotrophomonas sp. SrG
CCGCATTGCCAGTGACCCGCTCGCGTCGGTGCGCAGCCTCACCGTGCCGTGGGGCATGGCACGCCGGGAGGTCGGCACCAGCATCGGCATTGCCGCGATCGGTGGCCACATGAGCGAGGATACGGCAGTCGCCGCGGCAGACGCCCAGTGCTAACGGGCCAAGGCCTTGGGCAAGAATAACGTGCAGGTCGAAGCGCCCGCGCACGGTCGTCCCGACCCCCTGGACGTG
>NZ_JBNBBE010001854.1:0-229 GCF_050031795.1 Stenotrophomonas sp. SrG
GTGGTGTCGGCCTATGGGATCGTCGGCGACGTCCGCTGGGCCTTGTTCAGGCTGGCGCTGGCGCTGCGGCATGCGCAGGTGCGCGCCGCCGGCCTGTCATCGCCTTCGCGCTTCCGCGAGGCCTTCAATGCGCTCGATTCGGCGCTGGCCCTGCCGTTCCTGCCGGGTCCCGTGGCGGTGTTGGTCGCGGCAGGCGAGGTGGCCGCGCTGGACATGGACGGTCTGAACG
>NZ_JBNBBE010001855.1:0-229 GCF_050031795.1 Stenotrophomonas sp. SrG
GGCCTCGCTGTAGAACGCGTCCTCATCCGTGGGATAAGCCACGCTTGCGCCCTGCGGCAGGTACCTGTACGTCAGCGGGGCTATGCCGGTGGAGGTGATCATCGCGGGGTAGGGCAGGGCCATCACCGCGCTGACGGTATGGAAGTCCAGCCCCGAGCGCAGGCCCTTCTCCGGCCGGAAGGTGAAGAAATCCTTGTAGATCGTCTTGTGGGTGATCACGCCGGTGGTG
>NZ_JBNBBE010001856.1:0-229 GCF_050031795.1 Stenotrophomonas sp. SrG
CGGCCTGGAGAAGGACTTCAAGCTCAACACCGAAGCCAACCACGCCACGCGGTCCGGCCACACCTTCGACCCCGCCCTGCAGGGCGCCTCCGACCACGGCCCGCTGGGCAGCATCGACGCCACCCGCGGCAATGCCCAGAACGGCTGGGATACCGTCCAGGTCCCGAGCGACCTGTACGCCCCCGTGGGCGCGATGCTGGTGGTGCTGGGCCAGGGCGGCCTGGAAGGA
>NZ_JBNBBE010001857.1:0-229 GCF_050031795.1 Stenotrophomonas sp. SrG
CCCCCCGGCCACCCTGCCGCCCCCCAGCACGCTCACCCCCAGCGCCCCGCCCCACCCCCCCAGCCGCGCGGCGGCCACCCCCAGCATCGGGCGCAGCGAACGGAATGCAACCCACACCAGCAGCAGCACCGCCGCCAGCGAAACCCAGCCGATGGTGTTGATATCAAAGTAGTCCTGCACCGCGGCGGCCTCGCCGTCCACCGGCACGCCGGCGCGCAGTACTACCAGG
>NZ_JBNBBE010001858.1:0-229 GCF_050031795.1 Stenotrophomonas sp. SrG
GCGCCATACGGGGCGGCGCCGGGGCGCGGCTGCTGTGCGGCGATCGACGCCAGGTTGAGGATGCAGGCCTCGGCCGACTGCTTCAGCCAGGGCAGGGCGACGCGGGAGGCACGCACCGCCGACATCAGGTCGACGCCGAGGCTGGCTGCCCCGCCGGCTACATCGTCGGTCATGCCGAAGCCGCAGGCGTACATGATCAGCACATCGAAACCGCCGACGACATCGGCGC
>NZ_JBNBBE010001859.1:0-229 GCF_050031795.1 Stenotrophomonas sp. SrG
CGCAGGGCCAGCAGCAGACGGGGTTTGCGGGTGCGCATGGGTCACTCCGGGCTTGGGGGGATGCGTCGTGCGGTGCGTTGGCACCCACGGGAGAGAAATCGCGCGGGCGCCCGCCGCGGTGACAGCGCCACCGGCCGTGGTCTGTGGCCAGTCAGGCGCGCCGCCCGCGAAGCCCCGGCGCGATGCGGGGGGCCTGGCGATCCACACCGACCCCGACGGCGAGCTGCGC
>NZ_JBNBBE010001860.1:0-229 GCF_050031795.1 Stenotrophomonas sp. SrG
CCTCCTGGATCGATTCCCCCCACGACTGTCGCGCCCGCCCGCGGGACGGGCGGCGACCCACCGTCAGACGGCCGCGCTCCCGGTCATCAACAACTGCCGTGGCGCGCTCGCAGGGATCGCGTAGCGCGTACCGGTCGGGTCGGTCGGGGCGAATGAGCGCAGCTGCCCCGCATACCGCTTGTCGGTCAGGTTGGTGGCGTTGAGCGAGACCTTGACGTCGCGCAGGCCA
>NZ_JBNBBE010001861.1:0-229 GCF_050031795.1 Stenotrophomonas sp. SrG
TGCGAGGATGCGCAGCAGGTGCTGCTGGAGGCCTCCGGCTGGGATCTCCCGGGGAACCCGTTGCCGGACTGGGTGCGCGGCCGGGTCGCCGAAGGGGCCGGCGCCGGGCAGAGCGAGCGGGACGCCGACGGCCGGCCGCGCCGCGTCCGCCAGATGGGCTGGGAGATCCAGTGCCTGGCCGGGTAGCCGGCTGAAGGCGACCGCCCGGTGCTGCCGCGGCGGGGCGCGG
>NZ_JBNBBE010001862.1:0-229 GCF_050031795.1 Stenotrophomonas sp. SrG
TCGGTGGCGAAAGCGACGCCGGCTACCTGAGCACCCACCTGCAGGAGGCGAGCTGGCTGCTCAAGGGCCTGGAGGCCCGTGGCGTGTCCCTGCTGCGGGTGATGCGCTGCCTGCTGCTGCAGCAGGCCGCCTTCCTCGAGTTCGGTGCGCAGGCCCTGCGCCGGCTGACCCTGCGCGAGGTGGCCGGGGAGCTCGGCGTGCACGAATCGACCGTTTCCCGGGCGATTGC
>NZ_JBNBBE010001863.1:0-229 GCF_050031795.1 Stenotrophomonas sp. SrG
CCCGTGCTGGCGGTGGGTGGCGTCAGCCTGTTGATCGCCGGGTTGTGCGTGCTGCGGGTGCCGTCCCCCCAGGAGGTTGTCTGATTCTGTCTCGTTCGCGTTTGTCGCTGGGCCTTTCGTTCGCGCTGCTGGCCGGCCATCCAGTTGCGGCCCCGCGCCCCGAGTACGTGGGCACGATGGAGCCGTTCGCCAGCTATGCGGTGTACTTCGTGGTCACCGACCGCTTCGT
>NZ_JBNBBE010001864.1:0-229 GCF_050031795.1 Stenotrophomonas sp. SrG
GGCGTGGGCGGTTTATACCCCCCGACGCTAAAGCACGTAGACGAACAAGAACAGCATAAGCCCCACCACGTCGACGAAGTTCCCGTACCACGCGGCGGCCTCGAAACCGAAGTGGTTGTCGCGGGTGCAGTGGCCCGTGGCCGAGCGCAGCCACATCACGATCAGCATGATCGGGCCCCGCAGCACGTGCGCGCCGTGGAAGCCGGTGAGCCTGCAGAACGTGGAGCCG
>NZ_JBNBBE010001865.1:0-229 GCF_050031795.1 Stenotrophomonas sp. SrG
CACCCCGCCACGCGGCAGGCCGGGCTGGCAGAAGCGCAGGCGGCGCCGCAACCGGGCACCGCTACCCTGCGGCGCGCGGGGCACACCATGACTGGTGCCTTCGCGATGACCGACGTGCCGGAAATCACCGCAGTCACCGGTAACGCCGAGAGCATCATCAAGCGCTCGCTGGCGGCCGATGCGCTGCCGGGCACCGAAGGCGTCGAGGCACTGGCCGCTGCCGCCGTTG
>NZ_JBNBBE010001866.1:0-229 GCF_050031795.1 Stenotrophomonas sp. SrG
ACCGGGTGAAACGCGGGCCCAACAACGGTGGGCGCCTACCGGGAGGACACGCCCGGTGCGGCGCAAGCCGCCCCTAACGTCGTTTACGCCGGCCCGAAGGGTGCCCGCGCGCAGCCTGGGCATACCGTTGGTCGTGTCCCCCCGCTCACACAACCGGCGAAGTGCGCCATCACCAGCTTGGAGACCAGGCCCAAGTCGGCCAGGCCGGCCAGCTTCGGCTTCAGCGCCC
>NZ_JBNBBE010001867.1:0-229 GCF_050031795.1 Stenotrophomonas sp. SrG
GTACGGCGCCGATCGCATGATGGGCGCCGGCCTGGGCCTGGCCCGGGGCGGCCGGCTCGCCTGCGCGCGGCTGCGGCGGGGTTCGTACACCCCGCTGACCCGTGAAGCGACCTGGCGCGAGGCGCACCTGCGCGCGATGCTCGACCCCGGGGTGGGATGGATGCTGGCCGTGATGCCGCGCCTGCGGGGCCGGCCGCAGAGGCCGAACCGCAAGGTCTTGCCGGGCCTG
>NZ_JBNBBE010001868.1:0-229 GCF_050031795.1 Stenotrophomonas sp. SrG
ACCGCGCCCCCCTTCGGGGCCCGGCCGGACTGGGCGCGCCCGCTGGCCCCCTTGCCTTCCCGGGGCCCGGCCAGGCCCCGCCCCGCGCCGATGGTCACCACGCCGGTGCCACCCACGCCGGTGCTCCGGATGTTCCAGGGCCGCTCGACCGTGCAGCGGAAGGACGGCGCGGGCAGGTTGTCGAGCAGGCTGCTGCGCTCGCTGCGCGAGCCTTCGCGCAGCGTGCCGA
>NZ_JBNBBE010001869.1:0-229 GCF_050031795.1 Stenotrophomonas sp. SrG
TCAATGGGCCAGGCGCTTCGCGAGGTGCAGCCGGGCACGCCGAATCAGCTGGAAGAGTGCGACACGATCTACATGTCGGTGGCCGATGCGGTCGGGATGATGGTATCGCTGATCGAGTCCAACTACCGCGGCATGGGCAGCGGCATGGCGCCGCGGGGGCTGGGTTTGATGCTGCAGGATCGCGGCGTGATGTTCGTGCTGCGCAAGGACCACCCCAATGGCTATGCGC
>NZ_JBNBBE010001870.1:0-229 GCF_050031795.1 Stenotrophomonas sp. SrG
CGTGGGGGCTGTTCCAGAAGAAATAGAAGCAGACTTAATCCTCGAGGCCCAGGAGATCCTGTATAGCCTCGGCGAACAGCTGGTGTAGCTGGAGCAGTCGCCCCAGGACAGCGACCAGCTCAACGCGGGGGTCCGCGGGTTCCACCCGCTCACGGGCGGTGCCGGCTTCCTGGGCATCCAGGCCACGGTCGAGCTGTGCCACGCCGCCGCAGAAACCCTTGGCATGGCC
>NZ_JBNBBE010001871.1:0-229 GCF_050031795.1 Stenotrophomonas sp. SrG
ATTCCCCTGCAGCAGATGGCGGCGTGCGATGGCCAGGCGCCACAGCGTGCGCAGCACCGCGCCGCCAGCCAGCAGTGCTGCGTCGGGCAGGCAGGCAAGCTGCGTGGCAGCGCGCCGCAACGACTGCAGCGTGCCGCGCCCGACCTTGCTGTCATGCGCTTCCAGCGGTGGGTCGTCCGGCCCGCGCAGGGCATCGCGCAGCTTGCCGAGCAGC
Source organism: Stenotrophomonas sp. SrG (assembly GCF_050031795.1). Classification (NCBI taxonomy): domain Bacteria; kingdom Pseudomonadati; phylum Pseudomonadota; class Gammaproteobacteria; order Lysobacterales; family Lysobacteraceae; genus Stenotrophomonas; species Stenotrophomonas sp. SrG. The sequence continues at coordinate 215 of NZ_JBNBBE010001871.1, forward strand.
GGCGGCGCGAACCCC
>NZ_JBNBBE010001872.1:0-229 GCF_050031795.1 Stenotrophomonas sp. SrG
TCGCCCAGCAGTACGGCGACGCCGCCTAAATCCCCAAAAACGCCCCGGCCCAAACCATCGGCAAGGCCCTAGCGGCAGTCCACCACGGTGGCCTCTGGTTCCCGCCGATGGCAGCAGAGCGCAGCGAATCCGACGCATTGCGCGCAGCCCGCCTGCCCCAGCTGACCCCCCAGCAAATCCGCGTGCTCCTGTGCCTCGCCGATGGCCAGCTCAACAAGCACATCGCCTA
>NZ_JBNBBE010001873.1:0-229 GCF_050031795.1 Stenotrophomonas sp. SrG
GTGCCGCGGTAAATGACTCGGATCGACCCCCTGCTGGGGTACTGGCGGCGGTTTTCCCCTCGCCACGCGACCTCCCGCCGCTTTACCACACGCCGCGTTACCACCCGCCACCTGCGGCCCGTCACATGTCCCGACATACACTCTGGGCGCTTTCGCGGAGGGAGCCGGCGCTTGTCGCGGCCATGGCGGTGGGGTGCGGCGGGGGTGCTGGGCAGGACGGCAGGGGCGG
>NZ_JBNBBE010001874.1:0-229 GCF_050031795.1 Stenotrophomonas sp. SrG
GCTTCGCGGCCCATCCGGGTGTCGTGCGGGGCTGGCCGGGACCTGCGGGACTCAGGTGGTTTCAGGGGTGGGGGCCCGCGTGCCGACCGGCCGCATCGGCGCGGTCGAACCGCGCACGCCCAGCTGCGGTACGACGCCGGGGTTCTGCAGGTGCAGCGGCGCATCGTCAGTCGCGGCGCTGCGCAGCTGCGCGATCCGCTGGCGCGCGGCAGGCCGCGCGGTGTGGTCG
>NZ_JBNBBE010001875.1:0-229 GCF_050031795.1 Stenotrophomonas sp. SrG
CGTGGCCGTGGCCGTGGTTACGATCAGCCGGGGTGGCGTGTTCCGCTTCGGATCCCAGCGCGTGCGGTGACCGGACTACGGCAGGCCGGTGCAACGGCCTGCCGTTTTCTTTTGCGCGGGGAAGGGCATAGGATAAGCACGGACCCAGGGAGACTGCGATGGCAAATGTGACCGGAATAGGTGGGGTGTTCTTAAAGAGTAGTGTCGACCGCGCTGCGCTGGCCGAGTG
>NZ_JBNBBE010001876.1:0-229 GCF_050031795.1 Stenotrophomonas sp. SrG
TCACCCGAAACACACGCCTGCACATGGACGACGCGAATGCGATCAGCCTGGTCGAGATGATGCCCCGCGACAACTGCGATCCCTATGCCGACTCGTCCGCCATTCCAACACTGCTGGCGGCGGAGGCGGCCGGCGCCTCGTGCCGCACGATCCTCACTGGCGATGGCGGCGATGAGCTCTGCTTTGGCCACGGGGCGGACGTGAAGGCGCGGCGGACCCAGGGGCTGGT
>NZ_JBNBBE010001877.1:0-229 GCF_050031795.1 Stenotrophomonas sp. SrG
TCCCTCGGGCGCGCCTTCCCCAACCGACGCCAGCCTCCAGCCCAGGGGGGAGGCACCCTGCGCGCGGGTGTACAGTCCCACGCCGCCGGTAGGGGGACGGGTATGCGCCGCATCGCCCACCAGGAACACCCGGCCCACGCGCTACCGCTCTGCCACGAGAGCGTTCATCTGGTTCGCGCAAGCCCACGAGACGCCTTCTACCGTGATGTCATCGCGCCCGGTCCGCGCG
>NZ_JBNBBE010001878.1:0-229 GCF_050031795.1 Stenotrophomonas sp. SrG
CATCGCAGTGCATGCCGTAGCATTGCCGCCGGGCGCGCGCGTGCTGGTGGTGGTCGATGTGCTCGCCAGCGGTGGCACGCTGCTGGCCGCGCTGTCGCTGGCCAGGCAGCGGCAGGTCGCGGTGCTCGGCGCCGCCGAGCTGGTCGACCTGGCCGGCCTCGGCGGCCGCGAACGCTGGACCCGCGATGTGCCGCAGGTCGCGAACCGGGTGTACTGATTACATCTTCCG
>NZ_JBNBBE010001879.1:0-229 GCF_050031795.1 Stenotrophomonas sp. SrG
ACTTGTTCGCGACCGCGCCGCCCCGCAGACCCGGCAGGCCCTCATGGGGCACCCCGCCCTCGATGGGAGGGAAACCCTCGGCGACACCCAGGGGGGTGACCTGGCCCTGGCGCGCACCGCCGGCGGGGCGGCCAGCCGTGCGGACTACAGCGGCACGCTGGACGGCGCTGACCTGATCTCCCCGGGCTATGTCCTGATGCACCTCACGGAAGCAGCGCGCATGGATGGG
>NZ_JBNBBE010001880.1:0-229 GCF_050031795.1 Stenotrophomonas sp. SrG
TGAGCGTTTCGCTGTTTTCCTGTTTGAATTCAATCTCGGGGTGGCAGGCCACTAAGTAGCCCTGCGGTGGTACCCGCCTGTTGTAGGCCATCTTTGGCAACGCACTGACCTACAGCACGCGGTCGTGGCGCGCGCCAAACGGCTGCAGCCCCTGCGCGATCCCAGCCAGGTGTGGGCCTAAGTGGGCCAGCAAACGCTGCCCATCGGGCGTCACCCGCACCCCGCGGTC
>NZ_JBNBBE010001881.1:0-229 GCF_050031795.1 Stenotrophomonas sp. SrG
ACCCTACACCGGGGATCATTTTCGATATATCGTGATCGGACTTCAATCGATATATCGAAATGACCGCTCCCCGTGATCTTGATGGGCCTGCCAGTCCGCTGACTTCCCGCCCGCTGAGCCGCGGCGACATGCGCCTGCTGGTGCTGTCGCTGCTGGCGGCGCAGCCGCGCCATGGATATGAGCTGATCCAGAGCATCAGTGAGATGTTCGTGCGGCTGTACACGCCCAG
>NZ_JBNBBE010001882.1:0-229 GCF_050031795.1 Stenotrophomonas sp. SrG
CGCCAACCTGCCGCTCGCAGCCGCGGCGCCCTCGGCCCCGCACATTGATATCGGGATCAAGGAAGCAGATCGCAAGAAGCTTGCCGAGGGCCCGTCGGCCTTCCAGGCAGACGCGTTCACGCTCTACCTGCAGACCCTCAACGTCCATTGGAACGTGACGGGCTCGATGTGCCACTCGCCGCACCTGATGTTCGAGACCCAGGACACCGCACAGTGGGCGGCCCCGGAC
>NZ_JBNBBE010001883.1:0-229 GCF_050031795.1 Stenotrophomonas sp. SrG
CCCCCGCCAATCAATCGCTCGGCGAGCGCGTCCAGATCCTTTGTGCTAATCCGTGCCACCCGTCGCGCCCGCAACACGTCGTACGCGGGTGCATAGCATGATGCCCAGCCGATCGCGCGCAGTCTGGCGGAGGCCATGTTCGCGGTCCGGAGCGGTTGCGTGATGTGCTTGCGGCCGTTGACGGCGTGCACGTCGTTCGGCGCGCGCTGTCGAAACGCGTAAGTGCCGG
>NZ_JBNBBE010001884.1:0-229 GCF_050031795.1 Stenotrophomonas sp. SrG
CCGCGAGTCCTCCGAGGGGGCCCGGGGGGCCCCGGCGCTCGTCAGCGGCTCGCTGTCGGCGCCCCGGGTCCACCACGCCGTGGCCACTTCGGCCACCCGCGACAGCGGCGCGGTGCGGCGGTTGGCCGCCTCGGCGCAGGACTGCCGCCGCGCCGCCGGGCTCAGGTTGCCCACCCGGCCGCACACCTCCACTTCGCACCCGACCACGCCGAGGTTGGCGCTGACCTGC
>NZ_JBNBBE010001885.1:0-229 GCF_050031795.1 Stenotrophomonas sp. SrG
CAGCATCGAGCGCACCATCGGCGTTTCGCCGGCGGGGAACACGTCGATGCTGCGGTCGATGGGCTTGGCCGCCGAGCTGGTGTGCAGCGTGCCGAACACCCGGTGGCCGGTGTCGGCGGCGGTCAGCGCCAGCCGGATGGATTCCAGGTCGCGGAGTTCGCCGACCAGGAGGATGTCCGGGTCTTCACGCAGAGCCGAACGCAGTGCTTCGTTGAAGCCGTGCGTATCG
>NZ_JBNBBE010001886.1:0-229 GCF_050031795.1 Stenotrophomonas sp. SrG
CCATGTAGGCGACGTTGCCGCGCTGCCGGTCGGGGGCGCACTGGCCGGGCAGCAGGGTGTGGCGCGTGACGGCGGGGGCCACGGTGCGGCGCGCCCGCCCGGCGCCGCAGCCGGTCAGGCCCCAGCGCGCCCCACCGGCCAGGCCCCGGCCGCCGCCGGGGGCCCCCACCGCCGAGCAGGGGCGGCGGCCCCCGCCCCCGACGCCCCGCGCGCACAGGCCCTCCACGCT
>NZ_JBNBBE010001887.1:0-229 GCF_050031795.1 Stenotrophomonas sp. SrG
TGAGGGGACCGATCTCCGCAGCGCCCAACAGCGACAAACCGACAGGAACCAAGATCGCACATTTCACCCAGCGGCCCCGGACGAGGAATAACAACCAGTAGAACCCCATGGACCAGACCACCAAGATTCCGCCCAGTACACGTTGCACTGTCCACCACGCCTGGCCCACCGCGATAACAACGATGCCATCCAGGGGAATCTATGCGTTCAGCGGAAGGAAGACCAGCGA
>NZ_JBNBBE010001888.1:0-229 GCF_050031795.1 Stenotrophomonas sp. SrG
GGCCTGGCCGGGGCGGCGCCCCTATCGGTGGGCGCCACGGGCAGGCCCGCCTGGGGCGTCGGCTGGGCGTCCGGGAGGACGTGGTCGCGGGGGGTCAGGGGGTCTTGGGGGGGGCGGGTGCGGGGGGGGGCGGGGGGGGGACCGGGGGGGGGTGGGCGGCGGGGGGGGCGGGGGCGGGGGGGGGCGTCTGGGGCGGGGCGAGTGGGGGCGCGGGGGGGGGTGGGCGGGG
>NZ_JBNBBE010001889.1:0-229 GCF_050031795.1 Stenotrophomonas sp. SrG
TGGGGCGGGCGGGGGGGGCGCGGTGCGGCCGCCGGGGGGGGGGAGCGGCGGGGTGCGCGGGGGGCGTGGGCGGGGGGGGTCGGTCGGGGGGGTGGGGCGGGTGGGGGGGGGTGCGGGGTGGTGGGGGGGGGGGGGGGTGCTGGGGGGGTGGTGCGGGGGGGGGGTCGGGGCGTGTTGTGGGGTGGTGGGTGGGGGGGTGGGGGTCCGCCCCGCCGGCGGGGTCGCTGCA
>NZ_JBNBBE010001890.1:0-229 GCF_050031795.1 Stenotrophomonas sp. SrG
CCCGTGGGCAGCGCCGGCTGGCACTGTGCGAGGGCTCCTTCCGGCGGGCGGTGTGGGGGGGGGTGGTGGGCGTGGTGCTGGTGGGGGGGGGCGGCGGGGCGGGGGGGCGCCGGGAGGGGGGGGGGCGGGCGGGGGGCGCGCTCGGGGCGGGCCGAGGGGGGGGAGCCGGGGGGGGGGGGGGGGTGGGGGGGGGGCACGGGGTGTGGTGTGGGGTGGGGCGCGGGCGCCG
>NZ_JBNBBE010001891.1:0-229 GCF_050031795.1 Stenotrophomonas sp. SrG
CGGCCGCCCGCGGGGCGCTCCCGCGCGGCAGCGCGCCGGCCTCTTCGCCGCCATCCCCGCGGTGGCACCGCCCCCCCCCCCGCCGACCGGCTCGGCGGCACAGCTGCTCGCGGGCGGCGTGGGTGGCCCGGGTCGACCCGTAGCCCGGCCGCGACCGGCCCCGCGCTCCGGACCGGCAGTTCAGCGAGTGGGCGGAGAACATGCCCGACCCCGCCCCGCCGGTCGGACA
>NZ_JBNBBE010001892.1:0-229 GCF_050031795.1 Stenotrophomonas sp. SrG
TTCTGTAAGCGGTCTGCCCGCGCGGTGGAGGGCCGCGGGTCACGGGCGGGGGAGCGGCGCGGCGGCCTGGGTCGCAGGGCAGCGGGGGCTGGCCTGGGCGGGGGCGGGGGGGGGTCGCGGGGGGGCGGCGGGGGGGGGGGGCGGCGGGGGGGGGGGGGGGCCGCGGGGGGGAGGGGCGCACGGGGGCGGCGGGCGGGGGGGCAGGGCGGACCGCGGCGCCGGGGCGCCG